>CP004371.1:5410000-5710000 GCA_000597885.1 Flammeovirgaceae bacterium 311
GCCAATCAAACTGGGAAATAGCTCGTACTCCCCGAAATGCTTTTAGGAGCAGCGTTGTGGTTAAGTATGACAGAGGTAGAGCTACCGATTGGACTAGGGGGAGTCACATCCTACCAAATCCAGACGAACTCCGAATGCTGATCATATATACACAGCAGTGAGGGCTTGGGTGCTAAGGTCCAAGTCCAAAAGGGAAACAACCCAGACCAACAGCTAAGGTCCCTAAATCTATACTAAGTTGAACTAAGGTGGTCCAGTTGCACAGACAGCCAGGATGTTGGCTTGGAAGCAGCCATTCATTTAAAGAGTGCGTAACAGCTCACTGGTCGAGCGACAGGGCATCGATAATAATCGGGCATCAAGTATAGTACCGAAGCTTTGGATTAGAGAGTAATCTCTACTGGTAGGGGAGCATTCCAATCTACTGTGAAGCTGTGGCGATAAGCCATGGTGGAGTGTTTGGAAAAGCAAATGTAGGCATAAGTAACGATAATGCAGGCGAGAAACCTGCACACCGATAGACTAAGGTTTCCCGGGCAATGCTAATCAGCCCGGGGTTAGTCGGGACCTAAGGCGAACCCGAAGGGGGTAGTCGATGGACAACTGGTTAATATTCCAGTACTGACTGTAATGAGTGATGGGGTGACGAAGGCATGTAACCTCTGCGCACGGACGGAAGTGTGCGTTAAAGGCCGTAGGTATATCCAGAGTAGGAAAATCCGCTTTGGATGCTGAAAGCTGATAGTACGGCAACCCTTCGGGGGCGCCGATAATGAGGCCAAATATACTTCCAAGAAAACCCTCTAAGCGTTTACATTACAGCCACCCGTACCGCAAACCGACACAGGTAGTCAAGTGGAAAACACTAAGGTGCTCGAGTGATTCATGGTTAAGGAACTAGGCAAATTAGACCTGTAACTTCGGAAGAAGGGTCGCCCCTGGCAACAGGGGCCGCAGTGAATAGGTCCAGGCGACTGTTTAACAAAAACACAGGGCTCTGCGAAATCGAAAGATGAAGTATAGGGCCTGACACCTGCCCGGTGCTGGAAGGTTAAGGGGGGAAGTTAGCGCAAGCGAAGCTTTGAACTGAAGCCCCAGTAAACGGCGGCCGTAACTATAACGGTCCTAAGGTAGCGAAATTCCTTGTCGGGTAAGTTCCGACCTGCACGAATGGTGTAACGATCTGGACACTGTCTCAACCATGAGCTCGGTGAAATTGTAGTAGCGGTGAAGATGCCGCTTACCCGTCACGGGACGGAAAGACCCCATGAACCTTTACTATAACTTCACATTGACATTGGGCAACAGATGTGTAGGATAGGCCGGAAGCTATGAAGCGGCGTCGCCAGGCGTCGTGGAGCTAACCTTGAAATACGGCCCTTCTGTTGCTTGATGCCTAACCCGGAAACGGGGACATTGTGTGGTGGGTAGTTTGACTGGGGTGGTCGCCTCCAAAAGCGTAACGGAGGCTTCCAAAGGTACCCTCAGCACGATTGGTAACCGTGCGCGGAGTGTATTAGCACAAGGGTGCTTGACTGTGAGACATACAGGTCGATCAGGGACGAAAGTCGGGTAAAGTGATCCGGTGGTTCCGTATGGAAGGGCCATCGCTCAAAGGATAAAAGGTACTCTGGGGATAACAGGCTGATCTCCCCCAAGAGCTCACATCGACGGGGAGGTTTGGCACCTCGATGTCGGCTCGTCACATCCTGGGGCTGGAGAAGGTTCCAAGGGTTGGGCTGTTCGCCCATTAAAGTGGCACGCGAGCTGGGTTCAGAACGTCGTGAGACAGTTCGGTCCCTATCTGTGATGGGCGCTGGAAGCTTGAGAGGACCTGATTTTAGTACGAGAGGACCGAATTGGACATGCCGCTGGTCTGCCAGTTGTACCGCCAGGTGCACCGCTGGGTAGCTACGCATGGACGAGATAAGCGCTGAAAGCATCTAAGCGCGAAACTCTCCTCAAGATGAGGCTTCCTTATAAGGGTGGTTGTAGACGACGACCTTGATAGGCTGCAGGTGGAAGCGGTGCAAGCCGTGTAGCTAAGCAGTACTAATTGCCCAAATACTTTCTTATGCAGTGGATCCTTCCAGAGCGTAAGCGCTGAAAATACCCCACCTGTTTCCTCTCACTTTTACATGTCATTTATGACATTGTTTTACATGTCATGTTTTTAGCATGACGTGCTTTTACATGCCATTGATGACATTATTTTACATGTCAAAAGATTATGTAGTAGATCTAAAGCAAAAGCTAAAGATGCTATTGCAGGCTGATAAAAGATCAGCTAAGTTAATAATGGTGGTTATAGCACAGGTGTTCACCTCTTCCCATTCCGAACAGAGAAGTTAAGCCCTGTAGCGCCAATGGTACTTGGGTAACACCCGGGAGAGTAGGTCGCCGCCAATCCATTTATACACAAGCCTCACAGTTTACTGTGAGGCTTTTTTTTGCCTATAAGAATGGGTTTAACATAATTTACAGCTCTCAAATCCCATATCAGTTCGCTTCTAGTATTAGTATGAATTATACTTAAGAGGGGCTGAAACAGTCAGAGATTTAGTGGTTTTCCTTTGCATGAAATCTTAGATGTAATAGCCCAAAGGCGGTCAATACATACCTTTTGTGTGTTACAATAAAGGCTTTTTGGTATTGATTGATTTTACTGAGGCACGTGTACTTCTGCATGTAAGCATTTATCCAGCCTGTTGCGCCTTCATTTTTAATTCCTCTTTGTTTTTTGGGATAAATGAATCATTTATCCTATTAATGTTTTATACTTGTGATGCGTAATTTTTAGTGACTTCTTTCGCTTTTTGGCAGACATGGCCCGGGATTTTTTCGCCGCCTATTCCCTTTCAAAATTTGATGGTATAGAAGTGGTTAAAAGGAAATAATTTATAATTCATCTTTTACATAAATGGCTAACAAAACTTCTGAAGTCCTAGGCAAGCGAAAAAAGGATGTCCTTGAAGCCTGGATCAATAATCAAATCCAGGATCCTACATTGCGTGAAGATCTGATGTCGAATGAAGAGCTGCACGCTCAGTCAGATGAGCTGCTGAATTCATTTATCCAGGCAGTAAAAACAAATAATTACACAGACATCAACACCCGGGAGTATTCTCCTATCGTTGAAATACTGAATTCGTTGTCGATTACACGCGCTTATGCCGGATTTACGCCGCGCGAAACAGCAGTCTATGTTCTAAGCCTGAAAAAGGCAATTATACAGATCATGCAGGATGAGCTCAGGGATGAGCAGAGCCAGCTGGTAGAAGAAATCATAAAGATATCTGAGGTACTGGATAGCTTAAGCCTGGTAACGCTGGAGACTTTTATCAAGGGAAGAGAAGAAGTGATCCTTCGCCAGACCAGCGAAATCAACGAAATATCTACGCCTGTTATCCGTGTATGGGAAGGTATTCTGGCCCTGCCAATTATTGGTACGCTGGATAGTGAACGAACACAGATCATCATGGAGAACCTGCTGCAGGAAATCGTAAATACCGGCAGTAGTATAGCCATACTGGATATTTCCGGTGTGCCTACAGTAGATACCCTTGTAGCCCAGCACCTGATCAAAACAGTGAACGCTACGCGTCTGATGGGTGCAGAGTGTATCATCAGCGGTATCAGACCAGAGATTGCACAAACCATTGTACACCTGGGCATCGATCTTACCGGCGTACAGACGAAGGCTTCCATGTCTTCTGCCTTACGCACTGCCTTTACCAAGCAGCAGCTGGTAGTTACCAAAGCCAAAGTAAAACAATAACGGAGGCTGCTTATGGATAGAATACCTATACTAAAGATGGGACATTTTCTGCTGGTGACTATCCAGGTGGATATGTACGACCGCTTGGCCCTCAACCTGGAAAATGATCTTATCAATGCCGTGCAGATGCATGAATCAAAGGGAGTGCTGATTGATATATCAGCCGTTTCCATTGTTGATTCGTTCATGGGGCGTATCATTGGCAATATAGCCACCATGTCTAAGATAATGGATGCCCAAACGGTGGTAGTGGGCATGCAGCCAGCAGTAGCTATTACGCTGGTAGAGCTGGGGCTGCCCCTGGCCGGTGTATATACAGCCCTGAATGTTGAAAAAGGGATGGCGCTGCTACAGCAAAAAATCACCGATGAAGCCGAATTTGACTTAGAGGAGGCTGACGATGATGATGATCAGCCTGAATAAAGAGAATTTAAAGATAGTTACTGAACAGGATGTAGTTTTATTCCGCCAGCGGCTGAAAGAATATGCCACCAAAATTGGCATGAGTTTGCTCAATCAGACCAAGCTCATCACGGCTTCCAGCGAGTTGGTGCGTAATATCCTGGTATATGCAAAACAAGGCGAAGTTACAATAGAAGTGGTAACCGACCGGATCCAGACAGGTATCCGCGTTATTTTCAGAGACGAAGGCCCCGGCATTGCAGATGTACAAAAAGCAATGCAGGACGGTTATTCAACGAGTAAGAATAAAAGTCTTGGCCTGGGCCTGCCAGGAGCAAAGCGGCTGGTCAACTATTTCGATATTCAATCTAAACCCGGCCATGGAACAACCGTTACAATCATTCGCTGGAAACGGTAGTGCTCTTGCCCATACCCGCTACCGTATTGAGGACAGGAGCTATCTGAGCCTGATCAAAAAGGAAATTGCCAAAGAAGCCGAAACATTAGGTTTTTCTTCGCAGAGCATAGGTCGCCTTGATATTATTGTGACAGAGCTGGCTTCTAACCTGCTCAAGCATGGCCAGCGTAAGCGCGAATTGCTCTGGAAGCCCATTTTACACAACAAAGAGGCAGGTATTGAAATCATAGCCCTGGATACTGGCCCCGGTATATCTAACATGGGTCTTGCTATGCAGGATGGCTACTCCTCTTCCGGAACAGCTGGCGAAGGTCTGGGAGCCATTAAGCGACTTTCTGATACTTTTGATATATATTCACAGCCGGGAGCAGGTACTGCAGTGCTGTCACGCCTTTACGCCAGGGAAATTCCCCTCTGGTTCGATCAGACGTTTATGCTGGCTGCCGTATCTGTAGCTAAGCCCGGAGAGAAGCTCTGTGGTGATGGTTATTATCTGGATTATAAGCCGGAAGAGCAGCTTTTCAGGCTGCTGGTGCTGGATGGGCTGGGCCATGGACCGGAGGCGCACAAGGCCTCACAGGCAGCCATAGAAGCATACGCAGCTTTGTACCAGAAAAATCAGGCACTGTTACTGGGTCAGATTCATGCCGAGATAAAAAAAACAAGAGGGGCCGTGGGGATGGCACTGCAATTCAGCTTTGAGGAAAAACTGCTCCGTTACTGTGGGGTGGGCAATATTAGTGGAAGGCTGCTGGGCCCGGAGGGTGCCAAAACGCTTATGTCGTATAACGGTATTATAGGCCACATTATTTCCTCCCGCATAAACGAACAGGAATTAAGCTGGGAAAGGGGGCGACTCCTGGTTTTACACTCAGATGGCATTAATTCCCGCTGGGATTTATCTAAATACCAGCAAATTCAAAAACACGATCCTGCGTTGATCGCTGCCTGTCTATATAGAGATCACAGCAGGGGCACCGATGATGTAACTGTAATCGTTAGTAAATATCCGGGCATAGATGGAGGAAAAGGTACAAAAGCCGATCGTTGAGGTTTCTCTGGAAAGAGAGCTGGATCTGGTAATAGCCTACAAAATGGCCATGCAACTGGCAGAGATTTCGGGTCTGAATTTTACGGAGCAAACAAAATTTGCTACGGCAATCTCCGAGATATGCCGCAATGCACTGGTGCATGCCGACGGGGGTATGGCCAGCTTCTACATTACACAGGATGGTCCCCATTACTTTGTAGAAGCTGTAGTCAGCGATACAGGCCCGGGTATCAAAGAGCTGAATGAGCTGCTGGACAGGATCAGCAAACAGAGCGATCGTCAGCGTACAGGCATCTTTAACTGCAGGCGTTTATCCGATAAATTCGAGATAGACAGCACCGAAGGCAGCGGCACATGTGTGCATATTGGCAGGCGTTTGCCGGCCAATCATCCGCCTATCAACCACATGATCCTCTCGGGCTGGCGTAAACACTTCAGCCAGTTAGCGCCTGCTTCGCCTTATGACGAATTGAAACGCCAGAATCACCTTCTGCTTAAAACACTGGAAGAATTAAAGATCAGTAAGCAACAGGTGCAGGATCAGCTCGATGAGATTCAGTCGCTTAACAATGAGATGGAGCAGAATAATGCTAAGCTGATGAAGCTCTCGAAAGATTATGCACTGCAGAATGAACTGCTCAAAAAAAGAAATGAAGAGCTGGATGAATTTGCACACATCGTCTCGCACGATTTAAAAGGTCCGATCCGGAATTTAAAGGGACTCGTGCAGCTCCTGGAAATGGGACGAGCTAAAAGCCTGCAGGAAATGATTAGCCTGTTTAAGGGGCAGTTTAAAAAAATGGAAAGCCTCATAGAAAGTATTCTTACCTATAGCCGCACCGGACATGAGGAGATTGATAAAAAAGAAGTAGATCTGAACAAGCTCCTGCATGAGCTTTCGGAGGGACTTTCCAGACCAGATAATTTTATTATTGAGATAGAACCTGATTTTCCGACTATCTTAACGGAAGAGATATTTATTTTTCAGGTATACAGCAATTTGCTGCTCAATGCCATAAAATACAACGACAAGGCTGAAGGCAGGGTAAAGCTAGGGTTTGAGCCCACTGGAAATGATGATTTCTTCTATTATGTGGAAGATAATGGCATGGGTATACCTTCCGGTAAGCGGGAGAAGGCCTTTAAAATGTTTACCGTGCTGCACAAAGTTGATGGGGTAGACAGTACAGGCATTGGCTTATCTATCGTAAAAAAGATAATCCAGGAAAAAGGCGGGCAGATCTGGATCGAAGACCCAAAGTTCTGGCAGGAAGGTTGCCGTTTTTGCTTTACCTGGCCTGCTAAAATAGTTCTCTAACCGCTGTAGCGTTAGCTGATATGGCGTATCACCGGTGCCAGTACATTTTGTATTTACCAGTGTCGGGTTCATCTTTGCTTTATTCAGCACTTTAAAAACCAACGATTTGGGTATGCTGCCGATAGGAGTGGAAAAGGAGTTAACATACTTAACCATAGCATGAACGCAAACCAACCAAAAGCTTCTCTCTTCAGGCAGGGTAATGCCTGGCCCTTTATCCTGATCACCAGTCTTTTCTTCCTGTGGGGCCTGGCCAATAACATGACAGATACGCTTCTGTCAGCTTTCAAGCGGATCATGAGCATGTCTGATTTCCAGACCTCCTGGATCCAGGTTGCCTTCTATGGTTCGTATTTCTGTCTGGCGCTGCCGGCTGCTATTCTCATCAAAAAGTATACATATAAAACAGGGGTGCTCTTAGGTTTAGGCATGTTTGTGCTGGGCTCTCTGCTGTTTTACCCGGCCAGCATTACCATGTCTTACGGGCATTTTTTAATAGCGCTATTCATACTTGCAGGCGGCCTTTCCATTCTGGAAACTGCTGCTAACCCCTATATTGTAGCCATGGGGCCCGAAGCATCAGGCACCCGCCGCCTGAACCTGGCCCAATCATTTAATCCCATCGGATCTATCCTGGGGGTGCTGCTGAGCAAGGTATTTATTCTTTCGCAGCTAAACCTCTCTACCGCTGAGGAGCGCAGTATGATGAGCGATGAGCAACTGGCAGCCATACAATCAGATGAGCTTACTGCCGTAATGGGACCTTATGTAGGCGTGGCCTTTTTTCTGATACTGCTTTGGCTGGTGGTAAAGTTTACAAAAATGCCAAAAGCCTCCGATGCGGGTTCTGAGCTGGACTTGCTTCCAACCTTTAAAAGGCTGCTGAAAACCCCCCATTGGGTGTGGGCAGTGGTGGCACAGTTTTTTTACGTAGGTGCTCAGATAGGCATCTGGTCTTATACCATCCGCTACGTAATGCAGGAGCTGCAGCTCCAGGAAGATAGTGCCTCTTCCTATTATATGGCGGCACTGGTTTTATTTGCTGCATGCCGGTTTATTTTCACCGGCCTGATGAAGTGGATCAGCCCAAGACAACTCCTGCTGATCACCTCACTGGCAGCGGCAGCCTGTACTCTGATGGCAATTTATGGGGGCGGCCTGTTTGGTGTTTATGCACTCATTGCAGTATCCGGCTGCATGTCGCTGATGTTTCCCACCATCTATGGTTTGGGCATACGCAACCTGGGCAATGATACGAAGATCGGAGGTTCCGGACTGATCATGGCCATTTTGGGTGGCGCTGTGCTTACAGCTGTGCAAGGCCATATTTCAGACCTGGTACAGAGTATAAACCTTGCATTTTATGTATCCTTCTTCTGCTTTATCGTGGTGGCACTTTATGCGCTGATAGAAAAGAAGCTGGAAGCCAGCAGCCAGCAAGAGCACAAAGGATCAGCAGAAGCGCTTTATTAGGCCGGAAATATCGGCTAGCTTGAGGAAGTTACGTTCTCTGTTATATAAGTAGATCAAGAGGGGGTAACACCCCTGTATTGACCTGGGAAGGCAAGGGAATGGAGGGCCTGCCGGATGAAATTTTAAGGTTGGATATGAAGAGATACTGTTTGGCGCTGGACCTGAAGGACGATCCTCAGCTTATTGCTGAATATGAGTTCTGGCACCGGAATGTCTGGCCGGAAATCAGGAAGAGCCTTGTGGATGCCGGAATCACGGAAATGCAAATTTATCGCCTGGGAAACCGCCTGGTCATGATCATGGAGACAGACAGTAGTTTCAGCTTTGAAAGGAAGGAAGCCATGGATAAGGCAAACCCAAAGGTGCAGGAGTGGGAAGCGCTGATGTGGAAATTCCAAAAGCCATTGCCCGGTACCCCGGTAGGTGAAAAATGGGTGCTGATGGACAAGATCTTTGAGCTGTAAGAAAAAAGAGCGGATGGAAGTAAAAGGCTTCCATCCATACTTCCGGAAATGTATCCGTTGCTGCAGGTAATTATTTTATTTAAAAGCCCTGATTCCGCCGGGCTTTATTTTTTTGATGTTGCCCTGGGCATCGAAGTTGAGGCTGTCAACGCACAGCTGGCGTAATCAGCTTCCGGGTGCAGGCGCTGGTCAGGCATAGCAGTAGTGCATGCAGGAAATAGGTAGTTGTCATAGGCGGCAACAGGATTTGCTCTGGTGCTGATTATAAGAATTCTGGCCATGCAAACAGAATTGGCAGGTCATTCAGTAGCCTAATGCATTAAAATTTTTGGATAGTGCTGATGGAGCCAGCTTGTATGGAAATCAAGCCTTAAATTTAGCATCAGCCTCCGGTTTTAATCAGACTGGCTGTTATCAATATATAATGCTATGTTACAAACTTTAGCATCAATCATGCTAATGAAAGTGCTCATGCTTCATTAATATTGCCTGCGTCGGAGACAGTGGCATGCTGTTCGTTAATAAACAATTATTTGTCCTATAACATAAAAAAATGATCCGTTATCCATTGATCAAATTCTTGTTGGTTGGTTTGATTACTGTTTTGTGTGCAAACACATTGTTATTCGCTCAAACAGCGCAATCAGTAAACAAAAGAGAACGTATAAAAATGGATTTGGGATGGCGCTTTGCCTTTGGCCATCCTTATGATACCCAAAAAGATTTTAACACAGGCACTGGTTATTTCTCTTACCTGGCAAAAGCAGGTTATGGCGATGGCGCAGCGGCTACCTCTTTTGATGACCGGGCATGGCGTGAGCTGGATCTGCCGCACGACTGGGCCGTTGAGGCAGGGTTCGATCCAAAGGCAAGCTACAGCCATGGTTTTAAAGCAATAGGGCGGGCATTTCCTGAAAGTAGTGTTGGCTGGTACCGTAAGACATTCAGGATTCCCGCTGAAGACCTTGGTCGCAACATAGCCATTGAATTTGATGGTGTTTACCGCAATTCGGAGGTCTGGGTGAATGGTCATTACCTGGGGCTGGAGCCAAGCGGGTACAGCAGCTTCAGGTACAATATTACCGACTATCTGAATTACGGAGATGATAACGTGGTGGCTGTGCGGGTGGATGCTACCATGGAAGAAGGCTGGTACTATGAAGGCGCCGGTATCTACCGACATGTTTGGCTAAGCAAAACCAGTCCGCTGCATGTAGCGGACAATGGTACCTTTGTAACCAGCGAAGTAGCAGAGGGCAGGGCAGCTGTTACAGCGCGTGCAACGATCACCAACGATGGCAAAACAGAGCAAAATTTTTCGGTAACTCAGGCCATTGTTGATGCAACAGGTAAAACTGTAGCCAGCAGGCAGGGTGAAGCAGTAAAAATATTACCCTTTCAGTCAATTGAGACAAAACTGCTGCTGGAGGTAACCAATCCAGAGCTTTGGGATCTGGAATCGCCCTATCTCTATAAATTAATTACCAGTGTTATCAGCGGTAATACAGAAGTAGATCATTACGAAACAAGCTTCGGTATCAGAACCATTCGTTTTGATGCCAGGGAAGGTTTTTTCCTGAATGGCAAGCATGTTAAGTTAAAAGGCACCAACAATCACCAGGAGCATGCAGGCGTTGGCGTAGCAATGCCAGACGAGCTGCAGGAGTGGAGAATTAAGGCGCTGAAAGCCATGGGCAGCAATGCCTACCGCAGTGCTCACAACCCAGCAACACCTGAGCTGCTTGATGTCTGCGATCGCCTGGGCATGCTGGTAATAGACGAAAACCGATTGATGGGCACCACTGACTATATGTTGGGAGAGCTAAAAAAGATGATCGTCAGGGACCGGAACCATCCCAGCATCATCAGCTGGTCTATTGGAAATGAAGAATGGGCCATTGAGAATAGCATGGTTGGAGCTCGCATGGCTACCACCATGCAAGATTATGCCAAAAGCCTTGACTCCACCCGCGCCATCAGCGCAGGGATCAGCGGTGGTTTCAGAAGCGGTATTTCTGACGTGATTGAAGTAATGGGTTACAACTATATGGGCAATGGCGATATAGAAGCCCATCATGATAAATTTTCCGATCAGCCAGCCATGGGAACAGAAGAGGGCTCCACCTTTGCCACCAGGGGAATTTATGTAACCGATCCTGAAAAGAATTATATCGCAGCTTATGATAAAAAGCCACGTCCAACATTTTACAGCATTGAGGAGGGCTGGACTTTTTATGCTAACCGGCCATGGCTGGCGGGCATGTTCATCTGGACGGGTTTCGACTACCGGGGTGAGCCTACGCCGCATGGCTGGCCTTCCATCACCTCCTACTTTGGCATGATGGATTTGTGTGGCTTCCCAAAAGATAATGTGTACTACCTTAGGTCGTGGTGGTCTGATAAGCCAACCCTGCATCTGCTGCCCCACTGGAACTGGCCGGGTAAAGAAGGGCAGGAGATAGATGTATGGGCCTACAGCAACTGTGATGAAGTGGAGCTGTTTCTGAATAAGAAAAGCCTGGGCAAAAAAACAATGCCTAAATACAGCCACCTGGAATGGAAGGTAAGCTATGCGCCCGGTACGCTCGAGGCAGTTGGTTATAAGGCAGGAAAAAAGGTAATGAATGAGGTGGTTAAAACTACAGGCAGCCCGGCGCTCATTCAACTAACGCCACACAAGCAGTCTATTCTGGCGAATCATGAGGATATCAGTGTGGTAACAGTAGCTGTGAACGACAAGAATAATCTTTTCGTCCCCACAGCCGGCAATGAAATAACCTTCTCCATAGAGGGGCCCGGGAAAATAATAGGCGTGGGCAATGGCGATCCTACCTCACACGAGCCGGACAAGTACCTGGAGCAAATTCAGGTAGTCAGTATCGGAGCAATGAAAGAGAAACAGCTGGCATCGCCGAATGAGAGGGCAGAGGTTGCAACAGAGTATGACGATGCCGCCTGGGATACGGCTTTTCAGGCCAGCAACGAAGCCGCACGTGAGCAAGCCGGTGCTTTTATTTTCAGAGGTAGTATTGAGCTTCCGGAAGATTTCAGAAACGCTGCCATTCACTGGTTTTATGACAGTATTGCCACAGATCAGTCGCTGTATATTAATGGCGTGCTTCTGCAAAAGAACCCAACAGAAGAAGCGATCAGAGAAGGATTTAAACTGGACCATGCTATATTAAAGCCCGGCAGAAATGTAGTGGCCATTGTGGGAAATCCACTGAAGAAAAAGCATCAATGGGATCAGGTTAACCAGAACCCGGGCGTTCTCCAGCTCATATACCCGGCACCAGCCTGGAAAAGAAAAGCTTTTAACGGACTCGCCCAGGTTATCATACAATCAACAGGCGAACCTGGCGATATCATATTGAAAGCAAGCTCAAACGGACTAAAGCCAGGCTTGCTGAAAATACGTGCTGCAGGGCAGAGCAAAAAGTAAAGCCTGCTGCATTGCAATGGCGATCTGTTGATGACAAAAAAAAGCCCTGGAGATAAGTCCAGGGCCTTTTTTATTATTTTCTTACTGACCGTGGCTGTTTCTTTCCTCGCCCCGGCGGCCGGGGTCGTTCATATCATCTTGTTTCAGGGTGGCAAGGAAGCTTACCAAATCCCGGATTTCTCTTTTGTTTAGCAAATACCCCATGTTGGGCATGCTTGAAGTGGCGTTTACCTGCTTTACAATTTCCGCTTTGCGGATAGTGGTATCGGGCTGGTTACCTACCTTCAGTACCAGGTCCATGGAGGTTTCCTTCTGAACAATACCACTAACCCTTTTTCCGTCTTTCAGATCAAGCGTAACCACACCGAAGCCAGGAGCAATGCGTGCGCTCGGATCTACCAGTGCCTCCAGCAACTGCTCACGGCTAAGCTTAGCAGCCACGCCATTCAGCCGCGGACCTGCATTACCGCCAAAGTCATCGTAGGAGTGGCACCTCATGCATTGTGCCGTTTGGTGCTCCATGAAGATTCTGCGGCCCTGTCTGGCATCACCACCCCATAAAGCTCCTTTGAAGGCAGCGGTAGAGGAGGTAGCAACTGTCTGTGCAGCGCTTGCAGATTCAGGAACCTCTTTGGTTATTATTTCCTTTAAACTGGCGATCAGGGCTTCAGAGTGGGTGCTGTCAATGGCTTCTGCCAACTCCAGGTGTGTTTCCGGCGGCAGCTTGCCCGCTTCCATACGCTGGAGTAAATCTTCAAATACCTTTTGAGTATGTGATACCGGCAGTGTGCCGAGCGTTAGAATTGCGGCTTGCTTTTCTTCTGTTGTTCTTTTGTCTATCACATCAGCAAGAAGAGAAACCATCAGGTCTTCAGAAACATTGAGTTTAGGCAGCAGATCGAGCCCGGCTACTCTTACTTTTTTGTCTCTGTCTTTTAGTGCCAGCTCAATGGCCTGATCTATTTGCTGATTATTCAGCGATGCCATCGATCTTAAAGCTGCCTCCCGCACTTCGGCCCGGTTATCGGTTTTGAGTAATGCCAGCAGACGATCGGACCCCTGTTCTATCTGAAGCCTGCCAATGGCACTGACCGCACTTAGGCGCAGCGACAGATCCTGGTGCGATGTTAGCTTGATCAGGGCATCGGCAGCATTCGTTCTGACAAGGGCAGGATCGCGTGTAATTACCCCCCTGTAGCGTCCGTCTACCCGGTCCAGCACAGAAGGCCTGGCCCAGGTGCTGAGGGCATCTATAGCTTCGGCTTTCATCTTTACGGGGTTACTTTCCTTCATGGCAAAGTCTATCAGGTTTTGCATGGCCTGCTCACTACCCGCCCTTAGGTTTGCATTGATGGCCCGCCTGAGCAAAGGCTCATTCTTAAAGCGGGTATTTCGGAGTACATTGCCAAGTGCAGGCAAAGCCTGCTCAATAGACAGATCGTCATTAATGGCACGCGCTGCCTCTGTTACAATATATTCGTCGCTATCGTCCAGGAAAGCAGCAATGCCCGGATGCCTGAGCCGCCGCAGGCTTAGTACAGCTGCCATACGCAGGGCTGCCGAAGAGTGGCTGGCTAAAGCAACTAAAGGCTCTGCTTTACCAATTCTGGCCAGGGCAAGGCTGCCGGCGTGGCGTATGTAGGTATCTGTATCGTTGTTGGATTCCAGAAGGCTGATGATGGGCTCAATGGCCGGTTCGTAAGCAATTCTGCCCAGTGCTTCTGCGGCAAAAAAACGGGCCCGGCTGTTTTCGTCTTTCAGTAGGGGTATCAGGGCATCAGCTGCTGCTGTGTAGCGTATATCGCCCAGCCATTTGGCTGCCTGAGCCCTTATTTCCGGGTCCTGGTCCTTGAGCAGGGGCATCAGCACGCGGGCGTATTGCTGATCCTGGCGGGCCAGTTGAGCAATGCCCCAGATGCCATGAACCCTGGCAAACTGATCATCAGTCTGGTTAATGCTGTTGCGGAAAACATCGGCTCCTGCAGCGCCCCGGGTGGCCAGTTCAAACTGTGCTTTCTGCCGCACCCGCATATCCGGGTGTCGCAGCAATTCTCCCAGATCTGCAGCCTTACTGCTTTTAAAATCTGCAGCCAGCAACTGCCGGGTCTGCTGCCGCACCTGCGATGTGTCTCCCCCGGCAACATCCATTTTCCAGATGCGGCCATGGTCTTTTGTATCCCAGCCTTCTATCCAGTCGGCAATGTACATGGCGCCATCCGGGCCAAAGTCAAGGCCTGTGGCCAGTACACCCTTCAGGATCATCTGGCTCTTTCCAAGCTCAAACCCGGCACCTTTTTGATTCAACTTAAAAGCATGTATGCCCGAGCGGGTAGGGGCTCCCACAAACTCGGCTACAAAAAAGGTGTTTTTCCACTCCGGTCCCAGGGCAGTGCCGGGATTATAGATCATACCGCTGGGGCCGCTGATAAAGTTTTCGATGGCAGGGGTTATATAAGCTGCCTGCCCTTTAAATCTGGGTTTAAACAGCTGTTCGTCCATCCAGACTTTATAAGAATTGTTACTAGGGTCACGGTATTTGCCAAACTGCCAGTTAATGCGCCAACCTGTATCGGAACCATTTACAATGTACACCAGCCTTTCCTTTTCGCCGGGATGGTCGCCATCATTATCCACACTGATAAGGTTTCCCAGTTCATCAAATGTAAATTCGTGCGTGTTCCGGAGGCCGTGGGCAAACACTTCAAAATCGCTGCCATCTGGATTCGACCTTACAATTACTCCCTCATTGGGGTACTCCCACTTGGTGCCGTCTGCGCCTGTTCCGTTAAAACCAATATCGCCTATACCCCAGTAAATTTTGCCATCGGGCCCCATTTCCAGGCCCGACATACCATGGCCGCCAAAGCCTACATGTACGCCATAACCATGTGAGATAGAAGTTTTATCATCAGCAATTCCATCCCCGTTTTTATCCTTTATCCGCCACATATCAGGAGCCACACCCACGAAAAGTTCTTCGCCATGGGCTAAAATGGCGCCGGCCACATCTGTTACCTCATCATTGAAATCTTCCACCATCAGCTGCGAGAGGTTGGCGAGTCCGTCGCCTGTGGTGTCTTCCAGCCGGTATATATGCTCTTTTTCCAGGGTCATGTCGCGCCAGTCATGCGAGCCATCCTTGTTAAGATCCGTTAGCCATAAGTTATTCGCACTGTTTTCAGGTGCTAAAACCTGGTGCAGGAAAGCCCTTTTATCCTCTACCGTTTGCAGCTGTATGGAAGCGATCTCCCAGTCCTGGTGAGCGCGTATGTCGAACTCGGAATTTTTCTGCCGGTTGGTTCTGGTGTAATACAGCCTCCCCAGGTCGTCGATGTCTATGGAGATGGGGTCTGCTACCAGGGAATCAACCCCCCAGATGTGCAGGCTAAGGCCTTCTGCCACCTCATGATTCACAGAAGCTTCTATGGATTTTGCCAGGTTGTGGAGCTGTGCAGAATCCATCTGGGTAATTCTCAGATCTACAGGTTCCGGTTCCTGTTCAACCTTCTGTTCAGCGGGATTTTTTTCATTGCATCCGGATAAGCATAGGGCGAACAACAATGTTGCTAAACAGCAGGTTTTAAAATTATTCTGCAGCTTAGTAAGTACAGCTTTTTTCATGGAGGATATTCAGTGGGGAAGGACTAATAAATTTGGCACATAAAGATAATACATTATTTACTGAAATCTGCAGGAGTGCCGGGGTGAGATCAGGATGGGCAAAATAGTTTCTCTACTGTGCAGTTCAGATAGAGCAACTACAGCACTAAGCGGGTACAGCTAGCCATTAGCTGCATTTTTTCTTAAATACACCCTGAAGGTGCTGCCTACATTCGGCTGGCTGCTTACTTCAATTTTGCCGCCATTATTTTCTACAATACGCTTAATAATGTAAAGTCCTATGCCGGTGCCTTCCACATGGGTATGGAGACGTTTAAACATGGTGAAAAGCTTCAGGCGCTGTTGTTCGCTTAAGCCCAGTCCGTTGTCCTGTACTGAAAGAACAACCCATTCATCTTCTTCGTAGGTTTTTATATCGATCTCCAGGCGGCGGTCTTCTGATTTGTATTTAAGTGCGTTGGTCAGCAGGTTGTACAGGATACTTCTGAGGTTTCTTCTGGCATAGGTGAGGGAGGTAACCTCAAGATCTTCGCGGATAATAGGATTGCTTTGCTGTATGGTTTCCTGCAGTTCAGCTTTGATATCCTCCAGCTTTTCTATGATGGATATTTCCTCTTCAGGCTCTTCCAGTCCTTTTTGTGCTTTGGTGATTTCTGTGAGGTCGCGGATGGTCTGATTAAGCTTGTTCACCGAAGTTTCCATCATGTTCACCAGCTGATCAAGGTCCCTGTTTTTAACGCTGGATAGCCGCTTCTTAAGTGCCATTAGCAGCCCTTCAAGGTTAACAACAGGATTTCTTAAGTCGTGAGAGGCGGTGTATACAAAGCTGTCCAGATCATTATTAATCTTACTTAGCTGTTCATTCGTAAGCGTAATATCTGATAGAGCTGTTTCCAGAGACTCCTGGGTTTTTCTGATTTCACTTACATCATACACAAAACCATAGAAGCCTTTTACTTCGCCCTGCTCTATATAGGGAATCAGGTTGGTCGCTACATTTTTGGTCCCGCCATACTTATATGCCATTTTGCCCTCTGCTTTCACCTCTCTGCCAGACAGTACTTTTTTTATGTTAGGCTCCAGCTTTTTGTACACTTCTTCACCAATGATTTCTTTTATATGGCGGCCCTCAATTTCTGCCTTGGGCATGCCAAACCAAACGGTATAGGTATGGTTCACAAACCGGTAGATTTCGTCCTTGTCTACATAAGAAATACAGGAGGGCAGCGCATTGGTTAACAGCCGCAGTTGCTTTTCGCCTGATTCCAGTTGTTCTGTTCGTTGCTGCACCCTTTGTTCCAGGGTTTCATTGGCTTTTACCAGTTGCTCCTGGGCTTCGGAAAGTGCTCTGTTTTTGCTCTGAATATTATTCTCAAAGTCTTTTCGTTCCTGTATGTCGAAACAGGCACCTAAAAAGCCTGTAAAATTACCCTGCACATCATGCAAGGGGGTGCCATGATCAATAATCCAGCGGTATTCACCATCATAACGCAGCATGCGATATTCCATCACAAATGCTTTCCTGGCCCTGAAGTTGGTATTGTAGATCTCCAGGCAGCGTTCAAAATCATCGGGGTGTACACCCTCGGCCCAGCCAGTTCCCCATTCCTGTTCCAGGGTGCGTCCCCTGAATTCCAGCCAGGTTTTATTGAAATAGTCACAGAGACCCTCGGTATTGGCCCGCCAAATCAGGCTGGGGAAATCTTCCAGAATGGTAAGGTAGTAGTCGCGCGACTGCCTTAATTCTATTTCCTGCTTTACCTTATCGGTTACATCTTCGAGAATACCAAGCACCTGCAGGGGCTTTCCTTCAGGGCTGAATTTATAGATCCGGCTTTTGGATCTGACAAATTTGTACTTACCCTCTTTGGTCTTGTTGCGGTAAACGACCTCTGCGGTTTCTCCCTCTTTCATCTCCTGGTACCGCATGTTCTTTTCTGATATGATATGCTGGTCTTCAGGAGGGACCAGCTGGCTGTACAGTGCACTGCCAAAATTCAGGATTTCGTCTGGCGTATAACCCAGCAAATTAGTCACTTCCTTGCTGGTGTAAATAATTTTATTTTCAGGAAGGTCATAAATGAAAATAGTGCTGGGTACGGCATCGGTGATCTGCTGAATGAAATGCTCCTGTTCTTTCAGCTTTTCATAGGCATCATTGATCTCATTTTGCTTTTCCAGCAGCTCTTCATTACTGGCTAAAATCTCCTCGTGCTGTTCTTTTAGCTTTAACTGGCTGTCTTTCCACTGTGTGATGTCATGCACAATGCTCACAGCCCCATAAGGCAGTTGAGATTTATCCAGCAAAGGAATCAGGTAAGCTTCGTACCAGCCATGCCGGTAGAGATTGGGCTGCTCCTCAATAAATATACGTTCTCCCCCAAGTGCCTTTGCCAGGTTTTTTTCTAGCTGGGAATCTTTCAGATCAGGATATACCTCAAAAAGTTTCTTCCCTATTACATCTTCCTTTTTCTTTTCGTAGCGTTGCTCCAGGCTTTTATTCCAGACAATGATTCTCTGTTCACTATCGAAGGCCATAATGCCATCGGTGCAGTTATTGATGATGTTCTCACTTAGTTCTTTTTCCTGCTTCAGACTTGCCTGCTGCGTTTCAATAAATACCTGAAAAGCATACTGCTCCAGCTGCCGGTGAAAGTTCTCCAGTTCCAGCACAATCTGATGGTAAAGCGATATTTCGCCTGTATATCTGGGCAGAAAGTTTAGATACAACTGCTTTTGGATGCTATAGAGCAGCACAACATCAGAAACAGTAATGCCTGTTGTGGGAATAAGTGGATGTTGATTTGCCCGCCATCGATCTATTGTAGCAAACGCCTGTGTCAGGGCAGTTCCGTTCTTTACTACTTTCAGGAAGTCCGTAATGCTTTTATGGCAATAAGCATTTTGCTCCTCTTCTGTTAAATGACTAAAATGGATGAGGAGTGGTAAATTATTTTCCCTGCACAAAGCAAGATATGCTTCGGCCATTTCTGCCATCAGGCTTTGTTCTTTTAATACAAAATCTGCAAAGGCACTAAAATGACTCATTTGCTTTTCCAATGGAAACAATTTAACAGTTTTCAAATTAGCGCTACTAAAGGAATAATCAAAAAAGCAAAAGTTAAATGATTGCCTATAGCGTTAAATCTGGCGGTAGTTCAGCCCATGGCACTACTACGGCTGCTTTTCCGGAACATCTAAAAAAAGTCCTTCAGTTATCTCTTCTGAAAATAGAACCCGACCCAGTGGACCGTTAACATCATCTAGGGCAGTTATCTTCGGAACTGCCGGGTTAAGCTGCACAAATTATGGTATCGCGCGATACACTCCGGGATCCGGGTGCAGAGTACTAAATTATATCTGAATTTGTCAGGTAACGATTCACACATTGAGTTTGTAAAACTGTAGCAAAGTGTTTCAGGATTTCTACACATTTCAGCGGAATTGCTCCACAGTTGTAGAGGCTTTCAACAGTTCCTCCACCATCCCTGAAAAGGTAAAAACCTTATATTTATAATGTTATTAAGGTTTTTAGATTGTTGCAAGAGTTTGGCATAGTCTTTTCCTATAGAGTGAGCAAGACTATTTTTTTAAACCAAAGATTAAACATGAAAAAGACATTCTTAACTTTTGTAGCATTGGCATTCGGAATGGGTGTAACATTTGCTCAAACAACTCCTGAAACAGATCCACAACAAAATACAGAACAATCTATCACTGTAGATCCTATGTCGAACAGAACAGAGGATGCTGGCCGCCGCTCTATACAGGTGGAAGAGCTGCCTGAGGCTGTACAGACAAATCTGCAGAGCGATGAGTTTAAAAATTTCTCCGTTGTTACCGTAACTGAAATACAGCCTGTAGAAGGTGCTGCAGTTACTGCTGTTCAGTACGAAGTAGCGCTGGCAGAAGGTGCTGCTGTAGCAACTGCTGAGCCTACAGTGATTGTGCTCTTCGACGAAAATGGTAAAGTTGTTTCACAGGGTGAGCCTGCTGAACAAAAAGAAGAAGAGGAGAAATAGTATTGATCAATTCTGAACACCGATTGCTTAAAATCTATATCTGAGAACTTATTGTTCTATTTTTTCAGAGATTAACGAACTTGTAAAGTTTCATAAAAAAGTCATCCCTGTTTGGGGATGACTTTTTTCTTTAATGCCTGTTACAGGCTCTTTGCTTAGGTTGTATGGATGTTCTGTATAAATATCTTCAGCGCAAGCCTTAAGGCCTGTGTGGTTTAGAAAGCATTTACACCATTTACTGTGGTATACTTAAAGCTTAGCTTCTGGCTTGGATAAACCCATTTAAAGGCGCTCTGGCACATCAGGGCAGCCTCATGGAAGCCGCACAGGATTAACTTCAGTTTACCCGGGTAGGTGTTGATATCGCCAATGGCATACACCCGGTCTACTGAGGTGGAGTAATCAAAGGTATTTACCTGGATCTGTGCTTTTTCAATGCCTAAGCCCCAGTCGGCAATAGGACCCAGCTTAGGGGTTAATCCAAAGAGAGGGATCAGGTAGTCTGTTGCCAGTCGGCTTACGTTTTTATCACCATCCTCTACCAGTACTTCCTGCAGGTGTCCGTTGCCATTCAGGCCTACTACATTAGATTTGAGCAGCAGGTCAATTTTACCCTGTTTTGCCAGCTCAAATACTTTTTCGGTCGAGTCTGGCGCTCCCCGGAAGGTTTCGCTGCGGTGAATGAGGGTTACTTTTTCGGCAACTTCTGCCAGGAAGATCGTCCAATCCAGGGCCGAATCACCTCCACCTGCCAGTACAATGCGTTTGTCTCTGAAAAGCTCTGGTTTTTTCACCATGTAGGAAACGCCTTTCCCTTCAAAATCTTCCAGTCTCTGAATGGCAGGTTTTCTGGGTTCAAAGCAGCCCAGTCCGCCGGCGATCACCACCACCTGGCAGTGTACGTGGGTTTCGTCAGAGGTCTTCACAATAAAAGAGCCATCGTCCAGGCGATCGAAGGTTTCCACTCTTTCGCCAAGGGTAAAGCCCGGGTTGAAGGGTGCGATCTGCTCCATCAGGTTATCTACCAATGCCTGTGCGTTAATGGCAGGAAAGCCCGGAATATCGTAAATAGGTTTCTGGGGATATACTTCTGATAACTGTCCGCCAACCTGTGGCAGGGCATCAATCAGGTGGCAGCGCATTTTTAACAATCCAGCTTCAAAAACAGCAAATAAGCCCACCGGGCCGGCACCAATTATGCAAATATCAGTCGTAATCATATCAGTATCTGTAAGCGTAAGTTTATTCATGCAGCGTGTACCATGCCACGGCTATTGAAAAGTTTACGCAAACATACACCCTGCTGCCTAAGCACGCCAATCACAAATAGTGATGCGGTATTACTTTTGGTTATAACGCCTGATGCAGTGCTGCTTAAACAGGCCCACGAGCCTGGCGTGCTGGCCGTGCAGGGAAATGAATTGCAGAGAGCGGCTGATGGTGCGATCTTTTATCTCAATCACCCGTAGTTTGTTGCTGTTAAGCTCATCTACCACGGTATGGATGGAGAGAAACGCAAAAGCACCGGAGTGCATGAGGTACTGCTTAATACTTTCTGTGCTGCCCAGCTGCACTTCAACATTCCAGTCCCTGCGCCTGAGCTGGTGTTCTTCCAGGGCATGCTCAATAATGTCGAGGGTGCCGGAGCCATCCTCCCGGATTACGAGCGGTAGCTCCCTTAGGATATCGAGGCTAATTTCAGCCTGGGCTATTTTAGGGTTGCCGGTGCTGGTCACCAGTACAATTTCATCTTCCACAAAATGCTCATAATGGAGTTGCGGGAGGGTGCTGTAGCCTTCAATCATGCCCATGTCGATGCTGTTGTTCAGCAGCAGCTGTTCAATGCGCTCGGTATTGCCGTTGATTAGGGTGAGCTGCACCTCCGGATGGCGCTTCTTAAACCCAGCCAGAATCCGGGGCAGAATGTATTGAGCAATGGTGGTGCTGGCGCCTATGCGCAGGTGGCCCGAGAGGTTTTTCTGCAGGCTGTTAAGCTCGTCTTCCAGCTCCTGGTAAAGCAGCAGGATTTTCTTTGCATAAGAGAGCAGTAGTTCTCCCTCGCCGGTAAGGCTGATGCTGTTGCCATGCCGGTTGAAGAGCGGCTTTCCTACCTGTTTTTCCAGCTCATTGATGTGCTTGGTCACGGCAGGCTGTGTGATAAAAAGCTCATGCGCTGCTTTGGTGAAGCTAAGCCTATCGGCCACCGACTTGAATACCCTTAATCTAAAATCAAATATCATTCAGCTTGCTCCATTGTTTATGGGCTACACTTCCGGTGACTAAGGCCGGTGTAGCGTTAACAATGTAAATTAAATAAATTTTTCCAGCTATTCGCCTGCAGGCGCTTTCACTGTTTGTTGTACAGCGTAGGGTATGTAAATGTAAGGCTGAATACTTTCCTTTAGAGCATTATAATTTTGCCTGTTCCCATTGATTTCGAACTTCTGTTTTTTTGATGCAATGGCAATACCAATGGCACTGCCTCCTATGAATCCCAAGATTCCACCGACTGTTCCCGGATCTACAATCTCCATACAACCGTAGTAACTATTCTTACAAGGCTTATCAGCTACCTCTCCGATAACTACACCTCCTAAAATACCCAGTAAACCACCAAAAATAAATCCTCTGCCCATAGCACCTGCTTTTTCAAATTTAATTTGCTTGATGCTGCTAACAGGGATGATCAGTAGTTCCTGCTCCACGGGGATCTGGTTCTTTTTTGCCAGCCTAGCCCAGGTAAGGCTGATGGTGGAGTCGTTGAGTGCATAAATTGCACCTCTGTAGTTGTTTTTATCTACCGTTTGTACAAGCGCACGGTATAGTGGCCTCTTGGTTTCAGTAGTGACTTGCGAAAAGCAGCTTGTGCTTATCTGAATGCATAGCAGGCAAATGAACAGGGTAAAAAGTTTATTCATGGGGTTAAGTGAAAAGTCTGTATTAGAAAAGGCGCTGCCAGATTCAGCAGGGTTATATCTTCAGAGGCATCACAGACTTACCGGCGGTCAAATCCTCTTGCGCTGCTGTGGCGCTGTCGGGATTTTTCAGTAGATCGTGTGCATCAAATAAAACTCCCGGAGTTGAAGCCTGTACATCATAAATACAAGTGAGCAATTCCAGAGCATAACGAAAGGCTCGATACAGGGGCATGTTTTTGAGTAAGAGTTTATCCACTTTACCAAAAACATAAACAGGGCTGCAATAATATTTCTAAGGCTGAATATATAGGCCTGGAAATAGGCTGACGGAGAATCTTAATACCTGTAGGATTTTATGCTCCATCCGCAACTAAGAAAAAATAATATTTAATAAAATTAATGATTTTTAGGAATTTATTGATAGCGGGTGCATAAATCTTTTATCCTGTAAATTTCAATTATACCTATGTAGCAGCCTGTTCCGCTGCTCAGGGGTGCTATATGAACCCTGCTTACAATTTTTTTTAAAAAATTTCAAGTTTGCCTGAATGCTATTCAACCGTTTGCGCTTCCGTTTGTACTTTTCATATTTGTTGCTTATAACTCGCATTGAGGTTTCCTCAGGGCTTCGGCTTTAAATCTTTTTCTTAAATATCCGTATTATAGGCTGTTTTAGGTTTTATCTTTACAAAACCATTACTGCTTATGATATCAATTGCATTAAAAAATAATAGTACTATACCTAGAGGTGCTCATCGGCTTGCCATAGGTGCCTTCTTCTTTATACAAGGCTTATGCTTTGCCAGCTGGGCATCCAGGATCCCTACCATCCAGCAGGAACTGGGGATGTCGGAGGCTGCACTGGGCTCTGTGCTGCTGGCCCTGCCTGCGGGCTTGATGCTATCACTGCCCATCTCGGGCTGGCTGGTGGCTAAAGTGGGCAGCCAGCGGGTAGTCATTATAGCCGCCATGCTCTACACCTTTTCACTGCTTAGCCTGGGCCTGGTGCAGAGTATTTTCCAGCTGGTGGTGTGCCTGTTTGTTTTCGGGCTGATCGGGAATATCATGAACATTTCTGTCAATACCCAGGCGGTAGGGGTAGAAGCGCTCTACAAAAAGTCTATCATGGCTTCTTTCCACGGGCTCTGGAGCCTGGCAGGCTTTACCGGTGCGGCTGTGGGTACCATCATGATCGGCAGTGGCATTGACCTGTTTCAGCATTACATCTATATTACGATTTTTGTGCTGCTGACGGCACTGCTAAGTTTCCGTTATACCCTGGGCGAAGATGCCAACAAAAAGAAAGATGCACCCATTTTTGCCAAACCCGACAAAGCCCTGCTGATCCTGGGCATTATAGCCTTTTGCTCTATGCTGTGCGAAGGCGCCATGTTCGACTGGAGTGGTGTCTATTTCAGGAAAGTGGTAAAAGCAGATCCAGCCTGGGTGGGCGCCGGCTTTACGGCCTTTATGAGTACCATGGCTGCCGGTCGCTTTGTAGCCGATTGGTTTACCAGCCGCGTTGGCCTTAAAAGAGTGCTGCAGCTTAGCGGCCTGCTAATTACTTTGGGGCTAGGAGTTGCCGTTGTTTTACCGGCCCTCCATACGGCCATCATTGGCTTTCTGCTGGTAGGAGTGGGCGTTTCTTCTGTGGTGCCGCTGGTGTACAGTGCTGCCGGAAAATCGAAGATACTCTCACCCGGTGTGGCACTGGCTGCCGTATCTACCATTGGTTTTCTGGGCTTCCTGATCGGTCCGCCCCTCATAGGGATTGTTGCCGGTTTTAGCAGCCTGCAGGTTTCCTTTTCTATTATAGCCCTGATGGGGCTGCTGATTGTAGCCCTGGCCGGAAAGGTGATAACTTCCGAATCCTGATTAGATATTCATCGATAACTACATGCCGAACTGATTCAGACCATCAGATCTGTATGTTGGTTAACCCTCCTTATGTTAGTTGAACAGGTGTTTTACCTCCTCTGGTACCCTGTTGAGATGTTGATGGAAGCAGCCGGAAATGTATCTGGCTGCTTTTTTTGGTCCGTTGTACTTGTCGCAATTGCCCCCTTTGTTGACGCATTTACACAGCTTTAAGTACCGACAGGCCCGCTATCTTTGTTATATCAAATTTAAAATATACAGCGATGGCAACTAAAATTTTTATCAACCTGCCGGTGAAAGACCTTAACAGATCAAAGGACTTCTTCACAAAACTAGGGTTTACGTTCAACCCGCAGTTTTCAGACGATAAAGCGGCATGCCTGATCATTGGCGACAACCTTTTCTCCATGCTCCTGACCGAGCCATTCTTTAAAACCTTTACCAAAAAAGAAGTCTCCGATGCCAGCAAAACCACAGAGGTACTCATTGCCATTGATGTGGAGAGCCGGGAAAAAGTAGATGAGATGGTGAGAAAAGCTGTAGCAGCAGGCGGTACTACTTATATGGACCCACAGGACCATGGCTGGATGTACCAGCACAGCTTTGCCGACCCAGATGGCCACCAGTGGGAGCTGATGTTTATGGATGAAAGCGCCATACCACAGGAAGCCTCAACCAGAGAAAGCCATGAAGCCTAGAACTATCAGGCTCCTTTACCGGAGTATCACCACTATTTTTGCTTTGTTCTTTTTGATGGATGGCGCTATGGGCATTATGCAGATAGAAGAAGGACAGGAGATCATGCGCCACCTGGGTTACCCGGTGTATGTGCTTACCATTTTGGGAATTGCCAAGGCATCGGGTGCTATTGCACTGCTGCAAACAAAATACAGTCTTCTTAAAGAATGGGCCTATGCCGGTTTTACCTTTCATTTCCTGGGTGCCTGCCTGTCGAGGGCCTTTGTTGGAGATAGTGCGGGGCTGGTACTTTCTCCCCTGATGTTTATGGGCGTGATGTTCCTTTCTTTTTACCTCTGGAAAAAGCAGGTACAGGCTCATCAGCTGGCTTTCTCCTGAGCTACGATAGTCTAGTCCTTCAGATACAGGCTCATGTACTCGGCATCCACATACCGGCCCTCAATTTTCAGATCATTCCTGATCAGTTCATTTTGTCCTGTAAAGCCACATTTCCTGTAAAATTCTGCAGCAGAGGTAGTCGCATGCAGCACCCACAGGTGTATTTGCTCCAGCCCCTCCATTGCGCGGGCTCTTCTGATAACCTCTTCCACCAAGGCTTTGCCTACGCCATGGCCACGGGTGCCGGCTTTGGTGTACATGGCATAGATCATGGATTTATGGCGTGCCTTCAGCCGGGTATCTCTTTTAAAAGTAATGGTGCCCACCAGCTCGCTGGCTTCTGTAAAAGCCCCCAGTACATAGCTTTCCGGAGGTGAGCCAACTGCCGTAAGCCTGCCTACGAAATTTTCCAGGGGTAGCCCCACTTCTTCTTCATAGCTGCTGCTAAAAGCAAAAGGGGCATCCCGAAGACTTTCCAGCCGCAAGTCACGATAGACGGGGGCATCCAGTTCTGTTAATTGCCTGATGTAAAAATTCATAATGGCAAAGGATTTGGTTGACGGATCTCCATTTTTACATCTGCACGGGCATACCTGCCTGCTTCTACGGGCACCTCCCGGAAACCAAGCTTTTTGTAAATGGCAATGGCCGTATACAGGCTGGAATGGGTGTAGAGCACCAGCTTTCCGGCTCCCATTTCTGCCGCTTTTCTAATGGCCGTCTCGCACAGCAGTTTGCCGGCGCCCAGGCCCTGGTGCTGCCTGTCAACAGCCATTTTGGTTAATTCCAGTACACCCGGCTCGTTCACCTTCAGGGCTGCTGCTCCTATAATAAGGCCATTATATTCAGCAAAGAAAATGGCTCCTCCTTTACTTAAAATGGCCTCTTCCGGATTTTCGAGAACCCAGAGGTCAATGGGCTCAAGGGTAAAAAATTCTTCTATCCAGGCCTTGTTGAGCTTTTCGAAGTATGGCTGGTACTGGGGCTGGTAGGGGAGTATCCTGATATTCATGCAGTACAATACAATAGCTTGGAACAGTATCAGCGGTTTCTCCCTGAATGGGGTGCTGCGTATGGAAGGCTAATTTAATTTCAGAATTACAGACTCAGCTATATTCTCAGGCATTTTTTCAGCCATAAAATTAGTAAGCCTGTGAGCAGGGCAAGGCCACTAAAAAGCGGAACCGCAGAGAAATATTCAAACAGCATAATGCCCAGGAGCATTCCGGAGGCAGAGCCTGCATCGCGGCTGGTGGATAGAGCAGACAGCACAGCAAGTTTGTGTTTTCCTGCTGCTTTTTGCAGGGCCACCCCCGGTACAAAAGCACTGTTAATGCTGCCGGCAATAAAGGTGAGTATAATGCCGGCTTCGGTTTGGCGGGTGGCCAGCAGCAGTAAGCCCCCTGAAATACCCGCTGATGAAAGCAGGAAGAGCTTGTTCAGGTTCCAGTAATCTGCCAGTAACCCGGCAAGGGGCGTGAGCAGCAGTGTGCCCAGCCTCCTGATGGAGAGGTATAAAGCAGTTACACCCAGCACTTTTTCCGGACTGTCCAGGTAGGGTTTGAGCAGTAAGCCCAGTGTTACAATCAGCACACCTTCTACGGCAAAGGAGCTGATGAAAACCCAGATATCGAGCCTGCCGGGCTTTGCAGGTCTGGGAGTTAATGTCTGCTTTGCCGGTAATTTTGATGCAGGAAGTTTTAGACTTAGCAGGATGCCCACTGCAGTAAACAGGGCAAGTACCATAAAGGTCTGTGAAATCCCTGCATGCCTGATGAGCACCGGGCCAAATCCCAAAGCCAGCAAGGGACCGGCTTCCTGGATGGCACGGCTTATTCCCAAAGCAAACCCCTGCTGTTTCACCTCTGTGGCATAGCCCAGGCTGGTAATCCTTAGGGCGGCAAAGGAGATGCCCCACAGCAGGCGGCTGATCAACCATAGCCAAAGACCCATTCCAACACCATAGGAGAGTGTAGTCACAGTAGCCAGTACACTTGCTGCCAGCAACATACGTTTGTAGCCGGTAAGGGCAGTCCAGTAAGCAAGCAGGCTATTTGCAAAAATCCTGATGTACTTGTTGATGGACAACAGAATGCCTACCCACAAGGCTGACAGCCCGACATCTTCTCCAAAAACAGGTAGCAGGGGGTACAGCAAAGCATCGCCCATCCCACCCAGGGAATAGATGGAGGCCGAGAGAATGGTTCCCTGTAAGGAAACCTCCTCAACAGGCATTCTTCCGGCAGAAAGAGCTGCCGGGGTACTGACTTTAGTCTTTTCTTCTCTATATGCGGGGGTAATCAATTGAAGGAGGTATTTGGGGTACGCACGTGGTTTAAAACAGATGGCGGAAGGAGCAGGCTTATCCTTGCTCCTTCCGCCACCTGAAAGCTTAGCTTAGCAACAGCTGCTGGCAACTGCTTCTACAGCTTCACGTTTTGTAGTGGCTGGTGCGGGTGTACCGCAACAAGCGGCAGACGCTTCTGCCAGTGCAGCTACAGGTGCTGCCTGCTGGTGTCTGATGTCCTCATCAGTGCCGCAGCCGCAGCCGCTTAATCCATCTGCTTTGGCCTCTTCATCCAGTCTGCAGCAGGCTTCTTCGTTCGTGTCTGGCTGGCCGCCGCAGCAGGCGGAGGCTGTTGCAGGTGCTTCTTCTTTTTGAACTTGTACCGGTGCTGAACCGCAGCAGACGGCAGCTTTTTGATCATTTGATGTTACTGTGTTCATGGTTTTTTCTGTTTTTATGTTGATACTATTTTCTCTGTTGTCACTGCAGCCTACAGGGCCACAGCTGTTTGTTTCTATTTCGGGGCTGTCTGGGTTTTTTGCCGGTGCAGGGGTATCACAGCAGGCTACGGCAGCTTCGGTGCTGACCTGGCGTACGCTGCACACGCCTGTTTCCGGAAGGTTTAATTCTACCCTTGCAGCAGCCTCCAGGTCGCCAACCAGGTAAGCGGTGATAGAGCGCACCTGCTCGTAGCCGGTGGCCATCAGGAAGGTAGGTGCCCTGCCATAGCTTTTTACGCCCACCACATAGTAGTTTTTCTCGGGCTGGCGCAGCTCCCGTTCTCCATGTGGCCGTACTGTGCCGCAGCTGTGGATGTTTGGATCAATCAGCTCACTAATCTCCGGCACGCACTCCAGTGCCTCATGGTAGGCAACTCTTACTTCGCGGGATAAAGATACATCCGGGCGTGCACCTGTATTGGCAATGATCTCATCGACACCTTCAACCAAATGGCGCCTGCCCTGTATTTCGCCGCCAATACTTAGTTTGTCGTTGGCGCTGCTAATGGAGTCTATATGGAAAGGAGTATGGATGTACAGGCTTCCCCTTTTTACCAGCTGCTCTATTCGCTGGCCCAGAGCACCCCTGGCTTCCAATTGGTCGTTCTCTTTGCCTCCGTAAACTTTATCCAGCCTGTCTGTGATCAGTACCCAGTGGAGCTGGGTATCGGGATATTCCTGTTTAAGCGCTGCCAGCTCCAGCAGGGAGTTGATGGCGGAGTGGCCGCCGCCCACCACCATCACTGTTTTGTTGGCGTAGCGCATTTTGTGGCTGCCGCTGATGTGTGGTATGCCATAAAAGATCCTGCTTTTATGTTCCCCTTCGCCTACGGCCGGCACACCGCCCACGCCAAGGGGATTTGGGTTTTGCCAGGTGCCGGTGGCATCAATAATTGCCGAGGCTTCGTAGGTTTTCAGCTCTCCCTGCTGCTCTACCCTTATCACAAAGGGTACCTCTTCCCGGCCAAAGGTTTTTGTTTTATCTAATCCCTTTCGGTTAATGGAGATCACCCGGCTGCCGGTATGGAGGTAAGGTTTTATGCGGGGCAGCTGGGAGAAAGGCTTCAGGTACTCCATTACCAGCTCCTCTCCGGTAGGCAGGCTGTCTTCCTGGGGCCTTTTCCAGCCCTCTTCATCCAGCAACCTGGCCATGGTACTATCTAAGTTGTATTTCCAGGGAGAAAACACCCGTACCCATTTCCACTCCAGCAGGTTGGCGCCTACACTTGCTCCTGCTTCGAACAGCAGAAAGGGGATATTTCTTTCCGTTAAATGGGCAGCGGCTGCCAGTCCTACCGGCCCGCCACCAATCACTGCCACGGGATATTCACGTACTTGCATAAAGACTTAATAGGTTATTTACCTTTAAGTCGGACTGCCTCCCGAAAAGACGCAGGATTTTTACTATTTTTTTTCAGCCAAAGGGATTTTCTGTTTTGTGTCCTGACCATAGCTGTTTTGTGATAAATTTATTCCCATGCAAAAGGACCTATCTTCCATCCAGCTCCCTGCTCCGGAAATTTTCAGCTTCCCTGAATGCCTCTGGTACCTGGACCGTAATTATGATGATTGCACACAGCAGCTGGAGCCACAGGGCATTATTAAATTCCTGCAGCTAAACAAGCTTTCAGTGCTCATCCGGCTAAGTATTCAGGAAAAGCATTTGCAACTGGAGGCGCTGCAGCCTATGGTGCTGTCTCCGGGGGAGTGGCAGCTTGTAATAGCCTATGTGCAGGAGTGGTTTGATCTCCAACGGGATATTTCACCGTTCTATCAAAGGCTGCAGCATGATCCCGGTCTTGCTTTTTTGGTCAGGAAATATTGGGGATTAAGGCTGATGGGTATTCCGGATCTGTTTGAATGCCTGTGCTGGTCCATCATCGGGCAGCAGATCAATCTCACCTTTGCCTATCGCCTAAAAAGAAGACTGGTGGAAGCCTGCGGCTCCCGACTAAGCTGGAAGGGGGCCACTTTTTATGCATTTCCAACACCGGATCAGCTGCTGCGATTGAGTAAGGAGTCGTTACAGTCTTTCCAGTTTTCAGGCAGTAAAGCAGCTTATCTTATAGAGGTAAGCCGGCTGTTTAGTAGTGGAGCAATCAGTAAAGGAGAATTGGCAAAACTAGATCCTGCAGAAATGTTTAAGCGGCTAACGGCCATTCGGGGGGTGGGCGAGTGGACGGCAAATTATACCCTCATGAAGAGCATGAAAGTACCAACCAGCATACCCTTTGGTGATGCCGGCCTGTTAAATGCCTGGAAGAACATATACCAGCTCGCTGCCAAACCCACCAGGGAAGAGCTGATCCGGGGTTTTAAGCCTTATAATGGCTGGGAAGCATATCTGGTGTTTTACCTTTGGCGGTCGCTAAGCTAGCAGTTCAGCACTATATCACTCATGCCATAAACCCATTATTGCGCAAGTTTCGGGTGTTACGGCTGGCAGAAACAAAATACCTTTACATCAATCAAAAGGGAAAAGCGTATGAACGAGCAGGCCCATATCAACTACAATCGTATTGCAGCAGCAATAGATTACATCAGGGAGAACTTCAGAAAACAACCCAGCCTGGACGAAGTAGCAGAAAAAATCAATTTGAGCCCTTTTCATTTTCAGAAATTATTCACCGAATGGGCGGGGGTGAGCCCGAAGAAATTCCTGCAGTACATCAGCGTAGCCTATGCAAAAGAGCTCTTAAAGGAAAAACAGGTTTCTTTATTCGATACAGCTTATGAAACGGGGCTTTCAGGAACGGGCAGGCTGCATGATCTGTTTGTGAAGATCGAAGGCATGACGCCCGGAGAGTACAAAAACGGTGGAGAAAGCCTTTCCATCAATTACAGCTTTGCTGAGAGTCCCTTTGGCGATATACTGGTAGCCTCCACACCAAAAGGGATTTGCTACATGGCCTTTGCAGAAAACAGACAAACGGCACTTGCTGACCTGCAACACCATTTTCCAAATGCACAGTTCAGACAGATGCCGGACCTGGCGCAACAGAATGCACTCTATATTTTTTCGCACGACTGGAGCAGGCTCAACCAGGTGAAGCTGCATCTGAAAGGAACCGAATTTCAGCTGAAGGTTTGGGAGGCACTCCTGAAAATTCCCATGGGACAACTATCCACCTATGGTGGCATTGCCGACAGCATATCTGGAAGGGGTGCATCACGTGCAGTAGGTACCGCCATCGGGAGCAATCCGGTAGCATTCCTGATTCCCTGCCACCGTGTTATCCTGTCGGGTGGCGCCCTGGGCGGTTATATGTGGGGTACTACCAGGAAAACGGCCATGATCGGTTGGGAAGCTGCGCAGGTTTCCTCATAGCAGTAATTCAGCAGCATAAGGATAAGGCCAATTGGCAAATCAGGTATAAGCTCTAATAGCCTGAATAGTGCCACCCGATGCTATACCGCTATTGGCAGCTCCCGAATGTATTTGTTGCGGTATTGAACTGGCGACAGGCCTGTAATCTTTTTGAAGGTGGTGCGGAAGGCTTTGGGGTCGGTATAGCCCACATTATACATGACCTCATTTACATTTTCCTGGCTTGATTCCAGGCTAAGCTTTGCGGCTTCTATTTTAACGCGCTGCATGTATTCCACCACCGAGTTAGAGGTAGCCTTTTTAAACCTGCGCTCCAGGTTTCTGCGGCTTAAGGCCACCATTGAAGCCAGCTCATCTACCGTTATTCTTTCCTGCACATTGTTCTCTATAAACTCCTGCACTTTTTTGATAGCTTCATCCTCATGCTCCTTCTGCCCCTGGAAGATCATAAAGGGCGACTGGCTGTTGCGCTGGTAATCGATCTGGAAAGCCTTGCTCATGAAAACAGCAACATTGCGGCCGGCATATTTTTCGATGAGGTACAAAATGAGGTTCAGGTAGGAAAAAGCACCTCCACTGGAGTAAATGCCCTGCTCGTCGGTAATGATCTTGTCCTCTACCAGCTGCACACCCGGAAACATCTGCCTGAAGGCATTGGCGGCCATCCAGTGGGTGGCGCATTGCTTGCCATCTACCAGGCCGGTAGATGCCAGCATAAAGGCCCCTACACATAAACTGGCTACTTCTGCGCCCAGGCTGTACTGTTGCTTAATCCAGGGAATATAAGCTTCGTTGAACTCCAGCACCTTCACCAGGTCGCCATCCAGGGCCGGAATAATGATCAGATCAGTTTTTCGGAGATCTTCAGTCAGCACATCGGTGTACACCGTGTATTTTCCGCCTGCTACCGGAACCTCTTCCGCAAGGCCTACCAGCTGCACCTTAAACAGGGCAGGCTGCCGGATGCTGTTCAGAAACTTGTTCACCTCTGTGAACACCTGGCGGGGGCCTTCTATGCTGCCTAAAATGGCCCCCTGTGGAACAAGAATAGATATGTGTTTCATGCTGTGGGGTAGAGCTGTTTAGCAGTTCTAAGGTATGGATAACAATTGTCGCAATCAACCCCTTTTATTGCCGTTTTCACACCCCCTCAAGTCTGCTCCGGCCTCGTACATTTGTAATAATACCACAGCGCAGACTAATCTTTTTTAAACCGTAAACCCTAAAAAAATGGCTACGATCAATCCTTATCTTAACTTTCCCGGTACCACCGAAGCAGCCTTCAACTTTTACAAGTCTGTATTCGGCGGCGAATTTTTAAGTCTTCAACGGTATGGCGATACCCCTGTCTGTGATGGCATGGTGGTTGAGGAAAAGAACAAAATCATGCACATAGCCCTGCCCATCGGAAAAGGAAATCTATTAATGGCAACTGATGCATTGGAGTCAATGGGACAATCACTCACTGCCGGCAATAATTTTTACATCAACGTGGGCACAGACAGTGAAGCAGAAGCAGATAAACTGTTCCACGCCCTGTCTGCAGAAGGCCAGGTTGAAATGCCGATTTCGAAGGCTTTCTGGGGAGACTACTTTGGCATGCTGACTGATAAGTTTGGAATCAAATGGATGGTGAACTACGAATATCCCCAGCAGCAAACCACAGACCATGAAGTAACATCAATCATCTATCAACAACACTAACATGACAAAAGAACTTTGGATCAACCTGCCCGTGAAAGACGTTAACAGATCAAAAGCATTTTTCACCAGCCTTGGCTTTTCGTTCAACCCGCAATACAGCAATGGCGAAGATGGCGCCTGCCTGATTGTTGGAGAAAGAAATGTAGCCGTGATGCTTTTCAAAGAAACCGCATTTGAAGGCTTTGCCGGGACAAATGTTGCAGATGTAAAACAGGGTACTGAAGTACTGTTTTCCATAGATGCAGAAAGCCCCGAAGAAGTAGATGCGCTGGCCAGAAAGGTGGTAGAAGCCGGCGGCACGATCTATGGTGAGCCCGGGTATAAAGATGGCTGGATGTATGGCTGCGGATTTATCGATCCGGACGGGCACCGCTGGAGTGTGCTGCACATGGATATGGAACGCATGCCCCGGCAGCAGAAGCAGGATGCTGAGCAGGTATAAGCTGCCGGTTTATACCTGGCAGCACTTTGTAGCCCGCAATAAATCAAAGGGGGGCAGGGGTTTGTCAGTGCTCTGCCTTGCTGCATTCAGCCCTGATACAACAGAAGTAATGCACCCTTAAGACAACAGAGCTGTGGTAGAAGTTTTTAAAACCAATGTGAGCAGCCCCGATCAGGCAAACAGGCTGCTTGTACAGATACACAATACCTTTATTCACTACAGGGCTAATTTCGATCTCTGGGATTGTGATCATATCCTGCGCGTTAAAAGTACAAACGGATCCATTCAGCCCCTGCCACTGATCCTGCTGCTAAAGAAGAATGGATTTAGAGCAGAAGTACTGCCGGATGATCCACCAGTTGCCGGCAGGCAGCAAATGCTCTTGTCACGCTGAAACTCAACGGGCACCACTGCCGGTGTTTACATCTAAATTCCAGCGCTCTTTTCCAGGCCCTTTACCAATTTTACTCAATCCCATAGGAAAGCCTTTACGGCAGATCAGGAAAAAAATCTCTGCCTGATGCCCAATCTTTGCGATAGAACAACTAAGTTGTCCCTACACTATTTTTTACATTTCCTATGAGCAAATTGTTTACCTCCATCCAGGATGATCTGAAAAGCTTTCTTGAATCCTTAAGTCCTGATGATATACAGCTTGAAATCAGTCCGGCAACCTATCATAAAGGAGAACAATATTATGAATGGGAGCTTGTGGATGATGCTCAGTACAGCTTTGACAAATCAAGGCTTACGGCACATGTACAGGGTGGCCAGGATTACAGTGTGCTTCTTAGCCTGCAGGAGGGCAGCATCCAGGCAAGCTGCAGCTGCCCAGCAACAGATGTATGCAAGCATATTGCGGCTGTTCTTTTGTATGCCAGTCAGCACCCGGATGAGGTAGAAATTGGGGAAAATCGCAGCGAGGGCAGCCCGGTGTACCAGCATCTGCTGGATCTTCCGAAGGAGACACTTGTTTCGCTGGTGCTGGAGTTTGCTCCTGAAGAATTACTACTGCAGATCCATAACCGTTATGCATCAGCTGCGGAAGCTATGGATATCTACAACAGAACAGAAGCTGCTATCCAAAAATTATTCAGCAACACCGAACTGCTCTACAGCCCCACAGAGTTTAATGAAGCCCTCGAAAACAGAATTGGCCGTCTGCTGGGACTGGAGCATCAGCTGCAGGATAAGCTAAGGGAGCTGATCTTTTACATCATCCGGGAGGTGGAAAATGCCATGGATACAGGATACCTGTACGATGATGAAAGCGATACGAGTTTTGTGCAGCCCGAGGCATTTGCCACACTGGTGGAAAACTATACCAGGGAACTGCCTTATGATGCTAAGATCAGGTTTGTAACACAGCTGGATGCCATGCTGAACGAAGCATCCTATGATACCTTCGATAGTCTGGCAGAAATAAGCGAAGCCAGCTTTCAGGAGGATGAGCTGCCTGCCGTGAAGGCTATACTGCTGGCAGAGTATGGGGATCTGTCGGTTTCCCTCACCGAAAATTACTACGCCCTGGTTCAGCCGCTTTTAACGGAATCTGAAAAAGAAACCATCCTCCTGTATCTTAAGGAAGAAGACAGCATCTGGCTGCTGGAGCTGGCCGAACTGTACCGGCAGCAGGGGCGGGAGGAGGATGCCATAGAAGTGATCAAAGCCTCCCTGGCAGCCGATCCTGACATGTATGGAGAGGAGCAGGTTTATTTACTGTACCTCGATTTGCTTGGTACGCAGGGACAGGAACTGGAAGCTGCTAGCATTGAGGCGATGAACTGTTGTGCCAGCAGCAGTATACTGGAAAAAATAGAAGCAGTAGGCGGTACAGACTGGGAACTCTATGAGCGTATCATGGAACAGAAAAATCCGCAGGGATTGCTGGAGTATCTGGAAAAGAGGGGGCGTTTAGGAGAAGCGATCAGCCTGCTGAAAAGGAGCGATACGATTTGGGATCATTATAGATATTTATTTTTCAAAAAGCATAAGAGTGCTTTTCCCAAAGAGGCGGTTCAATATTTTACTGATGTGATCGGCCAAAACCTGGAGTACACCGGCAATTCGCACTATTATACCATAGTAGAAGCCCTGAAGCAGATCCGTCAGGTAAATGAGTCACAGGCAGCAGCCATTGTCGAAGACATCCGGTCAAACTACAGCCGCAGGCGCAACCTCATGAACCTGCTGTCGGAGTTCTGATTTCTGCCTTTCTGTGCTATGCAACACCCATCTATATAGCTATAGATGAAACACGTTTTGCAAAAAGAACCGGCGCTAGGTGGGTGGTGGTACAGGTTTACAGCAGTCGTTTTACTGCATGTATTTGTTAATGAGGCGCACCATCAGGTTGTTGAGATATTCTACTTCATATTCTCCTACAGACGGTTCAAGATGGTCATTGCCAATGCCACTGTGGTTGGTGATGAATACATAGGTGCCGTTGGTAGATAATGCAAAAAAACGCATCAGGAATTCAGTTTCTTTTTCGATGCCACTGGCGGTAATAGGAATGATCTTGATGCCTTTTTTTGCTGCTTCTGCTACAGACCTTTGCAGCTCATTGATAATATTTTGTTCATAATGCGGCGGGGCATCCAAAAGCAAAAAGGCAATTCTTGTTTTAGACCCATCTGACCACTGCAGCTCATTAATTGTTTTGTTTAAGGCAGTGTGGACTGCTTCAGGAAAGTCTCCGCCGCCATCTGCGCTTTGCTGCCTGATAAAGTTCAGTGTTGTAGCGGTATGGTCTGTAAAGTGCGATACGCGGGTAACGTACGCATCCCCTTCATCGCGGTAAAAAACCGAAGAGGTGAGTATTGCAGTGTTCGGGTGGTTTTCTTTAACCCGCCTGATTACATCCTCCAGGTCTTTCTTCAGAAATTCAAGCTCATCTCCCATAGAGCCTGTTGCATCTACAATAAAGGCGATTTCTGCTTTTTGTGGAGCAGTTGGGTCCGGGTTGGGGATTATGAACTGATTTACACCCTCTTCAAACAATTTCAGCCTTGTATGTTCCTGACCTCCATTGATAGTTAAAGTATATCCATCGGTACTGACACTTTGCATTTGCTGGTATAAACCAATCCAGAGTTCAGCTTTTCCGAAATTATCAGTTCTGGCAGACCATATTACCTGGTTGTTGTTTTTAAGCTCTACCTTCGCGTTCCACATTGGTACGCCATTGTTATCTACCACCTGCACAGCCACTCTGCCATTGGTAAAAAAACTCCAGTAAGAGGGCATGCCGGCATAATCCTGTTTTCCAAACAGGTCTTTCCAGTAATCCCATCTTTCCAGATCATTCCATTCACCTGCCGTAATCAGGCCAGACTGTCCCTGCTGGCCATTTCCCGGAATTTCGCCTGACGGCATAGCACTCTCGCTCAGATCACTCTCCTCACTACAGGAAGCTGCAAGCAGCAGCATAAAGAACAATAACTTTAGAGGCAGCTTTCTCATAAACTTAATATTTTGAGTGGCACGGAATTCTAAGCAGGAAAACATCATTTACTGCAGCACAGGCTTTGCAGTGGTTCAATATAATATTTGTTACGAACGATAACAAATCCCTGGCTTAACCATAATGGCCAATCTGTAAAAGCTGCCGTTATAACTATAGGTTTAAATCTGCAGACGGCATTTCAAAAAAAATGTACAGCGCCATGTTTCCATCCCCATTGTAATAGGTATCATTATCTTCTAGTTATTTTCCCTGGCTGCTTTAAACTCGCTGCCCTCATACCACTTTGGGAAGGAAGCTTCATTGGCCAGCTTCAGGCCAACTTCATACAACAGCTGTACATCAAATTGAACGCCGCTTAATTCCGTGGTTTCCGGATCATATTCATCCGCGGGCTGGTGGTAGCGCTTTTCCCGGTACTCATCATTCATTTTTTTGATGTATTCAGGGCCATTGTCAAAATCCTCATAAGAGCCACCTGCATAAAGGGCGGGTATGCCAATCTTAGCAAAATTAAAGTGGTCTGACCTGTAGAAATAGCCTTTCTCTGCCTCCGGATCAGGAATTACATAACGCCCCTGCTTTTTGGCAGCTTCTTTGGCGTAGCTGTCCATTTCGGAATGGCCAAAGCCGGTAATCGTCAGGTCTTTCATAGGGCCCGGACTTTCGAAGGCATCCATATTGATGTTCGCCACAGTTTTTTGGGGCGGATAGATTGGATTTTCAGCATAATGAGCGGAGCCTAATAATCCCTGTTCTTCAGCGGTTACTGCCAGAAATACAATTGATCTCTGGGGTTGCGGCCCTTTTTTGAAGGCTTCTGCAATAGCCAGCAGTGCAGCTGTTCCGGAGGCATTGTCCACTGCTCCATTATAAATGGAATCACCATCTACCGGCCGGCCTACGCCTAAATGATCCCAGTGTGCCGAATAAATAATGTACTCATCTTTCCTGCTGCTACCTTCCAGCAGGGCTACCACGTTTTTGGAATTATTCCGTCTGATCTCATTCGTAATCTTCACAGAGGCGGTTATGCCCATCGGCATAGGTTTGAAGTCCCTGTTCAGGGCCAGCTCGTTGTAGTTCTTGTTATTTAGCTTCGATGCTTCAAATAATCTTTTGGCAGCCTCTTGTGTTACCCATCCCTGTACATCGGCTACAGGCGCATCGCTTTTCAGGTTTAGCTGCGCGCCACTCCAGCTCGATTGCACCACATTCCATCCGTAGGAGGCTGGTTCGGTTTCGTGTATAATGATTACCCCGGCAGCGCCCTGACGTCCGGCTTCTTCATATTTGTAGGTCCAGCGGCCGTAATAGGTCATCTCATTGCCTTTGAACAGAGTAGTATCTCCGCTGGCAAAGCCAGGATCGTTCACCAGAACAACCGCTGTTTTTCCCGTCCAGTCAATGCCTTCATAGTCATTCCACCCATATTCCGGCGCCACGATGCCATAGCCTGCAAAAACAAGCTCGGAATTCTGCAGGCTGACCTCCTTTTCTGTTTTCTTGGTAAGCGCAACAAAATCTTCCATATAAGCCAGGCTGAAACCTCCTTTAGTTCCGGAGATCCTCATTTTTTCAGAGGGAGTTCCGGTAATCTCCACCAGGGGCACCTCCTGGAAATAACTGTCGCCATTGCCGGGCTTAAGCCCCAGTTTGGAAAACTCCTCTTTCAGGTAATTTACCGTTTTTTCTTCGCCTTCCGTAAAAGGCATTCTTCCAAGAAATTCATCTGATGCCAAGCGTTCAATATGTTTGGCCAGGGTTGCCTCGCTCACTTCCACAGCACTGGTGCTGTCGGCAGTAGTGGTGTTTTCTGTTGTGCCGGAGTTGCAGCTTATGAATAATACGCAAATTGAAAGGCTTAAAAGTTTATACATATTGCTTGTGGTTTTTAGCTATAGAAAGGTTTGGTAGCAGGCGTGGGCAGGCATTTATTTTATGATTGGGCTATAGTCTCTTAACAGTGGAACGGCTGGTCTTTTTTATTTCATATATCATTTCGTTAAAAGCTGCTTTTCCTTCCGCTATTACCGGTAAAATAGGCCAAATATGTGGCATTTCTTTACCAAAGACTACTTTTAGATCTACTTTAGCATCCAGCATCTGTTGCATGGCGATTTTCTGATCAGGGTAGGTAATATCATTTTCTGCCATCAGCAGGATGGTAGCCGGAAAATCCGTGAAACTTCCGCGGATTGGCGAAATCCTGGGATCTGCCAATCCGAAGTGTTGCGCACACATTTTTTTAGCGCTCAAAACGCCGTTTCTGGAGAGCATCGGATCGGTTTTTTCTACTTCTCTAATTTCCGGGTTGGCCACATTTGCATCCATAACGGGTGAGATCAATACCAGTTTTGAAGGAAGGGCTATGTTTTTCTGAACCAGTCTTTGCGTAAGACCAGTCATCAGCGTGCCCCCCACAGAGTCTCCTAATAATACGATTTTGTCAGCACTGTATTGCTCAAGGGCTTTTGCGTAAACCAGGTCAATGTTATGCGAAATTTTGCCTATGTGATGCTCGGGTGCCTTTGGATAGTCAACCATCCAGAGCGTACAGCCCAGCTGCGCTACAATCCTTCTGGCGGCATCCCAGTGAAGCTGTATGGGCCCATACACAAAAGCACCGCCGTGGCAGAAGATCAGCAGCTGGTTACTGGGTACAGCGGGCTTTATTTCAGTGAGCAGGGTATCTGCTATCCTGAACTGATGTGCTTCCATCCCCCTGATCTTTGGCTGATGAACATCTTGCTTCCTTAGTTTTTTGTAATCAATCGGGTTTCTTGAAAAATCACTTTTCAACCCTTTAAGCCTGATAACTAAAAGTGTCAGATAGTAGGTGAACCCTGGCATAGGTGATGATGAGATGATGATTTGTTAAAATTAAAAAAAATGCGGCAACAGCTATCCGTAAACTACGCATGAGCTCTTTGGCAGCGCCCGGCAGGTGTAGCAGAGGAGCATCCAAACATGCACCAGGGGTTAACATGCTAATGATGCTCTTTCACGGTGTACGTACTTCCCAACGGGAGGCATAAATAACACAGTTTAGCTGTTACGCAGGTAGCCTGTGCTAAAGTAGCAGAGAGGGTTTAAACTTTGATAAAAAATTATAAGAAAGGCTTCTATTGGTGTCGGATGGGGTGCCGGAGGTACAGCGCTAATGACTGGAGGCGGGGGCAGATTTACTTATATGATGATTGTAAAAGTTGTCCCCTTGTTTTCTGTACTATCAACCAGGATTTGCCCCTGCATATTATCTACCATTCTTTTTACAATGAATAAACCAATGCCGCTTCCTTCCACATGATCATGAAAGCGCTCAAATATGGTGAATAATTTGTCCTGCTTATCAGCAGGAATTCCCATGCCGTTATCCGTAACAGAAAGCTTAGTTTTTCCATCCACAACGTTCAGCTCCACCAGTACCTCCGGAGTCCTTTCCGGCGAACGGTATTTGATTGCGTTACTTAGCAGATTATAAATAATGCTCTTAAAATTCTTCTTTGAAAAATTGATGGAAAGATCTTCTTCGCAGCTAAGCTTTATTGTTGCGTTAGATGCTTCTACCTGACGGGCTAAATCCTGTTTTACATGATCTACTATCTCACCAATGTTAATTGCTTCAGAACTTGCCTCAATACAACTTTTGTCGGCTTCCACAATAGTTGTTAGCTCTTTGAGTGTAACAGCAAAACTTTTTACAGAGGTCTTCATCATGTTAATGATTTTCCTGAGCTCATCTCTGTCAAGGTTTTCTTTGGCTACACTTGAGGAAAGAGCATTTACCAAACCTTCGATATTGGATATGGGAGACTTAAGGTCGTGGGATGCAGTATACACAAAGTTGTCAAGATCGTTATTTACACTGGTAAGGACCTTGTTTTTTTCATGCAGTTCAGTAGTAGCATAATAGCTCTGCTCCAATAAATCCTGGCTTTGTAAATGAAAGGCGAGCAGCTCTGCAAACATGGTAAATGTGCCAATCACTTTTGGATTGTTTATTTTTGCCGGTTTGGAATCTATGGCACAGAGCGTTCCGAAAAATCTGCCATCTTTCAGAATAATGGGAACAGAGATATAGCTGTTAAGCCCATATATTTTAGGGGTATGGTGACATTTGTAAGTGGGGTCTTCGGCTACATTATCGATGATGACTGGTTCGCGGCTGTCTCTTATTTCATTGCAGAGTGTGGTTTCAATTTTTAATTCACCACCTGCTTCCAAACCGAATCCTACTTCGTCGCGAACGCTGCATGCCAGCCATCTGTCCTTCGTTACCCGCGCAATGGCAGCAAACCCCATTCCTGTTGTCTGGCAGATTATATCCAGCATGGTTGGGACAATGGGAATTTGCCTGACTGCCTCCAGGTCCTTTAATAATTTGTCTTCAATCTCAATCATCTATCTGGGCAACATTAATCCGGACTAATATGAGCTGCAAATACCGGCTTGTATCTTTAACTTGTAATATAATAATAAAAGAGCGAAAAAAACACAAGTGTTATCCCTTCAAAACACGCTGGATTAGCTTTTTTGCTGTTCCCTTAGCTGCTAAACAGGAGTAGTTCTGTTTGGGTATCCGGCAGCTTAAAGGGCCTGATATACTTCATGCCTATTTTTTGCAGGAGCTTAATCGACCTTTCATTTTCGGTCAGGGTAATGGCATAAACAGCTGGAATTCCCAGTGTTGCTCTGGCATATTGAAAGGCAGCCGCTGCAACTTCAAAAGCATAGCCTTTGCCCCCAAACTCGGGTAAAAAAGCAAACCCAAGGTCGGGCTGATCCAGGTTGTCCCGTTTCAGGAGTCCACACATACCCATTGGCCTTGCATCTTCCCTGCTTTCCACCAGCCATAAACCATAGCCGTTTTCGCCGTAGCTCCTGATGGGCCCTTCTTCCAGGTACTTTTTAGCCCCCTCTTCTGTTTTTATATTTCTGTCGCCAATAAAGCGCAACCAGCCAGCACTGTTCAGCAGCTGGAGGATAAAGGGGGAATCGCTTAATACAAGCTCCCTTACGCTTAATCTTTCGGTTTGAAGGATGTACTTCATTTTTGTTGATCGTTTGTGCATGCTTTTACCATCCCGGCATGAGTCCCGGAACTACTTCTAAATAAATGAAAACTTAAGCCGGTTTCAAATATCCGGGAGGTTCAGCGGTCATCCTTCTGAATAGGGTAAAACAGAGAGACACTCATGCTCCACAATATTTCAACAAGCTGATAATTCCAGTTGAATACTTTCTTTAAAAGGTGTATCATCATGAAAAAGATTCAGAGGGGGGAAGAGCAGGGGAGAATAGGTTAGAGGCCATTTTACTATTACTATGAACAACGTTGATAATGTAGAGGAACAAAAAGACAGCCTTGACTGGTTAAAAAGCCTGCAGAAAAATAGCTGGGAACCGGAGGTGATTATTTCAGGTATCATCCTGGCTTTTATTTTTATTTTCCCCGCTAAAATATATAACTTTTCAGCTGCCCTGGTGCAGGATTATGGGGTGAATTTTATAGGAGGATGGCTGATTTTACTATACCTGTCCTTTGTTATAAATGTCTTTAAAATATTTTTCATTCTGCATCTTTGCCTTCGGTTTGCCTGGGCAGGTTTGTTAGGCGTAAGCTATGCTTTTCCAAAGGGAGTTATACAAGAAAACCTTTTTGACTATTCCAAAGGGCTGGAATATAGAAATCCTACAGATCTGGTTCTCAGATTAGAGCGAATCTGCAGCATGGCATTTGGAATACCCCTGTTGCTCGCTTTAGTATTTATTCCGTTTACAGTTTATCTGATTGTTCTGATCACCATCTATAAAGTTCTGGACCTTGACTTTTTAATCATCTACTTTATTTTTCTCTTTACCGTCATAGCATATGCAGTTTATGGGATATTAGCCAGGAACACCAAAATCAACAGAAGTTCAGCAAAGTCTGTCTACGGCAGTTTAACAGCTATCTATACCAGTAACATTGGAAAATGGAAGGTGAATGTCTATTTTTTAGTCATCATCATCTTCACCATTCCTTTTATTATTGCCGACACCAAAGGTTTTTTTCTGTTTTTTCATGAAACAAACCTTAAAAATGATGACATAGAGTGGCCCGAAAAATCATGGTATTTTCAAAGCTTTAAAGAAAAAGAGCAGCGGTTTTCACGGATACTATTGCCTAAAGAAGAGATCGCAAATAGTCAGTTAAAAGTATATCTGGCCTATTATCGCGATGATGAGGATTACATAAAAACGCTGGCATCAAACTTTAAAACCACACTAGATACCCTGCAGTGGAAAGCTTTGGCATTCCCGCCTGATTTGTACAGGTTTCATTTAGATGATTCAGTATTGGTTACGCATGATTGGAGAAAAACAGTTTTGCCGGGCACCAGTCAAAAAGCCTATGAGACTAACTTTGATGTAAGCCAGGTAAAAGCCGGCTATCATACATTAAGAGTTGAGAAACTGGCACTACGCATGCGTTTTTTTGATGATGGTGAGCCAAGACACAGAAAGAACTGGGCTGTTGTAACAGTATTCAAGCCTGATGAATGAGGCCAGCTGCAGCCGGACGATGGAGAGCGGGCTAAATCCAATGCGGTTGACTGTTCATAAAGCAGTGTGTGCTTCCCTATTGTGGTAATTTTCTCATATGCTGCAGGGCATTATTTTGCAGCAGGTGTCTGGTTCAGAAGGGGGTGTTTGGCCCTGTGTGCCGTCAGGCACTCTTATTATACATTCACTTTTTAATCTTTAAAGAGACTTATTCCTGCAGGAGCTTACAATGTAGGAACTCTGGTGATTATACATATTTTCCAGGGGGCTCTCTTCTTATATTTGAAGAACAACCCTCTGGAGTCAGCTAAAGTGAAACTACGATCCTTACCTTTGATTTTGTCCTTTTTTATTCCCCTGATCGGTATCAGCCAGCAGGGGGCAGGAGATACACCTGGCCCTTACCGGCCGGAACAAGCCCTTTCACGGGCTTCAGGGGCTCTGGCTGGTATCAACGGGGCAGTTAATGGGCAAAGTGCTGCTACTGCCTTCGGTGAAGAAATGAACACCTTAAGGTTACTTCCCGACGGAGGGCGTGCGCCTCAGCTGAAGGATACCAGCAGACAAAAGCGTTTGAAAAAAGCAGAGAAAACAACTGCTTTTCAAAAACCAAAAGTAAGTGGCAAAACCTCTATGCGAAAAGCCCGGAAGGCGAAAACAAGCTGGCATTGATAAGCGGCAGCTAAAAAGGCTTCACTGTAGTCAGGTAGTAAATGAAAAAGTTTTCCAGCCGCCCTTAACAGTTCTTTGTGGCTGCTCATTTTTGTTCAACGCATTACATCCCATCGCCCATTTTGAATAGGGCTATCCAATCTTTTTATATCCTAAAGTTTTCACCAAACACAGCCTGGGTTATTCATTGGATAATCTTAAAATATAGTCACTGATTTCTTTTCTCCGGGCAGGGCTTAAAATACCGAAAAGAGCCCTTAAGCTTAAGGCCAGCTTATCTATGGCAGCAGATCAATGCTACACTACTTATTGCTGCTCATCCGCCTGCCAGAAAATTCCGCCCCGTACATGCCTTCCTGGTCAATTGACCAGATCACAGGCCTTTTATCTCTTCAGTCACCGCCACAAAATGCTCCTGGCTGTAGCCCCACTCAGAGAGTTTGTACCAAAACCGCACGACTGCTGTACGATTCTGCACATCCCTGTTTTAGGCAATAATATATAATTAACTGATAATCAGATTATTAAGTATTTGGCACATCCTCTGTATATGATACCATACAGCATTTAATGATGCCTTATATAAACCCTTAAAAAATAATTATCATGAAAAAGTTAAGTCTGCTAGCGATCGTTCTGCTTATGGCTATAGGTGGAATCTATGCGCAACAAAAACAAGTAAAGGTAAATTCCTGGATAGAGTCCGGTTTGCCTAATAAGGTAATTGCCGCTATTGAAACCGGATATCCCGGTATAAACATGCATCAGCACTTTACAGCTGCCGTCGATGTGGTTAAAAAGGAGAAAAGGGATAAGAAGGCTGGCTCCTGGTCATCAGAGACCTACCATGTTCATTATCAGGGAAGGAATTACCAGAAAAAAGAGATATTTGATAAAGAGGGTAATTTGCTCTATTCAAGGGAAAGCATTCTGAACACGGCGATGCCCCATGCGGTGTTAAGGTATATTGGCAAAGAATATAACGGCTGGCTGGTTAAGAAAACTGCCGTTATCAAAATAACGGAAGCAGGCGCAGCAGCCCCCTGGCATACTGTACAGTATAAGGTACTGCTTCAGAACGGCAAGGAAAAGCAGCGGCTGCTGTTAAATGTAAATGGGCAAGGCGAAATCTATGCAAGTAAATAACCATAAGGCCTGTCAATGCTACATAATGCCACATGAAGTATGGATCTCAAGTACTTCATGTGGCAATTTTTATACCTTCAAACCAGGGCAGAACTCTAAGCATCAGGGAGCAATCATCTTTTAACATTGCACCCGTGGCTTTCGTCCTTAAGTTGATTCTCAATAGAATTGCCGTCTATCAAAGCCCAGTGTTCTACAATCTTGAAATCCGATACTTTAAAGCACCGATAGCCTGCAGCAATCACTTCTTTGCCAGTTGGTTTAATGCCCCGCCACTCACCAACATGTTTCATCTGCATGTTAATTCTGAGCATTACTTTATTGCTTTCACAGACGATATCTTCAATGATGGTTTTGTGCTCAAATGATTTCCCGGTTTCGCTAATCCATTGCGTAAGCCCCTGCTTATTGGGTGGTAAAAAAGGGGGGAGGGAATGATCGGTAAATTCTTCGTGTATGAAATGATCGATCTCAGCAAGTCGACCCTGATTCCAAACCTGGCTGATAAAACCGGTGATAATTTTTTTGTTGTTCATTTTTATGTTGTTGCTTATGAACTGTAAAGCTCTCTATCCTAAGCGGGATTTACCTGTGACAATAATCACTAAATGAACTCATTTTAATTTTCTGATACGACTTAATGTTTCCCGTGCCACACCCAGATAGGAAGCTAGCTGCGTTAGACTTACCCTTTGTGTAATTTCAGGTTTGTTTTTCTGCATGAACTGATACCGCTCAGCCGGGGTATAGATTTTAAATAAGTTAGTGTGTTCCTCCTGTTCCATCAGGAGTTGTTCTAAAAGCTTTCTGCCGAATGATTCAATTTCCGGAGATTCTTTATAAAGTGAAAACAGGGCATCCCTGGGGAATTCGTATATCGCAGAGTCTTCTCCTGCCTGTATAGAAACATCAGATGGTAACGAAGAGCGCAGGCTTTTGAGGTTAGTGGTAAAATTATTTTCAATGGTAAATCCAGTGTTGATTACAATGCCCTCCTTCACGATAAAAGATCGTAAAAGGCCCTTCTCCACAAAAACAATATTGCAGCAAATTTGCCCCTGATTCAGAATATAATCCCCTTTTGCAATTTGTTTGTAGTTGATAAGACCGAACAGTTTATCAAGACTAGCTTCTGGTATGCTTCCGGCCAGCCCAATGATCTTTTGGTATAAAAGCCTCGTATTTTTGTGAGTCATTGTAGGTGTGGATTGCAGGTCCTGACAAGCATAACATCTTTACATCAGCTGTTCAAACTCTCCTGAAACGCATGGTTTATTTGTACCAGTAGTAGCTTGCAGCAGTAGCGGGGGAGATCACACTCCCTCCACATAGTCCAGCACCTTGATGCCGCTTTTTTTCATCAGTTCGCTGGCGTTGAAATCTTTGCACAGGCCCGGGGTCAGTTTGTAGTCAAAGATCATTTCGCCCTGCCTGATCTCGCTGTTAAAACTGTAATTCTTTACCAGCCCGTGCTTCCCTGCCAGATCAGCCAGGTCCAGGTCGTGCGTGGAGATTATTCCGAATGCATTTAGCTCCTCCAGCTGCTTGATCAGCGAGAAGCCGCCCCGGTGCCGGTCTTTGGAATTGGTGCCCTTGAACATCTCATCCAGCATAAAGAAGATGGATTCTCCGCTTTGAACCAGCTGCAGCAGTTGCTCTACCTTTTTCAGCTCGGCATAGAAAGAGGAAATGCCTTCCTCCAGGTTATCCTGCGTGCGCATGCTGGTGAATATCTTCAGCTCCGACACCTCTCCCCCCTTTGCGCAACAGGGTGCGCCTATCAGGGCCAGTACCAGGTTTGCGCCCACGGTTCTTAAAAAGGTGCTTTTACCGGCCATGTTCGATCCTGTGATCATGGCAATGTTTTCACGGGCTCTTAAACTAAAGTCGTTCGATCTCCTGCTTTCAGGCTTTAGCAGGGGATGTCCGAGCATTACAAAATTAATAGTGCAGGGGCCTGTTTTTATCTCCGGGAAGGTGTAGGTGGGGTTAGCGTAAGCAAATCCGGCTATGCTGCTAAGGGCCTCGAACTCGCTTACGGCAGCTGCCCAGGATTTCAGGTAGGAGCTGTTCCTGTTTTTCCATTGCTCTGTCCGGATGATCCAGTAAATATCCAGGAGCCAGAACATATTGAGTATGGCATAAAACTGGTTGCCGAAATTTCCTTTCGTGCCCTTCAGCTGCGATACCTCCAGTATTTTCTTCAGCCTGTTGATTTCGCCCGCTGCTGAATAATTTTGCTGACCAAAAACGGATTGTAGCTGCTGAAGCAGTGATGAATTGAATTTCCCGGATTCAATTTTGAGGATGAGAGACTGGTAGCCTCCCAGTATTTTGATGTTCTGATGGGTATCCCCGATGATCTCTTCGGCAACCGGCTTTAGCTTTTTGAGCACAATATAGTTGATAAGGAGCATCGCGAGCAGGGGGAGCGTGTTCAGGAGATAATTTGATGTATAGGCATAGATAAAATGGTACAGGAGTGCCAGGGTAGTTAACAGGGCCAGGGTAATGCCAGCAGCTAAGTATTTGGTTCTGTTTGGGAGCAGGTGTACCGGCTTCTCCAGCCAGGTCAGCAGTTTGTTGTAGTCACTTTTGGCATTGCGGTGGTGCATGCCGGATGCCTGGAAATCCTGCCGCCAGTCCAGGAGCGGGGCAAGCTCCTTTACAGCTTCCTGCCTGTTAACGATTACGGCTTTAGGAGCGGAGGCTGACAGCCACGCTGCCAGGCATACACTACCCGATTCTGTGGTGGTACGGTTGATCAGCTGGAAGAGTGAGTGCGACCCGAAAATATCCAGGTCTGCCACATAAGGATGATGAGGGTTGCTATAGGCTTGCCCGCCGGGGAGGTGGGAGAGTTTATTCTCCAGCCTTAAAACCTCATCTTCGTTGATTTCTTTTAAATGGATAGCATGCTGTTTCTGGTAAGCTACCCTGTTGTAGTGTTTGAGCAAAAATGCAAAGGCAAACACACAGATGGGTACTACAAAGATCAATGCCCCCACCAGCCTGGCATTGGCAAAAATTATAATGAAGATAACAGAGCCTAAAAATGCAGCTATTCTGGCTACGGAAAGCTCCTGAAGTTTGTGCCCCAGCGTTATGGCGGATGTTGTGTATTGCCGGATATTATGCTGGTAATTATTCAATGGGTTTTGCATGCTGATTTACTTTCTAATGCTGTTTTGATCCTGATGCTATTCAAAGGGCATTATGGGGCTATGTTGCTGTAAAGCTGTAAGTTAATGGTGCTGGATCCCTTTCTCCTCTGTAAGAGGATCATGTTATCAAATAGCAGGGATATTATGCGTGGCCCGACATCCGCTTGTGCTGGTCTTTGTTTAGCAGTTGCATTTCTATAACGTTCATTTTCAATTACTATTCAGGGAGCACAAGCGGATGCTTAGGCCAGCTGAGCATCGTTTGTCACGGTCTAAAGTTTCATGTTGTTCGTGTAAGCCATTTAAACGCCAAGTATCAATCCCATATCCCTATTCCCGCTCTTGTGCAAAAAGCCAGTCCAGTAAACCCGGGGTTTCCCTCACCAGGTGCCAGATGTTGTGCCCTTCTCCCTTAAATTCTGTGTATCGGGGGTCTCCGCCGGCCTTTTCCATTGCCTCAACCATGTTACGGGAGCCACTTACGGGAACGTTCCTGTCTTCTTCGCCATGGAAAGCCCAAACGGCTACATCTGCAACAGCGGGGGCAAGTTGGGGATCACCTGCACCACAAACGGGTATGGCGGCGGCAAACATATCCGGACGGGTAGTGATAAAATGCCAGGATCCGTAGCCACCCCTGGAGATGCCGGTTACGTAACGTCTGCTAGTATCAATCGGGAATTCTTTATCTAATGCCTGGATAGCGCTAAAAACCAGCGTATCTATATCGGGATAACCCGGAATGCCACCCCAGCCTGATCCTGGCGGGCAGTAGGGAATAAATACAAAGGAAGGATAATTCTTTCTGTAGAGATCGTCTGATAGTATCTGTGCAATCTCGGCTCCTTCATAACCGCCATATGGCAGGTTTACAAGCAGGGGATAGGTTGTGGTGTCCCCGTTCAGCATGTCTGTATCGTAGTTCAATGGCTTCAGCAGCAGGTATTGCAGGGTATCGCCTTTGCTATCCACAAAGGTTCTGGCATCTGCAAGCCTGGTGAGGGCCTCTGTTTTTTTAGCATTTTGTTTTTGCCAGTAGAGGGAGGAGCTGGCTTCTGTGGCAATCAGCACTCCCAAAACCAGCGTTGTACACAAAGCCAAAAATGCTCCAACTTTCACGGAGTCTGCTGCAGATCTTTGTGTGCTGGTATCGGCGAGGTCCTCCTTCAGCACCTTCTGCTCACCCATAAAATTCAGGATATACAGCAGGGGTATTAAGCTGCCAAGCAGCGAAACCCGCTGAATAATTTTTTCCAGGCTGCCATCCAGCTGAGCCTCCTGGTTATTCAAGCTCCAGAGCAATGCAGCTCCTGTCACCAGGCCAGTCAGGAAGATGGAATAGCCGGCTGTTTTTAGCCATATCTTTTTGCTTGCCCTGGAAGCCATCAGGCTGATGGCATATACCAGGTTGGCCCCTATTGACAGAAAGAGCGTGGGCATCACATAATTTACTAATCCGCCTGAAGTCAGCATGATGTAAATAACGCCGGCATGGCAAAGGCCTGCAAGAATAGCTATTGTTCCTGTATAAAATGTGATCCTGTATTTCTTATGATAGTAGTACTTCAGCAGGAAGAATGATCCTGCCAGCGTAATGGCGTTGGTTACCAGAAACCAAATTGGGAATGATTCTAGCGCAAAGATTGCGGGGCCAAGCAGAATGCGGAGGGTGCCCTGAAAAACACTGGCAGCGACTATCAGTATGATGAAGAAGTTCGCAAAATGGTAAAAGCTTTTGTTCATGGCTGGTTTGTAATAGTAATGTTCCGCTTTGTCGCGCCTTATTTGTTTTCAGTTACTGCTTGTTTGCCTGAGCTGTTTCTTCGGGTTTATCCGTTTTTATTTCATGCTCCTCAATCTTCGACTGCTCCGGATCATGTACTTGTTCTGGTTTATGTGCCGGCACTGGTTCATTTGTTTTTGCCAGTGAAACCAGGCCACCAATTGCGCCCAGGTTCATGGTATCGAGCGCGGAGCTGGGCACAATCACCATGGATCCTTTTTCCTTCAGGCCCTCAAACAGCATGTTCATGCCCCTTAGGTGCAGCGCCACCGGGTTATCGATATACTGCTGGCTGGCTTTCGCAAATTTCTCTGCAATTTCGGTTTCGGCAGTACCCAGAATCACCCTGGCCCGCCGCTCTCTTTCTGCCTGTGCTTCCTTGCTCATGGCATCGGCCAGTATGCGGGGAATTACAATATCTTTGATGCCTACATTCTGAATCGTAATGCCCCATGGGCTGGTGTTCTCATCCAGCATGTGTTGTAATACATCCGCTACCTTATCTCTTTCCTGGAGCAGGTCCGACAGTTCGTGTTTTCCGATCACATCCCGTAAGCCCGTCTGGGCAATATAGCCAATAGCGGTTACATATTCCTGCACTTCCAGGGCGGCTTTCTCCACATCCCAAACGGTCCAGTAGACCACGGCATCCACATTTACCGGAACGGTATCTTTTGTCAGGGTCTGTTCTGCTGTAAAGTCAGTAACCCTCACCCGCTGGTCAATATAGTTATCTACCTTATCAAGGATGGGAATGATGAAAAATATACCGGGTCCTTCAAGGCCCTTGTATTTGCCCATTCTTAACACAACCGCCTTTTCCCATTGATCGGCTATGTGGATGGAGCTGGTTACCAGCAAGGAAATTATCAGGAAAAATACCAGCAGGGGAATGTTGATGTAGCCCCAGTAAAACAGTGCTGCAAAACTTCCAACCAGTAAAATAAATACCGTTACCGAAACTGCATTAAGCCCGCTTTTGACATTTTTATTTGTTTTCATCTGTTGTTAATGGTTAAAAGGTACGGTAGCTGTTCTGTTGTGGTAATCCCTGTTTGTTGTAATTGCGCTTTATGCGACAGCTGTCTTATGCCTGTTTTTGTAGTTGGCTTATAATGTCATCTATTGAAAATCCATAGCTAAAGGCGATGGAGGTAAACTCATGACATATTTCTTCCAGCTTGTCATTCTTCTCTTTATCTGAAAGCTGTATCGTAATGTCGCCGATAAAGGTGCCGGTGCCCTGCTGGGTTTCCAGCACATGCTGAATTTCCAGCTCTCTGTAGGCTTTAGCAACTGTATTCAGGTTTACTTTCAGATCTACAGCCAGCGATCGCACAGTCGGCAGCTGTTCTCCTGTCTTCAACTTTCCTGTAGCAATACCATATCTGATCTGATCGATAATTTGCCGATAAAATGGAGTACCTGTTTTAGGGTCTAATTTAAAATCAATCATTGTGACATTGGCATAGTAACCTATTGTACTATATGTATAGTACAAGTATACAATATCTTTTGTTTAAAAAAAAGCAGTATCTGGTTTTCTATACAGGATTGCGTGGCAGGGGCTTCCGGGCAGCTAAGCAGGCGTGTGTTCTGTATTTTATCCCTGCCAGCAGCACCAGGAGGGGCGTATAGGCACCAAACGTCTGCATCAGCAGTGTATAATCAGCTTTTTGAATCACTGAAGATTCCGGTTTCAAAGCCATCGATGCTCCTGCTGTTTTTTTCTTTCCAGTAGTCTGCTAATCGCTCCTCGCCCTGTTTTTCAGCCCAGGATTTCAGCTGTGTTCTTTCCTCTTTGAAATCCATAAAGGGAACGGCAAAGCCGCAGGAGGTCTGCACCAGCTCCACCTCCATTTCTATGATTTGCCGGGATCCGGCTATTTGGGGAAACAGCCTGCTGAGGCTATGGTATGGTTCATCCCGCTGATGGTATATCTTGGCTGTTCCATACAGGCGCAGAATCATTGGTTTGCCCATAAAAGCGCAGAACATAATGGTCATCCTGTTATTTTTAATCAGGTGCGCAGCTGTTTCGTTTCCGCTGCCCGTGAGGTTGAGCCAGGCTATTTTATTGGGCCCCAGCACCCGGAAGGTATCCATGCCTTTTGGGGAGATATTCACCTGGCCTTCTTCAGCTGCCGTTCCCACAAAGAAAATTTTCTGTTCCTGTATAAATTCCTGTAGCTCAGGACTTATTGCAGCGAATTTTTTTCCCATTTTGTTTTTATTTATATCCATCGGCAGCCTACTTATTCAGCAGTATCCGGTATGGGTAGGAGAGCTAATTTTATATTAATTGTTTGCCAACTTCTTCTGTTTCGGTATCAAAAACCAGGATGCCCTCTATGCCTTGTTCCAGCTGCGCGAGCAGCACCCCATCTTTTGACCAGATGGCACTGTTGCCCACGCTTAGGAAATTATCGCAGTAGCCAATGCTGTTGGCCATGAGGACGGGCATGGCGTATTTGGCAGCAATTTGGGGATAATGCTGCAGGGCTTTGGCTACTCCGCTGGCAGACTTTGCCACGCTTGCCAGGTAAATTTGTGCCCCCAACTTAACGGCATTTTCCGCATGTGCGAGCTGCAGGCTTTCGTAACAGATGGCGGGAGCAATCTTTTTATTGCCAAGCTGCAGAATGAGTTGCTCGCTGCCCGGCTCAAAATAGGGATACTCGTCGGTATGAAGCTGTTGTTTGGAGTAAGTTTGCCTGGGCTGACCGGGCTGAAAAATCAGCATGCTGATCTGCACGCCCGTTATGGTTTTAGTGGGCAGGCCAAGCCCAATCGTGACCTGGCTGGAATTGCTGATGCGCTGAAAGATATGGAGCTGGGGAATTTCCTGCTCGATAGCCAGTGCCATGGCCAGTGCAGGTTCATAACAGGTGAGGGAAAGCTCCGGAAAGAAAATGGCATCGGCCTGTAAGAACACAGCAAGCTCTATAAACCCCAGGTGGGCTTTAATGTTTGCAGCAATATTGCCTTTAAAGGGCCGTATCTGGGCGATGCAGATTTTCATTTCATGACCTCTCTGAGTTACGGGCAAACCCCAATTAAAAAGCAGGGGCCGAACACCGCCGTGCGCCGGCCACCGTAAGCGGGCCTCCCCGTGCTTGGATGTGGAGGATAAGTTAGTGGTTTGGTGCGCAAAGTCAAAGCGCTGCTGCAGCCTTTGTGAGATGTTACAGGTCAGGATGGCTACCGGCCGTGCTGGCTTAGCTCTTTTGGATATTTGTCTGCTATCAGATTCAAATTAATGTTATGTTCCAGATATGCTTTCAATCTATCCAGTACAGTGGTGAAACCGCCTGTATTGTCCTTGATCGCAGCAATCAAAGCATCTCCTGACTGGCTGAAACCGTAGTTACATAAGTGCTGTTTTCATCTAATGCGGTAAATAGAAAGTCAACGGTGGTGGAGGGTTCATCCCATTCAATGGAGATGCTTTGATTGGGCACCAGCTCTTTCACCAAAACCTTTGTGGATACTCCATACATTTCCCACTCCCAGGTAATTGTTTTGCCCACCTCCAGCTTACCACTTGCTTTTGTGAACCAGAAGTTTCTGGTGATGGCCGGATCAACAAATGCATGAAAAACTGTTTCAGCGGATTTTCTGATCAGCATTTGTATTTCTACTGCTGGTGAAAGCGTATTTTCCATATTGCATATTTGTTAAAGGTGGCCAGGCTGGCTGAACCTTTGCTATTCTGTAAAAAATCGTCAGCTTCAGGGGCTGACGGTGAATTTAATATTTTGTCTGTAGCTATAAAACAATGTACAGCCGCATGGCAGGTGAAAATTATCATGCCTTGGCAGGCATGGGGTACTAAACCGGCTGGTGGTTCAGCATCCGGTTAATTCCTAATTTGTCTTTGAACGAGGCAAGGTAAGTGCCCCGGAACATATCCTCTAAGGGCATGGATACTATCTTCAATAAACCTGTCTGCGGTATACAATTCAGACCCTTAGCGAACCACGGAACCCCCTGGCTGCATAATAGGATTGTGCACCATTGTGATACACAAATACGTTTCCATAGCGAAAATCTGCAAAGAGGGCGCCACCGAGCTCCCTGATAGCAGCAGGTGTAATGATCCAGCTTGACGTTTTCATATCGAAATTCCCCAGTTGCTGCAATGCCCGGTATTGTTCTTCGGTTAAAAGCGCAATGCCCATGGACGCTGCCATATCAATCGCATTATTTGCCGGTTTATGTTCTTTCCTGGATTCCTGACCTTCACGGTCGTAACAAACACTTCTGCGGCCTTTAGGACTTTCTGCTGAACAATCATAGAAAATGTATTCACCCGTCCCCTTATCATAACCAATAACATCCGGTTCTCCGCCAGTATTTTCCATTTCGCTGAGTGACCAGAGTTTATCAGGATTAGCCTCCAGCTTTGCCTTTACCTTAGCCCATTCAAGGTCTTTATGGCGGTTCATGTTCTGCTCAAATCGGGCTTTTAATGTTCTTATTAACTCTTCAGCCTGCCCGGGCAACAACTGCTTTTTACTGCTAATAATTTTGTTCATAGTTGTATGTTGTTTCTGTTAAATAGGCGTGTCAATCGTATAATTCCCCAAATTTATTTCAAAGTGTACCAGTCAATATATCAGGCGCATCGACTAAATTTCCAGTATTGCAAGGGAATGCTTTCTATTCATTTACTTAAGTAGCAGAAATGATTTTTCTGTCTGCGGGCCTGAAATACCACGATACCACCGTCAGGATGAGCAGTAGCAGGGAGGGGAATATCTCATTCACTGAATCACCCGATGCAATGCGTGAAAATGTTGCTCCCGACATGGCAAAGAAAAAGCCTGCATAGGCCCATTCCTTTAGCAAAGGAGCTTTAGGAATAAGTATTGCTACAACTCCAAGGATTTTCCAAATACCCAGTAAGGTTAGCAGGTAGAGCGGATAGCCCAATTGCGCAATGTTGTCTGCTTCCTCCTCCAATTTCAACAACTGTACTATTCCGGTGGATAGCATCCCTAAGGCAAGCCAGACGGTGGATACCCAATAGATGATTTTATTTCTCTTTGTCATATGGCCTTAATTTGCTTACGATGTCCTGCAAGCGGTTATGGGCTCCGTTAATACCTTGTGCAAAGGGTAACTTCAGCATCTGGTCCCTGTCTGCTACTGATTTATACACGATATGCATGCTGAGTTTGCTGCTATCGTCTGTGAGTTGTTCAAACACCAGGAACTCAAGCTGAACAGGAAACGGCGTATGCTCCATTTCAAATGTCCGGGTGATTTTCCGGTTTTGAACAAACTCGTGGATTACCCCATTGAAGCCATATTTGTTTCCTTTAGGATCGGTGGTTTCAAACTGCCAGCTGCCGTGCTTTTTACATTCAAGTTTCAGCACTTTGGTTCCCATCCATTGCTCAACAATATCAGGTTCTACGTACGCCTTAAAAAGTAATTCCAGGGGTAATTCAAATTCCCTCGTAATCACTATTTCCTGTTTGCCATCTTCGGCATTGACTTTTGTTTTTCGTTCCATATGCTTCTATTCTTTTGGCTTGTACTGTTTCATGATGGCTTCCAGTTTATTAAACCTGTCGTCCCACATATTGCGGAAGGGTTCAATGAAGTCTGCTATTTCCTTTATCTTACCGGGATTTAAGTGATAGTAGATCTCTCTGCCGTTTTGCTCCTGTGCAAGCAGTTCGCACTCGGTGAGTATTTGCAGGTGTTTTGAAACAGTTGGTCTTGCGGTGTCAAAGTTCGAGGCTATTGCACCTGCTGTCATGGATTGTGAAGCAAGTAACAGCAGTATCGCCCTTCTGGTAGGGTCTGCTATGGCTTGGAAAACATCTCGCCTTAAATTCATTATGTAGCTATTTGACTACAAATATATGTGTAGCCATTTAACTTCGCATTTGTTTGCCTTCTTTTGTCATTTCGCCCTGAAAAAAATATACTCCGATTTGCCCTACCTGCCAGGTATAAGCTTAGTGCGGTGTTTCGGAGCAATTCATAGTTCGCCTACCGCTGAGTTTATTAGAAGCAGAAAAGCTCGGTTTTAGTCGTTAAGCCGCATTGCACTTATACAGTGTTAGGGGTTCGTTTTTTACTTATCTTCTATCAGTATCGTTTTCGTTTACTGAACTATAGTAAAAGTGAACCACCTGCTCTTCTTCTGTTGGTTTTGTTGAGCGATAAAAGTCAATAGCATATTGGTCACCTTTGTCCGCCTGTACAAAAACTTCTTCAAAACCCTTTTGTCTGCAATGTTCGTTAGTGAAGTTTATCAATTTTTTGCCCACACCTTTCCTCTGGTACTCCTGCAAAACTGCAAGGTCGTATATGTATGCTAAAGGCTTTACAGAGTAATACTGGTCAAGCACATAAAATGTCAGTCCTGCAATAATTTTGTTTTCAGTCTTTGCGATAACGGCAAAAAAGTTCTCTTTATTCAATAGGTTTTGCAGGTGAGCCTGGCCGGGTCTTTCAAAACTCCCCATTTCAAAAACCTTCTCAAAAACTGAAATCAGTTCATTCAGTTCTTCAATGTTGTTGGGTTGTAATATTTGTATTTCAGTTTCCAAGCCAACTGTCAGTTTATAGCAATGTATTGTGGTGTTAGTCTTCTATCGCTTCAATACCCAGTTTCTTTAGTCGGTCAAGGTTTTCCTTCATAGCTTTGAGCTGTTCGGGTGAGTGCCCTTGCCATTCCGTAATCTCACCAATGACTCTAAACGGATACAGAGAACGGTATGACTTTGTTGGATTACCCGGAAATTTTTTGTCAGTTAAATTGGGGTCGTCCTCAATAGGGCCTGTTGGCTCTACGATATAAATTTTTCCACGTCCTTCGCCCAGGGCAAGTTCAGCCCCCCAGATAGCAGCATCCAAGGTGGCTGTCAGGTAGATGTATTTCGCTTTGTTTCTTTGTCCATAGTTAGAATTAAAGCCGGGTTTAATCAAGTCGCCTATTTTCAGATTTGCCTTTGTCCCGTGATAGAACCTCTCTGGGTTCAGGCCGTTTGTCGTTTCTATTATTTGCTCCATTCCCCTGTTGTTTTTTAAAAACGTCTCTTCTGTTTGCTCCTTAGTTACAATGACCGCTAACGAACGTTAAATGAAGCAGGCGTCCAGTCACTGCTGTTTACAGAAAGTACGCAAATATTGCCTCCTGCACAAGCAATGGCTGAATGCTGGTGGGGCGATTACCTTTCTCTGTTGTTGGCATGTGTTCTATCTTTTTTGAAGGTTTGCTACTACCTTTTTTTTAAATTCATCTTCGGTCAATTTTAAATCCTCGTAAGAAAATAATGTGAGAGGCCAGAGAGAATGTTCTAAGGCTAAATCAACAGCAAAGGAAATCTTACGCATACCTTCTGTAGAGGCACATAAGTAGCGATGGCGAACCTTCCTGTTTAGCTTATACTTTTTATCGACTAGTACTTCAGCATCTTAATTCATAGAACTAAAGATGCATTAAACTGTTGATTGTGATAAAGTTGCGGGAGCATGAGCAGGGAAGTTACTTTATCGACATCAGAAAAGGAGTATTTACAGGGGATACTAAAGAAGGGCAGGCATTCTGTTCGGAAAGTAAAACGCGCCAGGATACTTCTCCTTTTATCAAGAGGAATGAGTGCAGAAGAGATAGCTTCTAAAGCAGATGTAGTTTTATCAACGGTTTATAAGATCTGGAACAGATATTTAGAAGTGGGTAAGGATGCCAAAGAGGCTATTGAAGAAAAACCTCGTTCAGGTCAGCCGCCCAAGCTCACTTATGAGGTGAAGGCAAAGATTACCGCCCTTGCCTGCAGCGATCCTCCTGAGGGTAATGAATACTGGACTCTTCAGATGATTTGTGATAAAGTGGTAGAGTTGGGGTATGTTGAGAAGATTTCTACAGAGCCAGTGAGGAAGTATTTGAAAAAAAGCTCATCAAGCCCTGGCAAAAGAAGCAATGGGTTATCGGGCAAATAGATGAAGAATATATTAGCAGGATGGAAGCAGTGCTGGACACCTACCAAAGAGATGCTGAACCTGGAGAAGTAAGGCTATGCCTGGATGAGCGGCCATGCCAACTCCTGGAAGATGTAAGGGAGCCTCTGCCTATGAAAGAAGGCAGATCCCGCAAACAGGACAGTGAGTACAAAAGGAATGGCGTATGCAACATCTTCTTGGCCTATGACATGGATAAAGCAGAGCGCTACTGCCAAACCACAGTAAGAAGAACAAAGGCAGACTTTGCCCTTTTTCTTGATAGGCTCCTTACGGAGAAGTACCCTGATGCCAGCAAGGTCACAATCGTGCTGGACAACCTTAACATCCATGGCTACGGCTCTTTCTTTGCTGCCCTACCCGAAAAAAGAGCTATGGAACTAAGGGAAAAAATCAGCTTCTGCTACACTCCTAAGCATGGAAGCTGGCTCAACATGGCAGAAATTGAATTCTCCGCTCTGAGCCGCCAGTGCCTAAAGCAAAGAATAGGATCAATTAATAAAATGAAAAGAATAGTCGAAGCCTGGCAGCAACAGCGAAATCAGCGAAAAGTAAAAATATGCTGGAGCTTTACCTCCAACGATGCGCACCAAACCTTTAAGAAATTTTACCCTGAAGTGGAGTTCGAAAATTAAAATGTTACAGTACTAGCCTGACCTTATCTTTGAGCATATGAAAAGAAATTGAGTCATTGCTCTTATTATAGAATTCAATACTATCAAGGGGAACTGTTACCTGCCTGAGTTCAGAGTATACTCCTGCATACCAGTGATTATAAAGTTCGTATCGTAGGTTCGTGCTATCTATTGAAATTGCTATATCATAGTGTCCAGGAAAAAACTTAGTGCCTTTTCTTGAAGTATAGGTACTTTGTCCAAATGCGGCAATCTGGAGACAAGCAATTGATATGATAGTCAGCATTGTCTTTAGCATCGGGTTATAATGAATATCAACGGTGAGTTTATGAAGCGTAGCGATTGAGTGGGAGCTATAGTTTTATATAAATTGATAGCATTTCGTTTATTAGTTCTTAATGCTAAAAAGTTTTGACCATTTCGATTTATTACTCACAAAGAATACTCCGCCTATAAGCATTATTACTCCAAATGAGATTCCGACCATTCCAAAAAAAGAACTTTTTGGTATCCTCGTTAAAACTTCTGCCACAAATGCAGAATACAAACCTATTACTGACCAATACATAAATGAAAAATGCATATACCGCCATTTTCCAGCTGGTTTTTTAATCCATATTGGTATCATCCCTAATCCAATGGTTAAAAAAATCATGACAGTTGTATAATGAAATATTCCCCATCCATTAAACAACCTATAAATCATAAATGCGGTCAGAATTAGTATCCCCATACTTGCTACATAAACATATCCAATTTGCCTGTGCTGTGTTGTTCCTTTTTTCATAATAAGAACTAATGTTCCTGTTACCAAAGCAACAATTGAGGAAATGAGGTGAATTAAACCATATGCGTCTCCGAATAAATATTCCATTTTTGTTTTTGATGAATGCCAACTTCATATCAACAGTTTGGGTAGCAGTTATATGTATTAACAGCTACAGCCTCTGAGACCGCTACTATATTTGCTATAGTTATAGCCCTTAACATATTATTTGTTAGCTGGAAATCTAAACGTTATTTTCCAGGCATCCTCACCCAAATCCCCAGCAACTCCTCTCTGGCCAAACTCTTCAACGCACCCGCATCAGCCTTCGCCGGATCACCGGGCAAAGCCGCATGGCTTTCCTGCAGGTGCATCGTTTTTTCTTTGATGGTGTCAGGATGGCTGGGAGTACTAATTGCCAGGGTTCGGGATAGCGTCTGTACTATGCACCAGTCCACTAGTGGAGCTGAAATTGGTGTACAGCACTATGTACTTCTGGTTGTCTTCATTTTTACCTTTTTCTCCAGCTGTACACTAACTTCACCCGCCTTGCCAACGATCATAGAATGTGCACCATTGGGTATTACTATTGTCCGGACAGAGTTGAACAAGATAAAAGCTCACAGGAGAGGGCGCTGCTATAAACAGCTGGCGGCCTATTACTTTCTCTCTATTTTTACCCTGAACTCACCCCCTTTTACAGGCATCACCAGGCCGCTAGTGGTTTTGAGTTGTCCCTCAAAGGTACCTGTTATGATATCATCCTTTTTGCTGATGACCTCTATGGTTACATCATCGTCCCGCGTAGCGCCCTCGTAGTTGTAGCTGTCATCTGGTCCACTGATTATTACGTCTATTGGTGTAGCCATGTCCCTTATTTGCAGATAACCTCTCACAATATGGTCTGAGCTAAAGTAGCTGCTACTGTTAACCGTATAAGGTACTGGCATTTCATCTAATTTAACGCCGGAAATCTGTATATCCCATAAACGCCTATCAGTGCCGCTACGCTTGCCTCCTCTTAGCAAATGCAGCTGACCACCCTTCCAGTCATCCCTGTTTTCGTGAATACCAGGAATAATTTCGCCGGTGAATTCTGCATATATGTTTATTGGATACTCAAAGTTGAGATACTCAGTGCCAAAATAGCCTCTTATATATCCATACCCTTCATAAGGCTCCTCCGCCTCTGGAGCATCTTTGCTGCAGGCAGAAAAAAATACTGCAAAAAGCAGGAGCAGGATCTTGGTGAATGGAATTTGCTTCATCATTTCAATATAATCTTTTTGCAGTCATCTACCTAATCAGCTTTTAGCAGCTGTTGGGGCATCTGCTTTATTCTGTTATTATGCTGCGTTTTCATTATTTTTTTCAGTGCTTCACTGCACGCTTATATTTTGCTTCCTGTTGAGAACTTTCAAATCTGCCTGCTATGAGAAATGAGACCCACATGTTTATTCTCAAGTCTACTATTAGCAGATCATTTTCTAATCCGATTCGTTGTCTTTGTGCACGAAATCCAAATAATATAGGAACAAAGGGCACAATTATTAACTGCTTCCTTCTATAAAAATATCCGTCTTTATATTTCCCTTTGATTCTTTTAGTTTTTTGAATTTCTGAGTCTTTAATAAGATTTAACGCGATCGTTTTCTTATTTACAGGCTGAACCTGCACAAAGAATCTAGATGCTGAGTCAGCATAGTTTTTCGTAGGAGATAGCTTAAATCTCTCAAAAAGAAGATTATGCTGGCTTTCATCCCCAACACTGATTGGCTTACTAAGGTAAACGACGTTTCCTAACTTATGAGGTATACTTTCATAGACACCCGCCAAACTGAACATATTTGCTTCATCAACATAGTCTCTGTTTGATCGCTCTATTTCTTTGAAAGAAGTACAGCTCATTATCAGAAAACCTAAGACAAGAATATTCCAGTGATTTTTCATAATGAGCTTTGATGCAGCATAACTTCTTTATATCAACAGCTCAGGTAGCTGTTATACAAATATTACAGCTACTGCCGCTGAAACTGCTAGTATACTAGCTATAGATATATCCACTAACATACCATTTGTTAAATAGAAATCAAATTGTTAGTACATTCTCTTGCAGGCTTGCATGAGAACCAAGTCTATTCCAGTGCCCGTTGTGATGGAGGTGAAATTGGGCTGCTTCCCATCGTGTTGCTGGAATAGGGGGAGTAGGAGGGGTGCTGCTATGATTTGTTTGCGGAAAGAGCTTACCCCACTGGTGATTCTGCTATAATTAAGATTTAGGTGGATAGAGTGGCAGAGGAATACTCAATATGTTTTAGCAGGCACAGACTGCTTTCTATCTGAAATTTGGAGATTGCCTTTGGAGGATTCCATTCCCGCTGGGGTGAGCTTTTAGCTCATACCAGGCTGCCACGCTTTCTACATGGGGAGCAGGTTCGTGTTCTATCATTTGTGCGCATTTCACTCCTTGCAACTGACTGTGCAATTCCATGATGGAAGCTATATAAAGAAACAGCATGTTTGGGTAAATTAAGAGAAGTGGAGGATAAAAGTTCGCAGCAGCAGCAGGGGGTGACCGTCAGGTTTAATATTGGTGCAAAATTGTGCTTTGTCCCCTATTTACCCTGTTTTCATTTCGCAAAAACAGGAAAGTCTTGTTTGGATAATGTTAATCTTCCAGGCAGCTAATACTATCCTGCTGATGCCTGTGTTGTACAAGCAGGCGATAGCTTTCCAGGACCGGATCCAGGGAAGGACAGTTTACCTCTTTGTTGGCCACCGTTTCTGCTTGAGGGTTATCGGCCGCTGCCGATCTTGTAGTATAGCTCTTTTCAAGGCACTTTACCGGCTGGTTGTCGATGATATAAAACCTTTTTTCTGTTGTCTTATCTTTTGTGGCCTGTGGATCCTGTGCCTGTGAATCAAAACTCCACGACATGCGGTTGAAATGGACAAAAAACAGGGTGCTGTCTTTTACAAAGTAATGATCCGTTGCGGAATGATGGCTGTATTCGTTGTAGGTGTGTCTGATCATGCGGAGCTGTCCGTTTTCTGAGTAATAGCGGACATTGCCACTTTTTTCGCCATTACAGTTGTACCCAAAGTAGGTAGAATCCATCGAATTGCTTTCTATTTTGGAAACCACGGATGCATACGCTTCTCTGATGTCTTCAATGGTCTCAATAGCTGGGGATGTTGCAGCATAAGCAGGAGCAGATTCTTCTGCGCCTGTCAGCTCTGTTGGGATGGATTCTTCAACAGCTGTGGTATTCGATTTTTCCCTGCATGAAAGCAGGCTACACAAGGCTACAAAATAAAACAACAACCTCATCTGGAACTGATTTGACAATGTATTAACCTTAAGTGATGGTGTTGGTTCAGAAAGGGGAGCAATTCTACCGCTGCTAACCTCTAAAGTTGTAGTAGCTAAAAATCACACCATCCGGGGCTTAAAGCTGGTATTTCTGTTAGGCAGCGTTGGCGGCTGGCATATTATTAGGAAATCATTCCCGACAATTCATTTTCAAGTTTGTCAAAGTTTTCCTCGTTCTTCCCGACTACAAAATGTCTTACTTTGTTACACGCATCGCCTGATCCAAAGATCAGCTTTGTTTTTTCATCCATAAACTCCCCGAATGTTACAAGAACTTGAAAAGGCGGTTGGATTCAATTGCTTTGCTACAGAAATGAGGCCGCGCCTGTTGCTTTCTGGTCCATATAATTTTGGTCGTTAATGTCTTTCCAAACCATTGCCACTTTTCCTTTTGTACGCATGGCTTCTATATAATGGATGGCCGCCGGAATTTCCTCATAGGGGTATGTCTTGTCTATGTGTACTTTAATTTTCCTGCTTTCAATAAGTGACGCCAATGTTTCCAGGTCCTGTGTGTTGGCTTCAGCAGTAAATTGAACCAAAGGAAATTTGTTAAATACTCTTTTTAAAAGCACAGACATCATGTGGCCCATGGTTGTAAACCCTACCATAACGCCTCGCTTCCCCATGCGTCTGTAGTCATTATGGGAAAGATTACCGTGGGTATCTACAATAAGGTCGTATTTCCCATCATGTTGATGGATGTTTACCTGATCGTATGGAATCACATAGTCTGCGCCTAGCATCTTTACAAAGTCAATGTTTCTGCCAGAGCAGACAGCGGTTACTGTAGCGCCATACGCTTTTGCAATTTGAACAGCAAAATGCCCAACACCACCAGAGGAACCGTTTATCAAAACTGATTCTCCTTCTTTGAGTTGTCCATGTTTGATGAGCCCCTGCAATGCCGTTAACCCGGCAATGGGTACGCTTGCCATGGTGGAAAAATCTATTCCTTCCGGCATGAGGGCGCAAACACTTGCCGGCAAACTAATATATTCAGCAAAAGCTCCTCCCTTGAGTGACTCACCAAACACGCTGTCTCCAGCCTTAAAGTGCGTTGCGTTGCTTCCTGCTCTTTCCACAATGCCTGCAAAATCGGCTCCCGGAATATTATCTTTGGGTTTGAACAATCCGGAAGAAAAGCGAGCGAAAAAAGGTTTTCCCCGAAGAATATGCCAGTCAGCAGGATTGGCTGAATTGGCCATCACTTTAATCAGGATGTAATCATCCTTCTTCAAAGAGGGCTTTTCCACCTCTTCCAATCGGAGTACCTCTGGTCCTCCATATTTTGTTTTTGTAAAAGCTTTCATCCTGTTCATTTGCTTTACGTTTATGCTTGTTTGGAATTGTATGCCTGTTCCCAATACTGTTTGATAGACTGATATTGTGTACCTGTCAGTTAAGCCGGAATTGATTAAGAACCTGTCAAGCTTTGCCCTACCAAATAATCCTGTTAAGGATCAGCTGTTTTTTATGGTCAGGAGGGCTTTCGCCTGTAAAGAATTGTGATCAGTATGAGAAGCGCTAGTTTATGCATCAGATCGCTTAAAAACAGAGGCAAAGCAGGTAAAACAATTCAGCAGACACTCCTTTCCGGGTATTGGCTGAATTTATGCAATGGTAACTGGGGGAGCAAGCAATGTTTCCATGAGCGGAAGGATTTTCCTGTTTGTGGTTAATCTGCCACTACATTCCTTTATCCGGGCCGAAAATCAGATTCTTTAAAAGTGTTGTTAAAGCCATCTGGGGCCCGCCATTTTTTTCAGGTGTTCCTGATCAGAGCATGCAGAGAAAACCAGGCTTCTGGAAAAATTTAAATTCTTTCTGTGATGATCTCGCAGTCCTGGCTTATCGATGGAGTTTTCATCTGGAATGATGTTGATGCCTGATGCATTTTATGTTACATGCATACGATGATTTATAGGCGAATCCGGATCAAAAAACTACCAGTAACAGCTTTTGAAATAAATTTATTCAATTTGTGAATAGCGCTTCTGATCCTTAAGAATTATTGCCCATTGTCCCCGCTCACCAAACGCCCCTAGCTTGTCATCAGAAAGATCAAATTTGTACAGAAATACCGGGCAGTCGGCTAAATCATTAAGAGCGTGGGCCTTACCTGAATCCATATAATACATATTCATGATCAATATCTTATTCTGATACTTTTCATGTTTGCTTAATAAGCCGGCCAGATATTCCCCATTATTCATTTGAGTGTGGCCGAAGCCAAATTGTCCCAGGTATACTTCATCAGTAGTGTCGAGCTCCAGGAACGTCTGCTCCATGTATTTATCCCGCTGCATGAAGTTGGAAAAAAATGAATTGTTGCCCAGGATGTAATCAATGCTTTTTTTGTTTTCACCATCAGGCAGGGATAGTGCAGCTATTTTTTCTCTCAGATAAAAGGTGTACTCCTTAGTGTCCCGCTCAATACCAATGGTATCCAGCCGAAGTTTGATAGCATCCCGCAGGCTGCTTACTGACGGATTATTTTCATAGGCCGATAACAGCGCATACATGGAAGCAGAGAGCCCGGGCTCCCGTTCGATATCAAGCCCGTGCACCACCATCTTCTTGCCGCTATCGAGCCCAGCGTTATAGGCATATAATTTCCTCCAGCCCGGAAAAAATTCCTTATACCTGCTGAATCCCGCAAAGGTCTTGTTGAGGTACTTTTCATCTCCCGTCTGCAGGTACTGGTTGTAAAGGTAGGCCTCTGCTCGGCCGAACTCAATCAGCAAATGCCTCACCCCAACCTGTTTATTCAGATGAATAAAAAGATCTGTCTGCAGAGGGGTATTAGCAGCCATATAATGATGCTCGCCAAGCAGAATGATCTTTTTATCTTCAATATCCTGATTGAGGACATCGAACTGCTCGAACTTTGTTTGTTCCAGCTCCAGGCAATAGAGGGCATCCTGCGCATAGAGCGGTACAAAAGATTGTAGGAAGAGTACAGTCAAAAAAATGCAAGAAAGAGATTTCATAAGTGTTACTCAAATGAATGATGGTCATTTAGATACTACGCGCTCTGGATATACAGTCATTTATCCTTTCTGTTATTTATTTAGGTTGGGCATAACGGTGCGGGTATTGCCGAAGGAGGGGATTTTTGTGCTAACTATAAACAGCATTACAAATGTTAAATTTCTTCCGTCAGCCTACTAATATTGAGTCAGCCCCGCTTTTGAATATACTTTGTTACAGGCAGTATTTTATTCCTTATGATCCAGTTTATAAAACACAATCCAATAATATTCTAAGTCAATATAGTTAATGTGTTTTGAGAATTTTGTTAGTTTTTGAATAAGAAACTCTTGTGATGGAAAATTCTTTAAAACTAGATGATTCGCGCCATTTTCAAGGTTTCTTGTCTGATATGTATTGCCTTGTTCATCTGTCTTGCTTATTCCCTTAATGCTGTGGCTACTGCCTTCAACCTGTTTGCTGTCTATGAATGCAACTGTCGCATTAGGTTTTAGAAAACCAGTGATTTTATCAAGAAAGTCATCAAGGTCTTGAAGCAGGATATGACTCCAGATAAAGCCTCCAAACAAAGCATCATATTTGGCTTTAGGAGTCAGGGAATACATATCAGCCACTTCAAAAACTACATTTTCAAATATCTTTCTACTTTTTGCAATTTCAATAACGCTTTCGTTGATGTCTGTCGCAAATATTGACGTAGCCGATTTTGATATTTGTTCTGTCCAGTAACCCGTACCACAGGCAATTTCTAAAACATGTTTTTGAAAAAACAGCTTCTGAAATATTTCTGTCGCTTTAACCAGGTCATTCTGCTCTTCAGGAATCGAATAGACCTTATCGTATTCTTTTGCTCTTTCCTTATAGTATAGAGTTAAATCCTGATTCATTGTCAATCTCACATTTCTTGTGAAGAGGGATCTGCAAGGTTTGGTTCGGCTTAAGCGATTTGATCACCTGACATAGTAGGGTACATGGCAGGCCGGTAAATACTGCGAGTGCCATCATGCTTTTGTGTTATTTAGCTGCGTTATTATGGTTTTTCCAATATGCTGCTGATCTCTTTTGCCCTGTCTACGATCATAAAATGCTCCCCGTTATTTATCGCAACAGTATCAGAGCCGGCTATGTAGGGGATGAGTTTATCACGTGTTCCATTGATCCTGACCAAGCCGTCAACCTTCTCCATGTTGTTCCAACCAGTATGCCTACATGGCACTAGAACAAACACAAAAAGTAAATTGCAGCCAAATCCCATTGAAGTCTATTGATTGTCTGCTCCGTAATTGTTTTGCTTGCAGGTAACTTCTTTGAAAAGATAACAAACTTGCCTTTTTATTTCAGATGGTTTGTATGATTCTGTTGGGTGAATTATGATTTATGTATTTTATCACCAAGCGATTCTGAAAACACTGGTTGTTAGCGAGGCTATTAAGTTCTTCCTGGTGCCCCTTGTCTTATTTGCCAGAAGTATAGAAAATAAACTGCTACTTGGTAAAGTCAACAATAGCTTCTCCTTTCTCTTTGGTAAGATCAACTTCTTTTGTTTTTCCATTAACGGTGACTTTGTATTTACCGTAGAAAGCCGGGAGGGTAAGAACACCTGTCTTGTTGGCCTTTCCGGATTCCTTGGTCCACCATTCATTAAATACCAGATTTTGATAGGCCTTTGCGGCTGGAGTGGGTGACCAGTCGCGTTTATAGAGCGATGCAGCAGGAATCCAGTTGGCCTCCTCCCAGAATCCCCACATCAGGATACCTTCCACTGCCGGGTGGGCAAAAGATATTTTGTAATAATCCACCAGCTCCTTTGCAGTTAACTCGGCTTCCTGAGGTGTCATCACCAGGTTTCTGTCTTCGTAGAACTTAGATCGCTGGCCGGGCATATTAAATTCTGTTATACGGATCGGTAAATTAAAAATAGCCAGTGAGTCCAGTGCCCTCTTAAGCTCTTTGCGGTCGAAGGTTTCTGCGTGCAGATGTCCCTGCACACCAATCCCGGCAATAGGAACTCCCTGTTTTAGGAAACCCCTGATTTGTGCCATAAACTCGTCCAGCTTATTGCCAGTTAAAATATCATAATCATTCAAGTATAACTTTGCCTGCGGGTCTCCTTTATGTGCCCACTGCGCCATTAATTTGGTGATATCCGTGCCAAGCCTGTCTTCATAATAGTTCCCATGAACCATTTCATTGTTCAGGTCGTATTCCGCAAATCGGCCTTTGTAACGGGAAGTAATAGTTTCAGCCCTGTTCTTCAGGGTCTCCCGGAGCTCCTGGTCATCCAGCTCCTTTACCCAAGGCTGTACAAACTGAGGAATTCCCCAGAAGATGTTATGGGCCCTGAGGGGGATGTTATTCTCCTCTGTCCACTTTAAAATTCCATCTACCACCTGGTAATTTACCTCACCCTTTTGGGGCTCCATACTAAGCCACTTCACTGCATTTTCAGTTACAGCGGAATTAAAGTTTTGCAGGAACTTCTCTTTGTATTGCCTGAGGTCACTTTCCGACATAGAACCATCAGCCAGGCCATTGCTTATAGCACCTCCAAACCAGAATTCGTGCTCTTGTTGTTCAACACTAACTTTTTCACCCGGTTTTGCTTTTATGATGAGATTCCCTTTTCGGTGCCTGTCTATATCTTTATCCACAGTAGCAAGCTGGCCATAGCCATCCATGATAAATAAGATCTGGATTACAACAGTTAGAAAGCAGAAGGTTCTTTTTGTGATGGAAAAATCAAAATTTTTCATTTTGGACTTAGTTAGGAGGGCTCAAAAAATGGCGGTTTAAGGCCAATATAGTACCAGAAACGTAAACGATCAACAAAACAAAAAATACACAGCCATTTAAAATTTCGGGCTAAAAATTTAGTGCTCCGACCTTCTTTTGTCGGGGCCAGGAGTGCTACGTATAGACGCGGCTGTATATAGAAACTGTTCAGTATTGGCTGGAATAATGGCGTAGTTGCGCTGTTAGCCGTCCGCCTTTTTGTTCAGGTAGTATCGCATCGTTATTGGTTGCGCCAGCCTGAATGGCTAATATGCGGCTTTGCCTTTTAGAATTTCACAACAACTTTTCCTATTGTTTGGCCGCTTTCTAATAAACGGTGCGCTTCTTTCATGTTTTCGGCAGTCAAGCCTTCAAGAGTGGTATTAAGTGTTGGTTGTATCAAGCCATCATCCAGCAGTTGCGAAACTTTGTTTAAAATGTGGTGCTGCTCTATCATGTCTTCTGTTTGATACATAGAACGCGTAAACATCAGCTCCCAATAAAAACTGACACTCTTTCTTTTTAGCTGATTTAATTGGACAGGTCCTGTTGGGTCGCTGATACAACCTACCTTTCCCAGCGGTTTGATGAGTTCTACTATTGCATCCCAATATTGATTTAGGTTTACAAAGTCTACAATAAAGTCCACCTGTTCAAAGCCAATATTTTTTACCTCACTAATAAGGTTGTTGTGGTTGACTACATGATCTGCCCCCATTTTTCTGCACCAATCATTTGTAACGTTTCTTGAAGCGGTGGCAATAACTGTTAACCCCAAGATCTTTTTAGCCAGTTGGATGCCAACTGAACCAACACCTCCTGCACCGCCAATAATAAGAATGGCTTTGCCATTATCTTTTTCTTTACTTAATTGTAAATGGTCAAAAAACATTTCATAGGCAGTAAGTGAAGTAAGCGGCATGGCAGCAGCTTGTTCAATGCTTATGTTTTTCGGTGCAAATCCTACAATACGTTCATCCACTAACTGATATTGTTGGTTAGAGCCATCTCTTGTAAGGTCTCCTGCATAGAATACCTTATCACCTTTCTTGAAGATTGTAACTTCTTCGCCCGCAGCCTCTACTGTGCCGATAGCATCCCAACCAATGACCTTCGGAGTATCCTGTTGCTTGTCTTTAAGGCTGTTTTTTCTTATTTTATAATCTACAGGGTTGACCGATATGGCTTCAACTTTTACCAAAATGTCTTTTCCTTTCGCGGTTGGTATTTCTTTTTCAAACTCAATAAAGCTATCCGCTTCATCAATGTGTAATGACGTTTTAAATCCAATTGCTTTCATAATAGCTATTCTTTTTTTATTTTTTTAGTTCTGAATAGTAGTTCTAAAAACTGTTTCCGATAAATTCTTGTGGGTGTTGACAAAAAATCTTCTTTCCCTATAGCTTTCAGTTCTACTTTTCGCGTAGGTGACGGCTAACGGACTTGGCTAAACGGCGGGCGAGGCCCCCGGCCGAAGACTGGCGTTTAGGCGTTGTTAGCGGTAGTACTTTTTTCGCTGTAATCCGAATTATGTATTTCCAGTTGCAATTAATGCACACAATACTATTGAAACCCTCCCTTCAATATTAAAAATTACGCTTCCCATACTTGAACTTCCCTGTCTAACTTTTCCGCTCATGCTTTTGTATTTTTATTTTAAATTATTTATGTATTAACGCTAACTTTATAGAATATACGCCACAGTGGCGTATATATTTACTAAATCAGCAATTCGGGTATCCTTTACATATAAACAACAGCTACTGCCGCTGAAATTGCTATCATAGTTGCCATAGTTATAGCCCCTAACATACCATTTGTTAGACAGAACTCCAGGTACTACCTTTCAGGCGTACCTTGCCCCATTAATCCCTGCAACCCGTGCTGCTGCAAGCTTATCATCATAATTTCATCCCTTTGATTAGGATGGATGTCTTTATGGATTGTTCCTTTAAATGCAGAAACTTCTTGCGTTCATCGTCATGTTTGAAGTTTTCAAAATCCTGCTCAGAAGCAAACTCTACCAGGTGAATTTCGAAAGGTTTATCAATCTGATTTTCAACAAAGGAGTTATCATGGGGCCTCACTCTCAGCAATAGTCGGCCATTATATTTTGAAATAATTGGAATGGCAATATCTTCAAACTGGTTGAATACGCTTTCCTGGCCCTCTTTGATGTAAATCAATTGCGTTATAAAAATCATTCTTAATCATTAAGTTATGGGTTAGATGCATTTACAAAAAAAATCAGCTGTTATTAGAAGCTATCACATAATTATTTAAATGGGGTCCTCATCTCCGCAGGGTGGCCCCACCTGCGTGGGATATTGCTGAGATTTGTTACTCCTCTTCAAAGGGGCTGGGACCAAGTACTTTAATGTCATGGGTTTCCCCAAGTTTCATCATCTTCATTCCATATTCTTCAGTTCCTGGAGGATGTTTTTTCACTATAGCGGCTCTTTCAACAAAGAAATTCTCAAAACCGGAAGGACTTAGTGTTATTAACACTCTTACTTTTCTATCCGTAAAATTTCCCTGGGCGTGAGGGGTGCCTTTTGGAATCACTAAAATGCTGCCTTTTTGTAGTTCTTGTGTTTCGCCGTTTATGTAAACAGTTAGTGTACCTTCAATTATATAAAAAACCTCATCAGACAATGGATGAAGGTGCAAAGGAGTACTATAACCAGGAAACTCTATAAGCTCCAGTTGAGAATATGCGTTGTTGGTGGAGGTTCCATAAATTTTGATGATAGCTGTCCCAATCCCAAGATCAAGTGAATCTCCGGATTCAGGCGCTAATAAAACCGGATTTCTCTTTTCCTGGGAATAAACAGATAGGGTCAGTATGCTTAATATGCTGAACAACAGAAGATTTTTCATACCCATCTCTTTTTAAGAAAGCACAACTTCTTTGTATCAACAGTTCGGGGAGCTGTTTAACAAATATAACAACTCATGCTCATTCTATTGCTGCTATATTTTTTATGGTTGCTGCAGCTAAAAAAATCATTTGTTAGATAGCGCCCAGCTACAACTTTACACTTTTAATCTATCAAGATTAATGTTTCTCTGATAAATGCCGTCTTTCCTAATACATAGGCTCCTCTGTCATTTTTGAATTTAGAGGCCAATTCGAGTTTAAGATTTTCATACTCTTTTGCCCTATCTTTATTTAGACTCAGATAATCTCGAAAGCCAATTTGCTTCCACATCCAGTTTTCTTTTGGGCACATATGAATGTGAAAAATCTGTTCCTTTTTACCATCAAGATTATATCCTTTCCCAAAGGATGAATAAGCCCCGATATTATCTCTTTCTGGAACTTTAAAATGAGAATACCCTAAATCTGTAAATTGGGAAATTAAGTTTTCGTCAAAGAGCAGTTCTTTCGGAATTTCAATCAACATGTCGATATAGGGTTTGGATTTGATACCAGGAATTGACGAACTCCCAAAGTGTTCAATCCGCAAAATCGCCTGCTTTCCAACTTTTTCAATTATTCGCTCTTTCTCTTTCTCAAAAATATCTTTCCAGGCAGGATCATGGTCAACCAGTTCAATGGGAAACAAAGTGTTCCATTCATCTTTAGTCAAATCATAGAGCGTTTTTTTCATTCTTATTAATATTTTGGCCTGTACATAACGTTCCGCATACAGGGTATTAAGCATTAAATGGCACCTCAACTTCTGCTTGCAGTCTGATTATAAGGGGCTGTAAAGCCTGAATTTTCCAATTTATGCCCAATAACCTGTATGCATTGTGGTGTGCAGGTTTTATTTATTTTTATCTCCTTTTAATTTCAAGTCTGCTAATTCTTTTTGGCTGTGGCCTAAAATGTATGATAGGTGAATAAAAACAGTAGGGTTTGGTTTAGAGAGGGTTATGTGCGAAGTAACACTCTCAATCACCTGCCCCTGCCGGTGCGCGTAGTCTGCCGTAGTTCTAAGATATAGAAAAATGGGCGTAAGAAGAATGGCCAGCAGAATTTCCGTTGTGCCGATTGCAAGAAGCAGTTTCAGCAGGAGTATACCTAAAAGGGCAGTTCTCCTGAAGTTAGAAAGCAGGTAGTAAAGATGTTGATTAGGAACTGTGGCCTACGAGATATCCAGTTTATCACTGGTGTACATAGGCAAACGGTCCTGAAGATTCTGGGGCAGAAAGTGCAACAACTAAGCTTTAAGCACTGGCAAAGCAGTTATGACCTGGTGCAGATAGATGAGCTCTATAGCTTCATGAAGAGCAAAGAAAACAAGCAGTGGCTCCTTTACGCTTATGCTCCTGAGACTGATGAAATCCTGGCTCGGGGCGCGCAGCCTGGCAGTGGGGCGACAGAAGCATAGAAACCGTTGAACTGCTTTACAAGCAGCTTGATGAACTTCAAATTAAGCTCTTCTGTACAGATGATTGGAAAGCTTTTTCTGCGGTACTGCCTGCTGAAAAGCATTTAATTGGAAAATCAGGCAACAATCACATAGAGGGCGTAAACACCAGCCTTAGAGCCAGAAATAGAAGACTTGTCAGAAGAACCACTTGTTTCTCTAAAAAACAAAAGTATCACCAGCTGCAAATGAAGCTGATCCTATACAATAGAAACTATCATACCTTTTAGGCCACAGCCAAGAGAATTTATCAGGGAATATTATTGCACAAGGCTTATCACTTTGATGTTGCGTCAGGGGTTCTAAAACTTCAGATAAAATGGTTTAACTAGCTTTGCTCCACATACCATCAACCTGTACCTGTGCTGGAATTCGAACACCAGCTTCCATATTTATCTCTGGCAGGCCAGGTTGTTATTTTCCACCTCTGCCACCACACTTACTGCTATGCCAGCATGAGCCTTTTACCCTTCCCCCTTCCGTAAGCATGAAGAGAACGAGACAACCTTTAAAAGATAGCTACGCCGCTGCCTTCTGTTCCGGGAGGACAACTATCAGGCGTAAACTCAGTATTCTTGAAATATGCATCTGCTGCGGCAAAATTTGCCAGTACCACTTTCTGCTTAGTTAGGTAATTGTAAAGTAGAAGGTTTTCATTAAAGGGATAGAATGTTTCCTGCCCATATATAATTGTAGTGATGCCTTTCTGATTGTACTTAAATGTATAAGTGCGAATGTTTCCACTTACCTGCTTTAGGTTGTAGGCTATCCGTAACATACCTGTAACATCCCAACTGGTCTCAAAAACTAGCGCGGGGCCAACGTAAGGACAAATTCCGTCAAGTATCAAGACTGAGTTCCCCGATAAAACCGGTACATTTTTCTGTAAGTCTGCAATTATTTCTAATTCAATAGGATAGGCTCTATGAAAAAAGGTAGCAATAGTGTAATTGATCATAAAGCCAAAAGTCCCTAAACATGCGATGGCTGCAGAAAAGAAGTACTTTTTTACACGGAATGATGGAAGCAAGGAGGAGGTAAATCCAATGGCTCCTAAAAAACAAGTAGCGACCCCTATTGATGCAGCCATGGCTATCCTGTTTGATATCCCGGTCGGATGGACCATGAAAGCCGCTGTAGTTGAAAAAATCGCATAACCGGCCCAATAAACTACAATGCCAGCTAATATTATCTTTAGCCAATCCTGAGGCTTGAACAGAATAAGAAATAGTCTTTGAATGTATAGAAAAATCAGTATGCCTAAAGGCAGTCCTACAGCTAACAACAATCCATTATAATAATTCCTAAAGATCTTCCAAATCACCACAGGTAGTTTAAAGCCGTACGTGATAAAATCATTCTTTATGACCGAGGTAAAGACATACCATAGATGCTGCTTATAGCTGGTATAGAAACCTCCGGTTCTGACTGATATCCAGGCCTTAAACAAAACACATAAGCTGAATACCACTATATTGAAGAGTATTACTAAATTGGTTTTTTTATTTAAAGCTTTGAATGAAAAGCTAAACCGTTTATTCCCCTTCCATAAAAATACTGCATAAACGACTAAGAATAAAGGTATAACAACCTCATAAGCTAAAATGCTTAGCATTACACTTAACAAACTAACTAAGAGCCAGTACCATGAATTTTTTCCTTTCGTTTTTAAGGACTGAACTATCGCAATAAAATTTAAGAAGAAGAATGAAATACTTAGGTTTGTATGAAAAGTGGCCATCCAAATCCGATCCGTGGAAAAATGTGGTAGGAATGCATATATTACCGCGATGCCAATGGCAATAAAGCGCGGTAACTTCATAAGTATGAGGCTAACATAGAGAAGTATAACTGCCGATAAGATGAAAAGTGAGTTGACTACATGATAACCTAATGGATTTGTGCCGAATAATTTATATAAAAAGACCATGTTAACAATTTGCACAGGTCTCATTCTGACGTTGAGGTCTTGAACGAAAAAGTTATAAATTAGACTGCTTATGCTCTTATCAGAAGCATTATGGAAAACGGCTAAGAAATGCCAATCATCACTATAGAAGCCTAACCCCCATATAATAAAAGCTTGTAAAAGTAAAAGTATGCTGCCCAAGAAAAGGCAATCTATCCAGATTATTCTACTCTCCTGACCTACTTTTAAAGCTGGTGTAAAAGAGCTGAAATATTCTTTATTCTTTAATTTGAACATAAGATTTTTAGAGATGGTCACGTATGGTTATAAAGCTGTTATGGAAAAGCGGACGTACACGAATTAAAAGTTGTATGTGATGATTCTCGGCATACAGCTTTTTCTCCATCTTTATTAAAGGGTTCCTAAGCAGAAGGGGTGGTCAATAAAAAGTAGCCCTAGCATCTTGTAGTCATAGAGATGGTAAGGAATTGGTGAAATTTGAATTGGTAAATACCCATTGTTATTCCATCAAGACCGCCTGTATAGGTGTAGAATGATAAGGTTGAGTGGCTTCATTTATGATTTAAAGTTTTAAAAGGCCTGTAGATGGTAAGCCCCATCGAAAACGTGTTCTTTACCAAAGAAAGTGAACTAATCTTTTTGGTAGAAGCTGTTGTTGGGTGAGCGCAGGATACTCCTGTTCAACGCGGAAAAAAAGAGATAGCTCGCCCTCAGAAAACCGTGCAGAAGAAAAATGGTAAGCAGAATTTCCGTTGTGCCGATTGCAGAAAGCAGTTTCAGTAGGAGTATCCTACAAGGGCAGTTCTCCTGAAATTAGGAAACAGGTGATAAAGATGCTTATCAGGACTTATGGTCTTAGAAAATAGAATTCATCACGGGGGTGGCGAATGTGTTTAAATGAATACCTGCAGCTTTCAACCTCATTGATAGTTCTGTTTTGCTCAAACCACCCCATTCAGGAATTAATAATCATGCGTGCATATATAATTATATATTTATAGCCTTACTGCTAAATATTTGATAAAACCGGTGAACAACATTTGCAAAAAGGTAGTGATTACATAGTATCAAGACAATAAGGGTCTACAAAAGTCTGTTGAACCGTGTGTAGATATGGAAACCCTCACGAAACATGAACATTAAAATTTTCAAAAGGCCCCTGGAGGCTCCTGCCAGTAAAAACAGGCTGATCGCTGTCCTGGAACAAAGCCGGCTCAACTTATTACTGGAAAACCTGCTGGCCGAGGGTGGCAATCTCTTTACACTGCACCGGGAGGTAAACGGACAGACAGTCGATATCATTGAGATTACCGCCCGCCGACTGCCAGCCCCACACAAAATCTACGAGATCGATTATAGTCCTAACAGTAAAGAGGACCAGACGCTTCACATTCTCAACCAGCTGAATGCCATTCCTAATAGCGATGATCCCGAGAATCCTCACATCATTCGCTTTTCCAAAGGCGGCCGCGTAAAAGCAGAAGGAGATCGGCAGAACGATCCTAAAGGGAAAAATGGGGTGTTCAGCCTGCGGGACAAAAAAGGCTGGCACATTACCACCGATCCGGAAAATCCGGTTTGTTTTTACACCACGGCGCCGGCAGTTCCCTATGGAGGCAACGTGAACAAGGGCAACTACTCCCACCGCCGCACCTGGTGGTTTCACCAGTGCGAAAATCTGCGGGTGAGCAATATCCGGGTAGAAGGCTCCAACTATACGGAAGGTCCGCTGCTGGGCAGCAGTCAGGAACATACTCCCCCTTTCTGGCCGCTGGGTAAATCCAACCCCAAGGATCGGGCTGGGTTTCCGGTCTACGTGCCTTACTGGGAGTTTGAGCATGCTTTTGATTTACGGGGCTGCAAAAACGTAGTACTGGAAAATGTAAGCACCTTTGGAACATGGGGCGATGGAATCTACATAGGAGGCAAGCCGGTTTCTGAGAATATCCAGATCCTCAATTGCCATTTAAAATGGGCCGGCCGCCAGGGGATAGCCATGGCCAACCACTGCCGTAACGTCCTGATCGACGGGGTCAGGATCGACAACGCCAAACGTTCGGCCATCGACCTGGAGCCGCACACCCGCGATGGTATTGTGCAGGGCGTTGAAATCAGAAATTCAGTCTTGTTTGGATTTTTGAATGCAGTAGCTGCCGGCGGTCGCGGAAATGTGAGCGATGTCTACATTCACGACAATACCTACAGGGGCACCACCCTGCGCTGCTATGGAAAAGAAGCCCTCCGCCGGAAGAACTGGCGCTGGATCAACAACCGCCGCGAGACAGGATCGTATGGCAGCCCGCTGGGGGCCGCGATTTTCTCCTATGTAGACAATGTGCAATACGAAGGAAACTACGATCCCATTTCTGAAACACAGAGCCGGATTGGGCTGGAGCTGAATGACTGCGCAGGCGAGATCGTTGTGGTCAACAACAACTTTGTAAACCCCTCCCGGATCGTAACCCGAAATACCGACCGCAGCAAAATGCTGATCAAAGGAAATACCCCTATTTTCAATGAACTGGGCCCCATCATTCCCCAGGAGCCACTGGACTTATCCGGCTTTACGCCTGTTTACCTGATCAACGTTGGCAGTAGCAGTACGTATACAGCTACCAACGGCAGCGTGTATGGGGCAGACCGCTTTGTCAAAGGTGGCAGCGTGGGCAGGAAAACCGGCATCAACATTGCAAATACCAGGGAAGATGCCCTCTACCTGCAGTTCCGCCAGGGAGAAATGCAATACAAGCTCACGGGCCTGCAAAATGGCAACTACCTGCTGGTACTCTATTTCAGCGAACACTACCACACAGGTCCATACCAGCGTACCTTCCACATCAATGTGCAGGGAGAGCGCTGGGCAAGCGATTATGATATCTGGGGTTGGGCAGGTGCTTCTCACAGTCTGGTGCGGGAGGCCATTCCTGTGCGGGTGGAGAGGGGACAGCTGCTGCTGGAACTAGGCACCGGACTCTCCGACCAACCCCTGCTCAACGCAATAGAAGTCTATAAACAATAAGCATTGAAACAGCCAGCTAATTTGTTTCTACCCATTACACGGGCAGCTCCAGGAGTTCGGGGTGCTGCCTGCAGCTGTCTACCCCGGACCTGTATAAAAAATAGTCTTCCCGGATAGGTGTTTCGACAGCCGCTTTCTTTCATTGGGTAGGATTAGTTGAATACGGATAGATGCAGCAGTATTCTGTCCATCCAGAAAATTGAAAAAAGGGCCGATCATACTTACAGAAAAGTGCAGCTCTTTAAGGAATATCCTGTCCTGCTCCTAATAAACTGCTAATTCGAGGAATTTGTAAAAGTACTTTAATGCCAACTGATTAAATAGTAAGATAATTGCTTCTTTAAGGGCAATAGCAGGTTCGGGTAAATCTAGAGAAGAACGAGCTGCAAGCTCGCACCAGCGGGGGGATGGAATGAGCTGAAAGCTCGCACCAGCGAGGGAAGAAAAGCTTACCCCAGAGCAGAGAAAAGTGCTAAGGCTGGAAAAGTCGTTGCCTATTCTTAACAATCTGGGTAAGTGGATCTCCAAAGAAGTAAAAACCACCCTGCCTAAAAGCTCTATTGGCAAAGCTATGCGCTATAGCCAGGATCGCTGGGATGCTTTATCGGCTTATCTCTATGATGGAGTACTGGAAATAGATAACAACCTGGTGGAAAACGCCATCCGCCCTGTGGTACTGGGCCGTAAAAACTATCTGTTCGCTGGCTCACACCAAGCTGCACAAAGAGCAGCAATGATCTACTCCTTCTTTGCAATCTGCAAAAAGCACGAGGTAAACCCTTATCAGTGGTTAAAGCACACACTGAAGAATGTCATGTCAATAAACCACAAGAATATCCGAGACTTATACCCTCAAAATTTTAAACTCAACCTGTAGTTGGTCGGGTGGATACGTAGTAGCTATGCCTATACCGCACACAGCAGAATGGCCTTCTTCAACAAAATTCTTTTATTGAAGAAAATACCAGATATAGACATGCGCTACAGATCACAACTAATGGGTTCTCTTTCTCTTATTTTACTTTTATTGCTATCCTGTTGCAGTAAAGAGAATGAACCTGAATCTACTTTTACGCTAACAGTAAATGGGGGAAGTGGCAGTGGTAAGTATGCCTCCGGCAGCCTTGTAAGCATTGCTGCCAACAATCCCTCCCAAGGAGAAATTTTTGAGAAGTGGATTGGAGATATCCCCAGCGGATTAGATGCGAATGAGGCGGCAACTACTTTTGTAATGCCTGCACGGCATATTGAAATAACGGCTACTTATACTACTGTAAGTGATCCCATTGCCATTACTATTGATAAAGCTACCCGTTTCCAGACGATGGATGGCTTTGGCTTTTTTGGGGGTCGCGATGTATGGTGGAGTTCTCCTAACGAGAACCATTTTTACAGCGAAGCCTGGCTTGAAAAAATCGTTGCCGATCTGGGCATCACCATCTGGCGAAATGAGCTATACCCGCATAATCCACCCTCCGGGAACAATGCGAACAGGCAGGATGCCCACTGGGAGAAACAAAAACCAATGGTGCAGGCGCTGCAGGCAAAAGCAGATCAGCATGGGGTTGACCTTAAAATAATCCTGACCGCCTGGTCTGCGCCGGGAGCTTTTAAGTGGAATGCAACAAATTATGACTGGGCGGGTGATCAAAATGCACAAAGAGGCCCGGGAGAGGATGGGGATTATTGGCCTGAGCGAGATGGAGGCACCTTAAATCCCAATAAATATCAGGAATATGCCCAATGGTGGATAGAGGGCATTCAAATGTATAAAGATGCAGGTGTGGATGTTTACGCGGTGAGCATGCAAAACGAACCTGCCTTCTGGCAAACTACTTTTAACTCTACTTTTTACACCACCCACTGGTATGCAGAAATGATCAATGCCGTAATACCGATTATAAAGGCCGCTCATCCCGAAGTAAAGGTTTTCGGATCAGAAAATATGCTATCCATGGAAGGAAAGGATATTAACTATCCTCATTTTTATCATAACACCCTTAAAAAAGATCCTACAGCGATGAATTACATCGATATTCTGGCTGTGCATGGATATCATGATGGGGTTAATGCTTCCTCAGGCACTGAATTGGCAAAAGCCTGGACCAATCATAAGGAGCAGTTTTCGGCACCTGCCAATAAAAAGGCCTGGATGACGGAAACCTCCGGATATGTAGATTCCTGGGAGGAAGCAGATGATACACCCGGCGCATTCAATTTAGCAAGCGATATTCAGTCTGCATTGCTGTTTGGTGATGTGAGCGGCTGGGTGTTCTGGCAGGGAAGTCGCCTGGGCCGAATTGATGCATACAACCTGATGGATGATCTGACGGTGGGGAAAAAATACCATGCTTCCAGAAATTTTTACAGGTTTATCAGGCCTGGAGCGGTAAGAGTGCTGGCACAGTCAGCTGATGAAGCTATTTCTGTTTCAGCTTTTGAACATGCTCAAAATGGCTCTCATACCATTGTACTCATTAATTCAGCAGATACACCTGGGGCAGTAAATATTTCAATGAGCGGTTCCGAAGCTCCGGAAAATTACGAAATGTTTATAAGCTCAGCTACCAAAAACTCAGAGTCGGCTGGCACTGTGCCTGCAAATCAGCCTATTATTTTACCAGCCAGGGCTGTAGTAACCCTACAGGCTGGTGGCAGTGTGTTAGGTACTGAATAAATAGTCAAAAGGGGTTTCTTTAGAAAGTAAGAGCAGCATGTGAGCCGTAGGAGGTAGGCTGAATGTTGAGCGACATGTTTTTGGGCAGGTGTTTCCTGTGTATATGTGGAACCAGGAGGCCTACTCCTGCTCCTACTACATAGCCTGTGATTACATCAGTAGGGAAGTGCTTGCCCGAAGTATATCGCCAAACTGCAATTGCGCCGGGAATAACAGCAGCACCAGACAAGGCTGCCCATCGCCAGGCGGGATTTTCGGCATAGCGGTTTACCATATAAGCGGTTAGGTACATAAATGAGGCCGATGCTGCCACATGGCCGGAAAAGAAAGAGTGGCGGGCGCTTACGCTCTTTAAGGAATATCCTGTCCTGCTCCTAATAAACTGCTAATTCGAGGAATTTGTAAAAGTACTTTAATGCCAACTGATTAAATAGTAAGATAAATGCGTACTAAAAGGCAATAGCAGGTTCTTGTAAATTTAGAGAAGAACGAGCTACAAGCTCGCACTAGGGGGGGGATGGTAAGGGCCAGGCTTGTCTTTTTTACAGGCCACAGCAGTGCAGGTTAAGCGGCGGCGGCTGTAGGCAGATACTTTCGCTTACCTAATGTTGATGGTAGGTATTCTCTCTTATTATTTGGTCGAAATTTCCTTAGCGATGTTGGTCAATTAAAATGGTATTTCCATCTGGGTCTGTTACCATAAGACTTGCAGGCCCGGAAGTTTCTTCATCGGCCTCGCTCATTAATTTAATTCCTTTGTTTTTCAGTTGTTGCTGAATCTCTCTTACATCATTAAACTTTTCAATGTTACTGGCATTTTCATCCCAACCAGGATTGAAAGTTAAAATGTTGCCTTCAAACATTCCCTGGAACAGCCCGATAAGAGCGTTGCCATTTTTCATTATAAGAAAATTTTGACTCATACTGCCAGAAAACTCTTTGAATCCTAAGTTCTCATAAAATTGCTTTGATGCCTCAAGATTCTTGACGCTGAGACTAATTGAAAATGCACCTAATTCCATGCTGCTTTCTTTTTTTAATTCTTGGATAATTTTAATGTTTATTCGTTTTGCCTTCGTTGATTAATCCTGCCTCTTCCAGTAATAGAGTTTATATGCATAATACATAATCTATAAAAAATAGAGCATAAAAACTATTCTCTGCCCTACGGCAGGAAAACCCGGAAAGACAAAAGCCCAACCTCCAAACAGAATTGTTAACAATGTAAAAATTATTCCTGGCCAAACAGATTTTTGCCAATAAGTATTCAGTTACATGCTATTGTTACCTGGCAGCTGTTTTGTCTAAAGCATTTAGCAGCACAGAGCTCCGATGCTGATACTCTTGATGTACTGGATCCTTTACATGTTGAGGTGATCCAACAACAAAAAGGACTAAAACAACTAAGCCTTAAGCAGGCGCTAATAGCTATTGCTGCTCTGGCTGGATTTGTTCCTTCAACTAAACAACCCCTGCCAGGGGAGAAAACCATTTGGAGAGGGTGATTTATCTTGGAAAAAATCTGCCAGGGATATCTACTGGCTTCACAGAAAAAATATGGGATAGGATAAGGCTAAAGGCTTTTACCAGCGGGGGAAGGAGGTTAATTTAAATCTTTCCATTTTTCTGATTCCGAAAACTCTTTGATCACACAGTTTCTTTTCACTAATAAATTTTTCATATAATTCATTAGAAAGATTTTGTCAGCCAGTTTTCCTAAAATCCCAAACGGGGATTCGTAATCAAAAATATCGATCATTTCCGTACCTCCATTTTTTAAATTAATAAAATGATGTTCATGCCTAAACCGTCTGAAGGCCCCATCCACCATTTCATCAGTAAAATAATTAGGTCTGTCAAATTCCGTAATTTTAGAAGTGAGCCTTTGGTATATACCAAAATGCTTTGCTCTCCAGGTTACAGATTCATTTAAACTGATCAATCCACTGGTAATACCATCTATGGCTTGCTCGTTAGTATGTTCAGTTGATATTTTATGTAAATCAATGCTTCTGGATAAATCAAATACGATATGTTTATCAGCATTGATAGTAGTGTGGAGTTCAATTTTTGGCATTGATCATCTTGAAAGTATGGTAACATCCATTTATTACAGCAGAGCTTGCTAATTCTACTGCTATCGGTACTGAACTTCCAGGGCTAACAGACTGCTTTCTATCTGAATTTTAGAACATCCCTTTGGTAGAATCCGAACAGCGGAATAGGATAGAACATGCTAAAACCTCGCACCAGCTGGGGACTCATGAGTTTGTTAAAAGCCACTAAAAAATCTCTGCAGAGATTCCACGATACATCCAATCACAACAGTCCTGATTCGCTTTATTAGATAAGATTGCTGGTTGGCTTGGCTGGTTGTACTGGGCTAATTGCTGCCGGAGCTGTTCTGCCGTTACCTGCTTTAAAACCACTGTTTCACTTTCGTTCTTGCCAATTATAATTTCCTTAATTCCGAGCATCGGTGAGTTTCCATCGTCTGCAATGGAAACGATCATGGCTTTTTCGCCTTTTGGTAAGTTGATAGTGCTTTTGCCGGCCTGCCCGGCATAGAAAACGCCATTATCATGCCTGGGCAAATTAAGAATGCTCTGGATGGAAGAAAAGACCAGGTAAGTTTTACAATGTTGCGCTTTTTCTGCATTCGTAGCAATGACTTGGAGATTTACAGGAACAGCAGCAGGATCATTCAGAAAACGATCCAGGTTGATCCAGCCCAGGGTAGTGGTGGCAAATGCATGCATTGTCAGGTTTCTTAAATCCCGCTCCTTTTTAAGCTTCTTATACTGCTCAATGCTTTTTGAAATATGGTTTGCCAAAACCTGATCCTTTTTACTGCCCTCTTTGAGCTTTGTCTTCCTCTGATCCTTAAAAATTTTGAAAGCACTTGCCTGGTTGTTGTCTTCCTTCAGGAGGTACTCGTGTGCCATACTGTCTATTTCCCAAAGGTTTAAATGGATGTTTTGCACGTAGAGCAGGAATACTTCTGCGTAACACGACTTATGAATGTACTGCATCCTGGTTTCAAATTCTCTTGTAGAAATTAGCGTGTTCTGAAACTCCTGCTGCTTTCTGTACAACGTCTCAACTATCCCCCTGTTGATGCCACAGTAGTCAAGTCTGTCTATTGATACTGTATCTACGGATTGTTCGGACTGGGCAAACAGGAATTGACCTTCGGCTCCTGGGGTGTTATTTTCTAATGAAGCTGAATAATTCCGCTCCATTCTCTCATGGCCTGCCGGATAAAAGTCTAACAGCTCAAAAGGTATTTTCGACAGATACTTATCAATTGGTTTTGGATTACTCCACTCCATAGTTCCCTCCTGATCAAAATGGCCATCGAACACCTGGATTTCTGGTACAGAATGAAGAGAGGGGATTTCCAGATAAATTTCTTTTCCGGTTACAACCTTTAGTAGTTCTCCGGCTTCATTCAGGGCCTTGAGGTAAATCATACCATCCGACTCCAGTAGCCCATCCTTACTAGTGGTGGAAAGGCCATTTCTTAACATCTCATAGGGGGTGAGGGCTTCCACTAATTCAAGTGAAACCCTTGCCGGCGCTATTCCCTGATGATTCTCAAAGGAGTTATCCGGGATCTGAATAATAGAGCCGTACTTGCCGATCAGCACCGTATCCCGGGCGTTGCTAAACACAAATGATTGTGCCTCATCACTGATGGCGCTGTAGGTGTTTTTCAGCTTCCCTTCGAAAAAACGACTTACTGTGCTACTATCAGCGGCTTCCTTTGCTGCTGTTTCCGCAAGTTTGGTATCCCGTGTACAGGAAAATAAAATCGTGCTTAGCACGCCAAAGGTGATGAGTAAGGTCTTATTCATAGAGTATTCTTCAGCGCTAATGGTGTTGCCTGATCAGCTCATGTATAGTATGGACTAACCGTTACTGGTTTTTCTTTGCATGACTACCGCTGCTAACATACCATTTGTTAAACAGAAAACAAATTAGAAGTAAGATCTGGTGCGGGTTGGCTTGTGGTTTGAGTCTTGTTCTGTGTAGGTAGTGGTGCGTCTGAACTGGGATTGCTCTCTGTGGTGCTGCAATAGAAGGATTAGAAAGGGTGTATTTCGCCGGCTGTTCTGCTCGGGCTATGCTTTTAGTAGGTAGGCTGGCAGAGTACTTCCTGAAGAAGTTCAGACAGGCGCAAACTGCTTTCTTAAGACGTTTGACTTCTCCCTTTGAGTGGATTCAAATAGCGGAGAAGGATAGGAGGAAGTAGTTTTATCTTTCCCCCGCTTCTCTTAAAGTTTCCTCGATGATCTTTTCAGATATTCTAAAATTTGTGCCTTTAATCTTGACAATTATTGGCTTTACAGATTCAATGATTCCCGCTAGCTTTGATTTTACAATCATCCCGAAAGTGCCCGTATATATAAGTTCAAGTTTGTCGGCCACTTTTCTTGCTTTCAGGTCATCCAGTATCAATGTTGCATTCCTGATTTTCAGAGCAAGAGAAATCGAACTTGCTTCTCCTTTATCTAATTCCAATTCAAGCAGAGCTTGCAGTTGTTTATCAACATCTTGTGATATCTCAATCCAATCAGGTACCCGATGAATAAATTCATTAGCCACATCCTGAGTAATAATGACTTTTCCGTAAAGCTGACACAGCAGGTCTAATTCATCAATCTTGTAAAGCAGTATCAGACAACTTGTATCTGCAATAACTACATCAGGCATTTGAAACGTCTTTTTTCACATCTTCTGCCGGATAGTTTATCAGCGAAACTCCATAATTTCCTATTATTTCGGCAAAGGCATATTTCGACAACCCGGCTAATTCAGCTGCATGTCCAAGTGATAACTTACCACTCTCATATAGTTTAGCTGCAAGGAATATGGTTGTTTCCTTAGGGTCTAAATCTATATTGTCAGGTAAGTTTATAGTAAGTGTATTCATATTGGAATATACGAAAATTTATAATCAGAGTCTACAGAAGGTTTTTTATGCCTGATCTATTATTTCAAACGGTGACATGCGGCCTTTTATCAGAAACTTAGAGTTTTCCCCCTGCTGGTGCGAGCTTTTAGCTCGTATCAATCTATCATTTTCTACAGGGACAACAGATCAGGTGTAAGCTGGCGCTCACTTCCTCTTGTATACAATTCACATCTTACTGGATACTCATGAAATTTTGAGATAAATGCTTACTAAAAGATAATAGCAGGTTCGGGTAAATCTAAAGAAGTACGAGCTACAAGCTCGCACCAGCGGGGATATCATAAATTCCTAAACCATTCTGGTTTTAAGTTTACTGATTCAATCAACTCTGTCTGAACACCAAGCTTTAGTTCTTTCAACTTATCACATAAAATTTCTCCATCAATCAGATCTATAGGGGGTGCACCGTCTCTCGTCGCCTCTTTGACTGCATCCCTTGTAAAGGTACCGGTGGTGATAAAAAGCCCTTTATCTGCCCGGCCCTGCATAGCTCCTCTAAAATCTCTTATTTGGCTGGGTGATACTGATCCGCGATATCGCTTACACTGAAAAATTACATGGAAACTTAGAAACCCACTGATCCTAACAATGCCTTTACCATCAATTCCTCCGTCCCCTGTCTTGCCGGTAACTTCAACCTGTACAAAACCGCTTTCCCTTAAAAGCCGCTGTGCAAGTCGCTCAAATGCATCTGGATGAATGTTGAACAGTATTTCCAGAAGTTGCTCTTTCCATGTTATGTTCTCCGCTTCCTGTTCTAAAATATCGGTTTCATCTGTCTTATCAGTTTTCTTTTTTGGTTCAGTCCTTTTATGGATTTCACGAACTGTTCTTACGATTTCACTGCTGTCAATTTTATTGATATCAAGCTCACTTGTGGCCAAAGCCCAAACACCTCGCGAAGAGTTGTCAATGAGTCCGAATTTCTTTAAATAGGTTCTTGACCATGCCAGTCGGTAATCAACCTCGCTTTGAAGACCATTTTCATCATGAGGAATTTTTAAAATGTCCTCTGAAATATTAGCAATTTCATAAACTGCCTCGTTTATCTCTTCAATCGTACCTGAGCCACCAAGTTTCTTAAGAGCTGCAAGTGTTGGTATGATCAATTCATCAAAAGTTGGTAAATTATTATTTTGCCGTTTTCTTGCCATATTAAGTTTTTGATAAATTTTACTTCATCATCTCTACTATTCTTAGTCAAGCTTATGAACTTTAGCAGGATGGAACGAGCTAAAAGCTCGCACAAGCGGGGCAGTTTTTATATTATATTTGATATCTCATTGATATTGTCTCAGATACACGCCGAATTAAATACATATAGGGTATTAATTTCCTGTTATTCGCTCTGGTTGGTAATATTACTTTATTTTCTCTACTTTCTCGAATATGAACTAAAACGTTCCTAATCTTTTCAATTCTATCTGCTATTGAATTGATTAAGTCTATTTTTAACTTATCTCTTTCCTTTTTCTTCTCCTTAGTTTCTTTACCTTCTCTTGCTAGTTTATCCAATGTTTTTTCATCAGATATTATTGCTGATAATTTAAAATTTCCATCGAATTCTAAGTCATTGCTAAAATATTTGATATTACATTTAAGCTCTAATAATATATCATCGACTGTTAGATAATCTAAAACTAACTTAGTTAGCTTCTGCTTATCAGTGGTATTATTAGAATAATCTTTAAGTTCTTCTATTATTGTCCTTGAATAAATTGCTGAGTTATGTAAAATATCTGGGCTCTTTAAAAGATTAGTTAGCTTTCTTTTTAACTCTTCATCTAAGTAATAGTAAGCAAAGTACTCTAAAACTTGATAATAAAATAAATATCTTAACCTACTACTTCCACTCTCTTGAGCAACTTGTAGTAAGTCAAGTGCTATTGGGTCAATCGAGCTTGCTGAAATAACACTAGGAAACTCATTATCATTTGAATGGCAAGGTAATTTTGATACTTCACTCTTAGGTTCTATATTATGTATTTGTATGATTGGAGACTTTCTATCAAAAAACCTTGAATAAACATTAACATGTTTGCATAATGGAATAAAATCATTTTTAATCTTTTTAAAGTCTCCTTCTATGAAGAATGAGTATGGTTTCTTATCAGAAAAATAAGTCTTCATTTGAGAATTATGAAGATCTAGGCGATAAAAGTCTCTAAATACTTTCAAATTTCTATATCCAGATTCACTTGGTGAATCTGTTTCTCGAAATCCCATTGCCAAAAGCTTTAATGCATCAGAAGGTTCATCATATTTTGTGGTTAACTCTAAACCTTTATAATAAAACCTAGTGGTCCTGCTTAAGAAAGAGCTTGTGTCCTTTAATGGTGCAAATATAAATTCAAGCATCTGCTCTGACTTATGATATATTGCAGATAGCTCGAGAGGCAATTCTATTTCTTTTAATAATTCAAAATCAGAATCTTTTTGAAATCGACACATAAATGTGCTTTCATTCCATAAGTTAGTTATGTTAACATGTTCTGTTTCTTCAACTATATTTATATTACTATTTAACTTCTTGAAAGATTCTAATGCTTGATCCATTTTTATAATGTTAAATGAATTTAATATTTGAAACTTTAAAACTTAATGATTGTGGTGCTTTAGTATTTAGCGTCTGGGACCAGGGATGTTATATATACGCCACAGTGGTATATATATTAGAGTAGATATATTAGCTACTGTTACTTTTGCCGAACCTGAATTTAAAGTAGTTGCTACCACTAACATACCATTTGTTAGACACAACTCCAAGTACACGCTTTGAATATCCTCATCCCAACAACCCCCGACAACTCCTCCCTCTTCAAACTCTTCAGACCACCTGAGACCACCTGCATCCGCCTTCACCAGATCACCGGCCAGGGCAGCTTTGCTTTCCTGCAGGAGCATGATTTTCTCTTCGATGGTGTCGGGGGTGACTAACCTGACGGCTACTACTTTCTTCTGCTGGCCGATGCGGTGGGTGCGGTCGATGGCCTGGTTCTCTACCGCTGGGTTCCACCAGGGGTCTACCAGGTATACATAGTCGGCTTCACATATGCACTGATCTGGTGTTGGGCATAGGGTTATTCCGTTATTTTTCTCTGACGCACATTTTCTTTTGTGACTACTGATATTTTACCAAGAAAGTCTATACTATCTTCCTCTAATAGAGTCAATAAAAGTGTGCCAGGCTCATCGGGTAGGAACTGATCCAAACGGAAATAAATAATACCTGTTTTTACTACTTTTCCTTTTCTAAAAATAAGCTCACCAAAATCAGAGTCGAAAGTTAATAAGACTCTGTTTTCCTGATTAGCCAGATCCAGGACTTCTTCATCTTCAATGCCAGCATTTTTTGCACCCACATATTTTATATCCCAGCCTTTTTCCTGGAGCTGTGTGATGAGTCTGAGTGGAATGTTCTCATCTGCAAGAAATTTCATTAGGCAGATCTTCTCTTGATCTCAAATAAAAACTCGTCTTTGAGCAAATCATTTAGATAGGAGAACACCGCCTGCAGGTGCTCCTTCTTCAAATTGGGATAGTTCTCAAATATCTGAGCTTCAGTCCAGCCGTTGGCTAGTAATCCTACGATAAACTCAACAGATAATCTGGTCCCTTTTATCACAGGTTTGCCAAACCCTCTGTTTTCATTTGTTTCTATATATTCAGACCAGTTCATATTAAGCTTTTTTCTTAAGGTACGAAATTAGTATATCATCAGTTGATCTCCCTGAATTAAACTCAACTTCTTTGTATCTGCATTATTAGCTGTTCAATAACTATATCAGCAACAGATGTCCAGCCTGCTGTCTAATCTGCAGCCCCAGTTAACCCTAACATATTGTGTGTTCATCAGGAATCAAAGCCATTATGGCAAAAGGCTTCATCCCCCCAGCAACCCCAGCAAATCCTCCCTAGTCAAATTCTTCAACCCACCCGCATCTGTCTTTACCAGATCACCGGCCAGGGCAGCTTTGCTTTCCTGCAGGAGCATCATTTTCTCTTCGATGGTGCATGGGGGTGACTTACCTGATGGCTACCTCTTTCTTTTGCTGGCCGATGCGGTGGGTGCGGTAGAGGGCCTGGTTCACTACAGCGGGGTTTAACTGGGGTCTAGCAGGTATACATAGTTGGCTTTGGTAGGGTGAGGGTGGTGCCGCCTGCTTTGAGGCTGATGAGGTAAACACGGACGCTGCTATTGTTTCTGTTATGCACAAGAATGTAAAAGATAGTCGATTAGAGACATTGATCATAATTCTCCTATATCAATTCCTGGCTTAAACTGTTATTCAGGTATGAGATATTCTTATTTAATTTTATTTATTCTCCTCTCACTACCTGGCTTTTCTCAACAGGAAAACTTAATTGAAAAACGGCTACTCCTAACCATAGGAGGAATCTTAAGAAGCCCCGAGCTTATAGATCATGGAATGACTTCCGTATATTCGTATGCAATTGTTAATCGTTTTAAGGCAGGAGGGAACCTGGGAATTATGTATCAGTTAATGCCAAGACTTTCGATAGGTTACAATGCTAACCTTCGTTATGGCCTTGTTTATTTTAAAGATGGTTACCTTACCAGACCAGTAAAAGAATTCATCACAGATCATAATGTAATGGCTTCCTATAGAATATCAGATGCAGATTCAAAATTTGAAGTTTCTTTAGGATTGGGACATAGCTGGATAAACACCAATAAAACCTACACTGTGCAATCCGTAAATGGTTTTTCATTTCCACATAATCTTGACTATGGGACATTTGATGTTATTACATCCTTCTCATATCATAATTTCCATGCTGAACCTAAACTCATGTTTAATTACGATCATAATTATCCTCTTGATGTAGGGGCAAAAGATCTTAGGATATGGCTCAATTTAAGAGTCTATTATGCCTTAGGTGTTCTCTAAACAATTAGGATGCCCCGCGCCTCCAGCTCCTTTTTGATAAGCCCGGCATGGTCGGCACTACTTTTTTCTTTCTCCCGGGTGGTACCTCGTTTCTAAATTCTGATTAATTTCTTCATCTGTCAGCAGGACCTGCTTGAACTGGCCTTTGGCGTAAAGTGCTGCCTGATCCGAATAATGCGGAGAATCAGGATGGCTGCTCACGCCATAGGGAATGATCGATTTTGCTTTCACCTCGTCGCCAAACTCTATAACTGCCACATAGGAATGGCCACCTGTTGACCTTCTGACTACTTTATCCTCTATGCTGCCGGGCCACAGGCAGAACATAATTCCTGTACCACCAGGTCCTCCAGCTATGGGGAAATGTTCTAAAGAATCAGTTACGCCATACTGGCTGTTATTTTGTACACGCTGATGCCGCATAACATCCCCCCAGGCAATCTCCCAGCTCCCCTTATCCTTTTGAAGCAGATCAATGGTCTGTTCCAGCGCGATAACCCTCGGCCAGCTGCCATTCATAGTGTTTTTGAACAAAAGCTCATCGTAGATAAAGTATAGGGTAGCAGCCTTCGAGTCTGCACTGGCATACTTATCCCATGCCTTTAAGAGTTTTATTGCTTGCCTTAATTTCAGGGCCCTTTCTTGATCAGTCTGTGTCAGCCGGTCGTATTCAGCAAAAAGCGCTGGCAGGGTTTCTCCGGCCCTGTGCACATAGGTATCCATGATGGCGCGCTCCAGGTCTTCCATGGTGATCCCATTCATGCTATCCAGCATGATCCGTGATCGTTCCGCTCTTTCAGTGTCCCGCTGCAGCTGGGTCATGTAGCGGGGAAATTTGCTGGCATCAGGGTTTTCGGCTGTGGTCGTAAGAAAGGGGTCCGAGTTACAGTTCTGCAGGTACCCTGTTTTTGGGTTCTGCAGCTGCGGGAGCTCCTCCAGGCTATGGTACCCTTTCCACCGGCTCCTGGGGTCGCTGCCATCCACAGGTTTTGACCAGTCTAATGATTCGTCCCTTTTCGGGATGGTGCCATTGTAGACGTACATGATATTGCCCTCTTTATCGGCATACATAAAATTATGATAGGCAATAGAGGTACTGGCAATGGCGGCTTTAAAATCCTTTAGGTTTGTGGATTTACTCATCTGGTAAAACTGCGGAATACTTCCGCCATTTTCCACGCCCACCGATTGGTAGCTCATCCCCTGTTTCCCATGCCGGGATAGCACGGGCCCATGAATGGTTTTTAGAAAGCTGTACTTCCTGCTGACAATCCCACTGTCTGTTTTAACCCTGATAGAATCTGTCCAGGTTTCCGCAGTTAAATAGTCATCATCAAACCTGTATTTTAGCGTATCAGTCGGATGGTCAAATGTAATCCTGAAAGCATCGCCAATATCCGGGTAATTAACAGTGAGCGACCAGGCGATTGACTGGTTATTGCCCAGCACCGGGATAATATTAGCCCCGTAAGCCATCACACCGTAAAAATCCAGACCTTCCTCACTTTTCAGGTGAACTTCATAAGGCTGGTCGGATGGAATGTGCGGGTTGATCACTAAATAGGTGTTTCCGTTTTTTGTTTTTTTAGGACTTATCGCCCACATGTTCGAGCCCATTTTCGGTTCCAGGCTATTGTTATTGATGTAGGCCGAAACTTCGTCATCTCTGATGCCTGTATGTGAAAAGCCAAAGCTACCCCACATCATTCTTTCTACTGCCAGTAAATGCCAGGGTTCGAAGCGGGTGATCAGCTGCGGTTTTACTTCGGGATGGGTGCTTAAGTAGTAGTTGAGCCCGGCGGTATAGGCATCGCAGAGGAGTTTTATTTTATTGTTGAAGCCTGCGTATTCTGCTTTAGCGTGCTCAACTACCTTAAATGCCCTGATCTGATAATCGAAGGAAACGGCACCTTCTCCACTTACTTCTGCCTGCCTGCCAATAGTGGCAATCACCATATCTTCGATCGACTGGAAATGATCTTCGGCCCTGGCATATGCTAGGCCGAAAAGAACACTTTCATCTGTGGGTCCTGCAATATGCGCAATGCCCCATTTATCCCTGGAGATGGTTACTGTTTTGGCCATTTCAACAGGATCAACCTGATAGTAGGCGATATTATCTTTTTCCTCTGAACATGCAAATACCAATAAACTGATGGAAAGGAATACCAGGAGTTTTTTCATTTCTGCTGATTGATGTTTTTTCAAGTTGTGCCAAACAGTCGGCAAAATGGAGCAGGGACTGTCGCGGGGCTTGAAGTTAACAAAGTGTGGTAGACTTAGCTAGGCCTGTAAATTTTTTGTTAATATGCCTGCTTAGGTTCTGGCTTAGAGCCTGCCGTCAGCCACTATCATCCTGTTTATTTCCTTTGCTAACCGGCGTGCATCCTCTATGAGGAGCCTACGCAGGTTTTATGATATAATGTGAATTATGGGTTGAAGACAGCTGGAGAAAGGTAGTTTTTGCTGGCTGCAGGCTTTTTTATTTCTTATTCTTTTATAAAAATCAACAGCTTTCAGGCTTTTCTGTACATCAAGTGAGCAGCAGTTTTTAGTTCTACAATTGCCAGAACAGTTATAACAATAATTTCGAGAATGAAATACATCAAGCCTAAAACAGTTAGTTTTTGGTATAAGTAGATTATCAAAACAATGGTGAGGCAACAGTACATGAGGTTGGTAATTGCAATAATTTTCATGTAGGGCCTCCAATTAGCTGTTTTGCTTAAAAAGCATATGAATGAATAGGTGAAAAAAATGCAAGCCATGAAAGCTAAAGGATAAAGCACCTCTTCTGGCATACCAAAAGTGTTTTCAAATCTTGTCAGGATCAAGCCCAGCATGATTGCAGATAACAGCCCTCCTAAGCTGTCAATTAAAAACAGTTTCCTTGGTTCTATTTTATTCAGTTTGTGCTGAAGGGCCATTATATTACTGTGTCATATTGGATTCACAATTTTTCTTTCAGCTAATCCCTTGATCTCCCTAATTCAAATTGCTGTTTTACAATAATACCGGCTACAGTCGCTGCTTCGGTTGTTAGACTACCTACCTACCTACGGCGGCTGTTACTAAGTTATGCTTTGTTTGCTACAGATCAAATTACGAACTCCTTAAGTACCTGCTTACTCCAGCAGCCCAAGCAAATCCTCCCTCGTCAGCGCTTTCAACCCACCCGCATCAGCCTTCACCAGATCACCGGCCAGGGCAGCTTTGCTTTCCTGCAGGAGCATCATTTTCTCTTCTATGGTGTCGGGGGTGACGAGGCGCACGGCTACTACTTTCTTCTGCTGGCCAATGCGGTGGGTGCGGTCGATGGCCTGGTTCTCGACGGCGGGGTTCCACCAGGGGTCTACCAGGTATACATAGTCGGCCTCGGTGAGGTTGAGGCCGGTGCCGCCGGCTTTGAGGCTGATGAGGAAAACACGGACGCTGCTATTGTTTTGAAAGGCCTCTACCTTGCCCTGCCGGTTGCGGGTCTTGCCGGTGAGGTATTCGTAAGGGATGCCCCGTGACGTCAACTCCACTTTGATCAGCTCCAGCATGGCCACAAACTGGGAGAAGACCAGGATCTTGTGGTGGGGCGCCTTGCTTTCGATCTGCTCCAGCAGGACCTCTATTTTGGCGGAGTCGCTGCTGTAATATTGGGCGTCATTGAGCAGGAGAGGGGAGTTGCAGATCTGGCGGAGCTTGGTGAGACCCTGCAGCACATGCAGGCTGTTGCGGTCTATGTCGACGCCTTCTTTGGTGAGCAGGAAGTCGCGGAATTCCCTGGCATAGGCATTGTACACTCGGCGCTGCTCCGGACCCATTTCGCAAAGCAGGAGCATTTCGGTTTTTTCGGGCAGCTCGGGGGCTACGCCTTCCTTGGTGCGGCGCAGAATAAAGGGGCTGATCTTTTGCTGCAGCTCCCGGGCTTTTCTGCTATCCTTAAACTTATCGATGCGGGCCGAGTACTGCTCCTTAAAATGCTGCTTGTTGCCCAGCAGTCCGGGGCAGGCAAAGGAGAGCTGGCTGTAGAGGTCAAAGGTATTGTTCTCCAGCGGCGTACCGGTGATTACAATGCGGTTGCGCGCCTGCAGCAGGCGGGCAGCTTTGTAGCGCTGCGATTCGGGGTTTTTGATGGCCTGCGACTCGTCCAGGAAAATGTAGTTAAAGCGGTACTGCTTCAGGAAGCGGACGTCCTGCAGCAGGGTGCCGTAGGAGGTGAGGATAATGTCATAGTCCCCAAACTCCGCCACATCCTTAATCCGGCCGGAACCCCAGAGGGTGAGCACGCGCAGGCTGGGGGTAAACTTCTGCACCTCGGCCTGCCAGTTAAAAATTAGCGTGGTTGGCACCACCACCAGGTTGGCGGTTGTATGCCCTTTCTCGCGCTGGGAGAGGATGAAGGCCAGGATCTGCAGCGTTTTGCCCAGACCCATATCATCGGCCAGGATGCCGCCAAACCCCCATTCGTCGAGAAAATTAAGCCAGCTGAGGCCCTGCTTCTGGTAAGTCCGCATGTTTGCTTTTAGGGCTGTCGGAACGGCCACCTCCTCAATGCGCTCAAACCCGGCAAACCTGTCTTCAATCAGCGCAAGTTCCTCCTTAACCTCCTCCGAGAGCACCTCTTCGTCGTACATTTCGCGGATGCCCCTGAAGTTTGTTTTTGGGGTGCGCAGGCTGTCGTCTACCACCTCTGCGGCTGCAAAAAATTTAGCAAAGCGCTCAATCCATTCGGCAGGCAGCAGACCCTGGCTGCCATCGCCCAGCTGCACAAAGCGGCTGCGGTTGCGCAGGGCTTTCTGCAGGTGCTTCAGCGAGGCTTTCTGATTGCCGTACTTTACCGCTACGTGGGTATCGAACCAGTCTACGCCACTGTTCACCGTAACCGAAACCTTTGCCTTGTGCGGGTTCAGCTTGTTTTTGCTTAGCTGGTTAAAGCCCAGCACCCGGATGCCCTGCTGCTGCCAGGCCTCAAAGGCATCTAAAAACCAGTTTTCGTCCAGGAAGCGATCCCGGTGCAGGTAAAAGCAGTCGAAGTACAGGTAAGAACCTTCCTCGTAGAGCTGGCCCTCAAAATCCGGGTGCTGCTGCAGCAGGCGGGCCAGGAACTCCAGCTCGGCCCTTTCATCGCGCTCCATGGCAAAAGGATTGCCCTTCGCATCGGTGGCATAGAGCTGTTTTTTAGAGAGAATAGGGATCTCTACCTCGCCGTACCGCATCACCGGGGTAATGAGCACAAAAGCATCCGAATCCTGCAGGTAAATAAGCTGCTCCACCCCGCTGCTGCCTGCCCCCTGCCCAAAGCCTACCTCCTGCAGCTGCTGCGGGGTGGCCGGTTTGTAATAGGTGTAGTGGATGCGCACCCGCTGCTCCAGCCGCGCGAGCACCCCTTCTTTGAACTCCTCAAACCGGCTGCGGTGTATCAGCAGGGTATAGTTGTACTGTTTAAAAAAGTCGATCACCGCCAGGAACTCCAGCTTATCGATCAGGTAAAGCGTGCCGCCGATCAGCACAAAATACTGGTAGCGAATCCGCAGGGCATGGAGCTCATGAACCCCGTCGGCCACCACCAGCTGCCCCGATACTTCGTAGAAATCCCCTTTCTGGTGTACATAGAGGCGAAGCTCCGGACTAAGGTTTTTGAGCTGCACCGGCACCAGCGATGGGGCCGTGGTGTTTACCGAGGCTCGGGCATCGTGGTAGTAGAAGTCCAGGCCTAGCGGGTTTTTCACCAAAGCCTTCAGGCCCTGTATGTCGGAGGCCGATCTTTCGGTATTGAAGTTATTCTGGAATTTCTGGATGGCCGAGTAAAACTTCAGCTCCTGCTGCTGCTCCGTTTTCCAGATCAGGTCCAGGGGCGCCAGTGGGGTTAGGGGGTTCTTGGGCTTTCCCTCGCGGGTGGTGGCGGCCAGGAAGAGCTCCAGGTTTAAATGGTTGTAGAAGCGGTGCTGGCTTAGCACCACAATCATTTTAGTGCTGCTGCTGCCCTGGGAGAGGTGGGGCAGGGCAGTGGCAGGCTTTGGCAGCAGCTGCTCCTCTATCTTTTTGCCGGTAAAAGCATTGAGCGGGAAAAGCTCTTTTCTTTTTGATTTTATGCTGATCTCCCTCCCATCCCATTCCAGCAGAAAGTAGTCATCCAGCGCTTTTTCCTCTTCCAGGCCATACTCCTTTGCCACCTCCCGGATGGTGTCGTGGCGCAGCCCGGCATCAAAAAAAACGCGGATCTCCCGGCGATTGATGATGGTGTGCAGCACCAGTGCCTGGTACTCACAGAGTCTGGTGGTGGTGGTGGCAGCGCAGTCGCAGTGGAGCTGCAGGCTGCCCTCTGCCAGTGCCACCTCCACCGCCGGAAAGCCATCGGCAGGGGAGGAGCCCGCAAAAAGCGCCCTGTTTATCCTGATCATCTGGGGAAGCACAGCATTAGGGCTTCGGCCTGTTGTCGGGAGCTGTTCGCTGCTGTTGGTGAGAATAAAGCCGGTGTTGAGCACTGCAGGAGAGAAATTATGTATGGCAAAAGTATGCCCCTGATTTGTGCTGTTGTTGGTTTCAACTGGCTGATCGTCTTCCTGCATAGTCCCCTGGTTCGACGCTCAAGATAAAGAGAAATGGGGGTTCATGCCAGAGGCAGGTAACAGCATTCTGCACGAACTTGCAGTGATTGTGGTGGATCGGTTTTTATCAGGCTATTTTAGTTTGAGGATTGAGAAAGACAAGCCCGCTAAGCAATCATAACTTTCAATTCTGCAGCGAGGAAATTCCCTTCCTTAGACTCATCCTACCCCCATATCTCCTTTTACTGAAGGTTAATGCAAGCAGTGTACCACGTAGCGTCGATGCATGCATCGACGTGGTAGAGAAAATGCAGAAAGGAAAAATCTTATCGCTATAGCTGATTGAGATGGGAACCTCTTCCTGTTTTAGAACCACGTCGATGCGTGCATCGACGCTACAAAGTGGGCTACTAAACATAATAGACCTACTTAGAAAGATATGGGTAGGATGAGTCCAAAGGGTGGATTATCATACCATTTAGTAAGGCCACATGATTACATCTTATTGTTTAATCATATAGAAGTAGTTATCCACTTTACTACTTGGTATCAGATAGCCTGTATTGCAAAAGCCCCCCTTCCTCCCTATGTTCGTGCGCAATCGGCAGGTACCTACATGAATAGTGATTTAATATTGAAAAGCATTGCCAGGCATATAGCGCTGGAGCCCCGGGAGGAAGAGATGTTCCTATCCCTATTACAGCCCATGAAGATAAAGCGCAGGCAGTTTATGCTGCACCGGGGAGAGGTGTGCAGGTTTGCCGCTTTTGTAAACAGCGGCTGCCTGCGGAGCTATACCATCGATGGCAACGACTTTGAGCATATCCTGAACTTTGCTCCCACAGGCTGGTGGATGTCTGATATGTACAGCTACATTACCCAGGAAAAGGGCTACCTGAACATCGCGGCCCTGGAAGATGCGGAGGTGCTGCAGCTTACGAAAGACAGGCAGGAGCTGCTGTTTGCCGAGGTGCCAAAGTTTGAGCGCTACTACCGCATCATCACCGAAAATTCGCTCGTGAGCTACCAGCTGCGTACGCTCGATAACCTTAGCCTTACGGCGCAGGATCGCTACCTGAATTTCTGCAGGCGCTATCCCTCCCTAATCAATACCATTCCGCAAAAATACATTGCCTCCTATATTGGCGTAACCCCTGAATTTTTAAGCAAGCTGCGGAAAGACTTGCTGAAGCAGGGCCGGTGACCTCTTTCAGGGTTCGGGCCTCCTGCAGGAGCGTGCAGCGGCGCTGGATCTTAATCTACCTTAAGCCATTTTCTTAATCTATGTTATTTGTGAGCACAGCAGATGGCTGTAGCTTTGCATTACAAACGCTGAGGAAAAAGCAGCAAGCACGCGGAATACTCCGGATTTTAAGATTATTCTGATGGGGATGAACTTTTTCGCACAATCAATGTTTAAACATTAAATAAGGATTAGTAATTGATTAACCTGTTAATATTATGTCAACAAGCACAATAACAACCACAAAATGGGCAGTAGACCCATTGCACAGCGAAGTTCAGTTCAAGGTAAAACACCTGATGATCACTACCGTAACCGGTTATTTTCAGCAGTTTAACATAGAGGCTGAAAGCGAAGACGAATCATTCAAAAATGTATCCAGTGTGGTGTTTACAACAGATGTAAACGCAATCAGCACCAATAACGAGCAGCGCGATACCCACCTGAAATCACCTGATTTCTTCGATGCTGAAAATCATAACGAAATACGTTTTGAAGGCACCAACTACGAGCAGAAAAGTGGCAGCGACTACAAACTGCATGGTAACCTTACCATCAAGGGCGTTACAAAACCTATAACCGTAAATGTAGAGTTTGGCGGTATTGTGGTAGACCCTTATGGCCAGACCAAAGCAGGCTTTACCGTAACTGGTAAAATCAGCAGAAAAGAATTTGGCTTAACCTGGAGCCCAGTTACCGAAGCTGGTAGCGTGGTTGTAGGCGACGAAATCAAACTTCAGGCCGAAGTACAGCTGGTAAAACAAGCTTAATATTGAAGCCAGGAGTGAGCTAAAGGGCTGAATAAATCAATCCTTTGGCTATATTTCAAAAAAAATTGCTTTTAGCAGCATAGTTATCCAGCCCCGGGTATCAACCCGGGGTTATGTTGTTCTCCCTGCTGCCACCACGCCAGGCTGTATTTTTTAACAACAATCCCTCTTTCTCCGACTATCTAAATAAGCTACACCCCTATGAAAACCGTACTTTACAAAGCAGAAGAAAGAGGCGTTAAAGAGCTGGGCTGGCTGCAAAGCAACTTTAATTTCAGTTTTAGCAGTTACAGTGCTCCGGATAAGGCAGGCTTTGGCTTGCTGCGTGTTTTTAACGATGATTTTGTGGCGCCTGAAAAGGGCTTTGGCCTCCATGCCCATGCCAACATGGAAATTATCTCCATTATGCTGGCAGGCAGCATGAACCACATCGACAGCCTGGGCTACAAAGAGGTGGTGCATAAGGATTGGGTGCAGATCATGAGTGCCGGCAGCGGCCTGCGCCACGAAGAGCATAATGTAGGAGAGGATAGTGTAAACTTTCTGCAGATCTGGATAGAGCCCAAGCTGCAGAACATCAGCCCCCGTTACCAGCGCAGGTATTTTCCGGAAGAGGAGCGTAAAAACAGGCTGGTTACCGTAGTAAGTAATGAAGAAGGTACGGCACATTGCTGGATCAACCAGAATGCAAAGCTATCACTGGGGTATTATGAGGCAGGGCAGGAGCTAAGCTACTCTTTTAACCCCGCCAACAAATGCCTGTTCCTGTTCAACATCAGCGGTTCACTGCGCATAGAGAACCAAACCCTGGCCCCCCGCGATAGCATGGGCATCTGGGATGCGGATCGGCTAAGCATTCAGTGCCGGGAAAAGAGCCGTTTTCTCCTGATCGAGGTACCTGTAAATCATTAAAATTTAAAGCAGATGGAAGAGAGCATATTAGGCCTTCACCACATCACGGCAATAGCCGGAGGGGCCAAGCCAAATTTAGATTTTTACACCAGGGTGCTGGGCTTACGCCTCCTGAAAAAGACGGTGAATTTTGATGACCCCGGCACCTACCACCTGTACTATGGCGATGAAAAAGGAAGTGCAGGCACCATCATCACATTTTTCCCCTATGAGGGCAGTCCGCGCGGACGGGCAGGTTCCGGCATGGCCACTACCATTGGGTATGCCGTACCCGAAGGCAGCTTAGATTTCTGGATCAGGCGTTTTCAGGAACATGGGGTAAGCTTTGGTGTGCCGGGTGAACGCTTTGGCGAGAGCTACCTGCCCTTTCAGGATCCGGATGGTCTGCAGCTGGAGCTGGTGATCCCCAGGGGGGGCGATGCCCGCAAGCCCTGGGAAACAGAAGAAGTAAAGGCAGCGGCGGCTACCCGTGGTTTCCACAGTGTAACGCTCACGCTGCGCAACATAAAAGGAACGGCTGCGGTGCTCACCGATATTTTTGGCTATCAGCTGCAGAATCAGGAGGAGAACTACTACCGTTATGTAACCGATGCAGTGGAGCATGCCGCCGTAATCGACCTGCTCCTGATGCCGGAAGCCAGCCGCGGCAATGGCAGCGCCGGCACCATTCACCACATTGCCTTTCGGGTAAAGAATGAGGAGGTGCTGATGCAGTACCGCGAAAAAGTTGCCAGCAAAGGCCTGAACATCACCGATAAGATAGACCGCAACTATTTCTACTCCCTTTACTTCCGTGAGCCGGGCGGGGTGCTCTTCGAAATTGCCACCGACAACCCTGGCTTTGGCATCGACGAACCATTCGACCAGCTGGGCTCCAGCCTCCTGCTCCCCCCGCAATACGAACCCCACCGCGAAAAAATAGAAGCTGTACTGCCAAAGCTTTAGAGGCCTTTGCGGTTTATCATGCTGGGGGCTGCTGGATATAGCCTTTTGCTACGCCTACACGCTTGTTCACTATTATGTGTAGCATGCCCAAAAGCAGAGACCCCTTTCCCCCTTCTCCTATAAGGAGAAGGGCCGGGGATGAGGTGCAGAAGCTAAACTTTTTTACATAAATCAAATTTCATAAGTACAGGAGTAAGACTCCCTTACTCCAAAATGAATAGCAGTTACATTTTTTGATTAGAGCATGGCACAACATATACATCTGGTAGGCATGAGCGGAAGCTTACGTAAAAAGTCCTTTAACACTTATTTACTCCACGCAGCAAAAGAGGTGTTGCCCGATAATGTAAGTCTGGAGATCATCTCCATTGCTGATATTCCGCTCTACAATGCCGATCTCGATCTTCCTGCAGCAAATGAGCGTCCGGCTGCTGTAGCCACATTTCGGGAAAAGCTGGCAAATGCGGATGGCTTGATTTTCTCTTCTCCGGAATACAACTACTCCATCCCTGGTGGCCTGAAAAATGCCATCGACTGGGCATCCCGCGGCAAAGATTCACCCCTTGTGGGCAAGCCAGTAGCCCTGATGGGCGCCACTCCCGGTTTATGGGGTACCGTGCGGATGCAGCAGGCCTTTTTGCCGGTATTTCAATACCTGGACATGCCCTATGCCAACAAACCCGAGATTCTTGTGGCCGGGGCAGGGCAGAAGTTCGATGAAAACGGCCGGCTCACCGACGAAACCACGCTAAAGTTACTGGGCCAGAAACTGGAAGCACTGAAAACCCTGATCCTGAACAAGTGGGCAGTGCAGTAAAACAGCCTCACACAAAGCCAGCCTTGCAGGAGTACTTATATGCCTGGTGCATCCTGTTCTTACAGGCAGTGATCATACAATGACAGCTCTGGAAGAAATCCAGAGCTGTTTTTATTTTCAGCCATCCCTATTTGCGAAGCTACGCGCCCAGATGCAGTGAAGCAATGTGGTGTCAACGCGGGCAGAGGCAGGATTGCCGCCACAGACACCTTTCCTGGCGGGCGGCGGGGATGCAGTTCATAGGCCGGCAGCAGCCCGTTGGGGTGTAGTCAAGCAGCCGGCGAGCAAGTGCCCTGCGGCGGTGAGTTGAAGAGCATTCGATTCCCCTGTACCAACGCTTTTCACTGATTACTACAAAAAAAACAACGCCCCCACTAGGCCCAGAATGCACTTTACAGCTGCTTTTCTGAAAAATGCTCCTTTCTCTCTATTTTTTTTTGTAATGGATTTAAGTTTCAGAAGTCTTTAATAATAGCTGCAAGTTTTAAAGATTCTTTGATCTTTGTGTGAACGCTCCCCTATAGCTCCATAAATACCTCAGTCTAACCCCCACCCTGAATTTTTTATGCGTTTGTCTCTCTTAATCCTGCTATCCCTGATATTTTTTCATCAGCTCATTGCACAGGAAAAAATACCGAAGGAGATTACCGTCCCCAAAAAAAGCTACACCACAACGGCTGTGGTGAACGACCCCCCTGTAATTGACGGTCTGCTGAACGACGAGGCCTGGAATAGTGTGGAGTGGACGGGCGACTTTACCCAGACAGAGCCTAACAAAGGAGAGGCTGCCTCACAAAAAACAGCCTTCAAGATTTTGTACGATGCCAAAAACCTCTATGTAGCCATCCGCGCCTATGATTCGGAGCCACATAAGATTGTGGAGCGGATGTCGCGCAGGGATGGATTTGAGGGAGACTGGGTGGAAATCAACATCGACAGCTATTTTGACCACCGCACGGCTTTTTCCTTTACCGCCAGCGCCTCCGGGGTAAAAGGAGATGAGGCGGTATCCAACAACGGCGATAACTGGGATCCCAGCTGGGACCCCATCTGGTACCTGAATACCGCTGTTGATGCAGAGGGCTGGGTGGCAGAGATGAGAATTCCGCTTAGCCAGCTTCGTTTTGCCGATAAGCCCCTGCACACCTGGGGCCTGCAGGTAAACCGGCGCCTGTTCCGGGAGCAGGAGCGGTCCAGCTGGCAGTACATTCCGCCCGATGCCCCGGGCTGGGTACACCTTTTTGGTGAGCTGCATGGCCTGGAAGGCATAAAACCGCAAAAGCAGCTGGAGATCCAGCCTTTTATCCTGGGCAAGCTTGAAAATTTTGAGAAAGAAGAAGGAAATCCATTCTCCGATGGGCGTGATGGAAGTGTGAGTGTGGGGGTGGATGGAAAAATTGGCATTACCAGCGACATTACCCTTGATTTCACCATCAACCCAGATTTTGGACAGGTAGAGGCAGATCCCTCGCAGGTAAACCTCAGCGCCTTCCAGATCTACTTCAGGGAAAGAAGACCCTTTTTTGTGGAGGGTAGCAACATCCTGAATTTTCCGCTCACAGAATCAGTAGCAGGGGGCGGCTTTAACCAGGACAACCTCTTTTACTCCAGGAGAATAGGAGGGCTGCCGCACCATTACCCCGATACGGAAGATGGTGAATATGCTGATGTGCCCGACAATGTAACCATACTGGGCGCCCTTAAGCTGACCGGGAAAAACAAAAAAGGCTTCTCCTGGGGATTGCTCGAAACGGTAACGGCAGAGGAGAAGGCGGAAGTTGACCTGAAAGGCCAGCGCAGGAAGGTGACCGCAGAGCCCCTGACGAACTACCTGGTAGGGCGTTTTCAGCAGGACCTGAAAGAGGGCAAAACAGTATTTGGTGGTATGCTCACGGCCGTTAACCGCGATATTGACGAGCCTCATCTGGCGTTTATTCACAAGCAGGCTTATTCGGGTGGTCTGGATGTTACCCATTACCTGAAAGACCGCAAGTATTATGTGGCCGGCAACATCAGCCTAAGCCATGTAAGCGGCAGCCCGGAGGCCATTCTCAATACCCAGACTGCCAGTGAGCGCTTCTTTCAGCGACCCGATGCAAGCCACCTGCGGGTAGACTCCTCCCGAACTTCTTTAACAGGCACCAGTGGTACTGTAAAGTTTGGCAAGGCCAGCGGAAATATTGTGATGCAGTCGGGAATTACCTGGCGTTCTCCGCAGCTTTCACTCAACGATGCGGGATTTCAGCGGAGCTCCGATCTGATGCATCAGTGGGCATGGGCACAGTACCGTAAACTGCAGCCTTTTTCAGTGTTTCGATGGTTGAGGATTAACGGCAATGAGTACCTAAGCTTTGATTTTGGCGGTACCAATACCTACAAAGCCCTCAACACCAACTGGCACACGCAGTTTAAGAACTTCTGGAGATTTAGCATGGGCAGCACCTGGGAGGGCACCTCTGTTTCCAATGCAGACCTGCGCGGCGGACCTGGCATTTTATACCCCGGCAGCATCGATTACTGGTACTTCCTGGGCTCTGATGATCGCAAGAAAGTAAGCGTTGAACTGGAACACGGCAATCGCTGGGGCCGGAATAATTTCTCCCGCAATCAGAACATTTACAGCGGCATCAGGTACCGGCCTGTGAATGCACTGGAGCTTTCTGCAGGTGCAAATATTTCTTTTAATAACAACGAGATGCAGTACGTGGACACTAGGGATTTCGGTGATCAGAAACGCTACCTGACTGCCAGGATCGATCAGGAAACCTACAGCCTGGAGATGCGCTTCACCTATATGCTAACGCCTAACTTATCGCTGCAATACTGGGGACAACCCTTCATTTCCAAGGGTAGCTACAGCGGCTTTAAAATGGTCACAGATGCAAAGAACAATGAATGGGGCCAGCGGTTTGCAGCCTTCTCGCCTGAGCAGATCTCCTACAATCGCGAGTCTGAAGAATACAGTGTTGATGAAAACAGGGACCAGGTGGTGGATTACACCATCAGTAATCCGGACTTTAACTTTGTGGAATTTCGCTCCAACCTGGTGCTGAGGTGGGAGTACATACCCGGCTCAACGCTTTTCCTGGTCTGGAACCAGGGCAGGTCCGGCAATTTACCCGTTAGCCGCAGCTACCGCATGAGCTCCCTCTCCGAAGGCCTCCTGGACGTTCACCCCCACAACATCTTCCTGATCAAGTATACCTACAGGCTTGTGTTGTGATTTCAACTGGTAATCACGTTTATATCTAAGTTGAATCTATTTTAATTACAAGAAGTATATGTTTTGAAGAAGGTCAGCTCAGATGTACGATAATCCCCTCCTCGGAGGGGTAGGGGTGGGTCGCCCCTGCGGTTAGTACATCGCTGAGAAGGCTTGTAGCCCTATGTAGCGTCGTTGTAGTACAACGACGTGGTGGAGGATCATCAACAAGGTTTTGTTCATCAGGTAAGAAATGAGAGGCACTGTCGTTGAAAGGTTCTTTCAGAGCATTAGCGTATCTGCCACCAGTTACCACGTCGTTGTAATACAACGACGCTACAGGGGCAGCAGAATGCGCTGTCTTCAGAGCAGTTAATCTTCTTTGCTTCCTCCACTACCAACCATCACCCCAACTTCTGGGCGGCGGCTTTGCCTACCAGCCAGAGAACTTCGCCATTTGGGGGATCGATCAGCTGGGAGGGGTATTGCTGGGGGTTGTGCTCGCCCTTTAGCACCTCGTACAGGGCATCTGCTTTTTTTTCGCCAAAGGTGAGGAATATGATTTTACTGGCTTTGTTGATGGAGGGTGCCGTGAGGGTGATCCGGTACATTTTCTGTGGTTCCAGGTAATAAGCCTGCACCCAGCGCGACTTCTCCTGCAGTACGTCCGTGCCGGGAAACAGGGAAGCCGTGTGACCGTCATCGCCCATGCCCAGCAGGATGAGGTCGAAACTGCCGTCTGTTGCATCCAGGTGCTGGTGGAGCAGCGATTCATAGTAGAGGGCAAATTCTTCGGGCTCCTGCTCTCCCCACATCGGGAAAATCTGATCCTTTGGGATCGGCACTAGGTCGAGCAGGTTTTCAAAGGCCATCTTGGCATTGCTCTTATCTTCGGTGAGGGGCACCCATCGTTCATCTCCCCAAAATACGTAGGTCTGGCTCCAGGGCACCCGCTCGCGGTAGGGCGACTGGGCCAGCAGCTGGTAGAGGTGCAGGGGCGAAGAGCCACCTGTGAGGGCTACGGTAAATTTGCCTCTTGCTTCTACCGCTTCTCTGGCAGCCTGAATAAATTGCTCAGCGGCTGTTTTGCTAAGCTCAAGTGTATTGTCAAAAATTCTGATCGTTGCCATTACTTCTGTTTCTGGTTTTGAGCCATGTTGTGATGGGTGCTTACTGCCCAGGTGTGTCCTTCGCGCGCTATAAGGGCTTCTGCATTTTCTGGGCCCCATAAGCCTGCCGGGTAGTTCGGGAACTCCAGCGAAGGCCGCGAATCCCAAATATCAAGAATAGGGGTGATCACATCCCAGGCTACCTCCACCTGGTCGGCCCGCATGAACAGGGTGGCATCACCCTGCATGGCATCCAGCAGCAGGGTTTCGTAGGCCTCCGGTGACTGGCTGCTGTTGTCGTCAAAATCAAAGACCATCTCTGCCGGACGCAGGCTCATTTCCAGCCCTGGCCGCTTGGCAGTAAACCGGAGGCGAATGTCCATCTGCGGCTGTATGTTTATGTTGAGCCGGTTGGGCAGCAGGTTCTCCGAGAGGGAGGAGGGAAACGTTAAGTGAGGCACCGGGCGGAATTGCACGGTGATGGAAGATGTTTTATCCTGCAGGCGTTTGCCCGTGCGCAGGTAAAAAGGAACGCCATGCCAGCGCCAGTTGTCGAGGAAAAACTTAACGGCAGCGTAGGTTTCGGTGTTAGAGGCCGGATCAACGCCTTCTTCCTCGCGGTAACCGGGTACTTTTTCGCCCTTCATCCAGCCGGGGCCGTATTGGCCGCGTACAGCAAACTTGTTTACATCTTCGTGCTTAAACCGGCGGATGGCCTGCAGTACATCTACTTTTTTATTCCTGATTTCTTCGGCCTCGAAAGATACCGGTGGCTCCATGGCTACCATGCACAGGAGCTGCAGCAGATGGTTCTGGATCATATCGCGCATGGCGCCGGCACCTTCGTAATATCCGCCGCGGTCTTCCACGCCTACCTGTTCTGCTACGGTAATCTGCACAAAATCTATGTAATTCCTGTTCCAGATCGGTTCGAACAAGGCGTTGGCAAAGCGAAAAGCCAGTATGTTCTGCACAGTTTCCTTGCCCAGGTAGTGATCGATGCGGTAAATCTGGCTTTCCTGAAAGGTGCTGGTGAGCAGCTGGTTAAGCTGCCGGGCAGTTTCCAGGTCTTTTCCAAAGGGTTTTTCTACAATGATGCGATCCTTGGTCGGATCATTGATCATGGAGCAGCGGCTTAAGTTAACCGTAACTGCCTCAATAAACTGGGGTGCCACCGACAGGTAAAACAAGCGGTTGGCCCGGGTGCCCCAGCTTTTGTCCAGGGCCTCCAGCTGCTCGGAAAGCTGCTGGTAGGATTCCTGTTTGTTGATATCAGACTGCAGGTAAGTGATGCTTTTCTGGAAGGGCTCCCATTTCTCTTCAGCGGGTTTGCCGCTGCGCGAAAAAGCTTCCAGGCCCTCCTGCAGGTGAGCCCTGTACTCCTTGTGGTTGAATTTTGAACGGCCCAGGCCGATCAGGGCAAACTTGTCGGGGAGCCATCCTTCCAGAAACAGGTTATAAAAAGCAGGTACTAATTTTCGCTTTGTTAAATCGCCGGTGCCTCCAAAAATTATGATGATGGTAGGGGCTGCTACTTTGGCTGAATTCATAAGTGCAATCGTAAAATATATTTTGCTTGCCAGCGGCTTAACCCTGCCAGGCCGGGCCTACCAGGCCGGGGGCATGCCCTGGGGTTAATGGAAGCTGTTTAAAAATCTCTTTTTTCCAGGGCAATTACTTTATCCAGGCGGCGCTGAAAGCGTTCTTCGCCCTGGTAGCGGGCGTTTAAAAATGCCTGCACGAGCTCCCACTGTAAAACCGGCCCAATTACCCGGCCGCCCAGGCAGAGCAGGTTCATGCTATCATGTTCCACGCCCTGGTGGGCGGAGTAGGTTTCGGTGACCAGCGCTGCGCGTACGCCTGCGATTTTATTGGCTGCAATAGAAACGCCTACGCCACTGCCGCATACTGCTATACCCCGTTCCACTTCGCCACTGGCAACTGCCCGGGCTAAAGGTAAAACAATATCCGGATAATCATCGTCGGCATCATGCTTAAACGCGCCATAATCTTCTACAGCATAGCCTTTTTCACGCAGCTGATCGATGAGCTGCTGCTTATGTTCAAAACCTGCATGGTCGGCTGCTATTCCTACTTTCATAAACCTGGATTGACGGGTGATCTGTACAGTTTACCGCAAAGGCTGAGGCTCTGGCCTGCTACCCTTGTAAGACAAAAAGCAGCCGTCAGTTGTTTGCCCTTACCCAAAAGCAATTCCAGCAAATTTTTGGCTGATAAAGCTGTAAGTCAGAACTGTTGCGCTGCCGAAACGGGCAGTAGGGCTGATAGATTTATTTGTTAACGAAAATTTAACCTTTTGTGTAGTAATACTTATAACTGGTGCTGATGTGTTGCATTATATAAGGTTGCATGTAAGAAAAAGTGTAATATTTCATAAAATAAAATTTTTTCATTTTTCAATAAATGCAAACGCGTGCAGTTGTCATAATTTTATACTTCAATCCGTTGCATAAAGCAAAATTTTAAAAAATTTTTAATAACGTGGCTTTTTGGGGCTTGAATATTGGTCATATCGGCCTGTCATTTAAAAATTTCACAACATAGTGATTGGAAAAATAGTATACATTTGTGTCAAAGAAAACACCTAAAACTACCGCCATGAATTATTCAAAAGCCAAAACCCCAAAATTAGCATTTATTGTAACGGCGCTCTTAATGCTTCAAAGCATTGTAGCACTATCGCAGACTAACATTCAGCTGGATCTGTATAAGCCAGGAACAGAAATCGCTAAACTGAAATTCAGTTCTGCTGATACTAAAGAACCTGTTCTTATTTCTGTAAAAAATGCAGATGGTATAACGCTTTTCAGTGAAAAAAGTAAGGCAGAGCAGTATAAGAAACTGATCAGTTTTACAAAACTTAGCGAAGGCACCTATTTTATTGATATGGAAGATTCTAAAGGTGTTGTTAGAAAAGTACTTGTAAAAGGTGAAAACGGCCTTACCATCGAGAAAGAGAACTATTACTTCCGCAACCTTATCACCCTGAAGGAAAATGACAAAAAGTTGCTTGTAAAGTTTAACAGCAACCTGAATCAGCCTGTAACCATCAGAATTATGGATAACGAAGGCCGTATTCTGCATGAAATGAGCGATATCACCGCCAACAGTCATACCAGCCTGTATAACCTGTCGATGCTGCTGCATGGTACTTACAACATCAGCCTGGTAAGTGGTGATTATGTAAGCTCCAGAACTATTCAGTTATAATCCAAAACTACCTCCTCTTATAAAGGTATGGACTAAAGTCCATACCTTTTTTTTGTTTGTTATTGGTATTTTATTGATAGCTAACAATATAATTTATACTTTTTTATGTTTAGCAATCGGATGCGGTAACGATTAATATATGATTACATGCTAAATACTGAAAGCTTTGAATGAAAAGAGTATGACAATTATTACTTCCAGCTAACGATTGCATACTTTTTCATTAATGCCAGTTGATGGCTGGCAGCAGGTTTAGCAGTTGAAGCCTTTTTAAATAAAACAGCATTGCCTGTGCAAGGGGTGCATCAGTATAGCCACCAGCACCAGCTGCTCTCAGTCTGGAATTAGGCAGTTTCCGGGTAAATTTACGTGTGGCTCCTGCTAACCTATGCCTGCCCAAATGTTGCAGATGCAGGGGGGGCAATATGTCACTGCAGGGATAATCTTCTTGAAGAATATTTATTATGGCAATAATTATAATCTTTAAGAAAGATTTGGCTATTTTGGCTTGGGCTTATACACCGAATAAGCCAATCATATTCTGTTATCGCTAAGCCTGGAAGTTGTAGCATGCCCTACTGTAGCGGCAGCTTATTGACGCTGTATGCTTTCTCCAGGTATTTAACACTGTAATAGTAGCCAGCATATCTCCGATTATGCCACAGAACTGCCTGCTTAACCATTTTCATAACGTTGTACAGACATGGAAGGTAGCACTGCCCCGGTGTTCTGCGGGCAGTATTTTGTTAATGCTCTGCCTGCTTTTGTCTGGTGCAACACCGCTTACCCTTCAGCAGGCCATTGCCCAGCAGCATGTTGGCGACAGTTTGCAGCTAAGGCTCAGGCATGTAAACGGCGCACAAAAAATTGAAACACTGAAGGCTTTATCGCTGCACTACAGGGCTGATTCTGTGCAACGGGCCATACACTATGCAAAAGAAGCCCTTGTGCATGCACAGGCAATAGATTATCTGAAAGGGGAAGTAGAAAGCAACTATATGTTAGGGGCAGCCCTGCTTGCTGATGGCAATCGTGCGGCAGCGCTGCTTAACCTGCAGCAGGGCCTGGAAGGGGCTGAAAAGTTAGACAACCCGGCGCTGCTTGCCGAGGGTAATTATCAGCTTGGACTTTATTATCAGCAGGTAAACCAGCTGCGCTTTTCTTTGGAATACTTTAACAAGGGCCTTGCCCTGGCCAGGCAGCATAAGAACAAAAAACAGATGGCTGCCTGTTATGCACAGCTGGGGTCTACTTATCATAGCCTTAGCCTTTACGAAACTGCCCTTGAGAATTTTTTTAAAGCCTTGAGCATCCATGAAGAAATGCAGGATGTGAAGGAAATAGCCAGGGACTATAACTACATTGGCCGGCTGTACCAGTACACCAAAGATTACAGCGATGCCTTAAGCTATTTTAACAAATCCCTTCACATCTATACCAGTCTTAATGAAGAAAAGGGCCGTATGGCAGCCCTGCTGAACATAGGCGTAATTTACCAGAAAAGAAGTGTTTTTGATTCGGCCCTGCTCTATTACAAAACAGCTTTGCCCATTGCCGGACAGCTGGGCCAGAAGAGCGACGAAGCCAAGCTTACGGGTAATATAGGCAGCACATTGGTGCAGCAGGGCAGGCTGCAGGAGGGGCTTGAATGGCTGGAGCAGGCGCTGGCCATGAAGGAAAAAATAAAGGCCCACCGGAGTATTCTCCATACCCTGAACGATATTTCCGATGTAAAGCTTAAGCTTGATGATGCAGCCGGAGCCAGGCTTGCGGCCGAAAAGGTAGTGCGGCTGGCAAAGCAGTATGAAGAGGGCAACCAGCTTCGCTACGGCTACCTGAACCTGGCGAAGAGCTACAAAAAGTTAAAAGATTTTGAAAAAGCCTATGCCTTTCTGCAGCAATATGATGCCATAAAAGATAGCCTTTTTGGTATTGATAAAGCCCAGCAGATCAACCAGCTGCAGATACAATACGAAACAGAAAAGAAAGACAGGGCCATAGCCTCGCTGCAACAGGAACGGGAAATGGAAGCCCTGAAGCAAAAAAACTTTTTTGCAGTGGGTGCCATTTTGCTGGTTGCCGGGGCTTTGCTGTACAACAGCCAGCGCCTGAAAACAAAAAAGCACCGGCAGCTCCTGGCAAAGGAGAAAGAAGTAGACCGGCTGAAATCAAACTTCTTTGCCAACATCTCGCATGAGTTTCGCACGCCTCTTACCCTGATACTGGGACCAATTGAAAGCATGCAGGCTCAAACCAGTGAACCTTTTATGCGGCAGCAGCTTGGGTTTATGAAAGAGAGTGCCAGCCGCCTGCTTCGCCTCATTAACCAGATACTGGATCTTTCCAAAGCAGAATCGGGCTACCTGGTGCTGAAACCCGAATATGTAAACATACTGCCTGTGCTCAAAGGCGTTACAGGTTCCTTTTCCTCCCTGGCAGAAACGCGCAATATCCGCCTCCTGTTCAGCACCCAGCTGGCCGAGCAGGAGCTCTGCTGCGAGCAGGGCCATATTGAAACGGTGCTCATTAACCTGCTCTCCAATGCCTTTAAGTTTTCGGAAGCCGGAGGGCAGGTGTGTGTGCAGGCAGGTGTGGTTTTTCTCCCTGACCCGAAATATCCCGATGGTGCTCTGGAGATTGTGGTGTCTGACAAAGGTGCCGGCATGTCTGCCGAGCAGGTGGCGCATATTTTTGACCGCTTTTACCAGGCGGGACATGCCGCCTCTTCGTTTTTTGGTGGCACCGGCATAGGCCTTGCCCTCACCAATGAGTTGGTGCAGCTGCATGGTGGTGCCATACACGTAAACAGCAAGCCTGGTGCCGGCACCAAAGTAACAGTCATGTTGCCTTTAGGCAGCCGCCATTTCACGGAAGCCCAGCTGGCGGAGGCGCAATTAGTGGAGCCTTTGCCTGCCGCCACGGCCAGGCTAATGGAGAAAGCAGAGGAGCTTGTGCAGGAGTATGCAAAACCGGCTAACATTTCAGCGGGGCAGCAGGAGGAAATGCCTTTGCTGTTGCTGATTGAAGATAATGCAGATGTTAGGGCTTATATCAAAAGCATTCTTGGCGCTGAATACCAGCTTCTGGAAGCAGAAAACGGAGAAGAAGGCCTTCTGCTGGCAGTGGAGCAAATTCCTGACATCATTATCAGTGATGTAATGATGCCCAAAATGAATGGCTACGAGCTGTGCAGGCTGCTGAAAGGGGACGAAAAGACCTCCCACATCCCCATCATTCTGCTCACAGCCAAAGCCTCTGTTAACAGCAGGATAGAAGGGCTGCAGACCGAAGCAGATCTTTACCTAAGTAAACCTTTTGTGCCCGAAGAGCTGAAGCTTTGCATTCAGAACCTGGTGAGCTCCAGGCAGCGTCTGCGGGAGCGGTACCTGCAGCAACAAGTGTTAAAACCAAGCGAAATAGCCCTTAACTCGGTAGACGAACAATTCCTGGAAAGACTCATTCAGGTAATGGAGGTTAACTATACCGATGAAGCCTTTACCGTTGACCAGCTTAGCAGGGAGATGGGCATGAGCAGATCGCAGCTGCACCGTAAGCTGGAGGCCCTCACCAGCGAATCTTCCAGCCAGTTTATCCGAACGTTCAGGCTCCAGCGGGCCATGGTGCTGCTGAAGCAAAACCATGCCTCTATCTCGGAAATTGCCTATATGGTAGGTTTTGCCAGTCCTTCTTACTTCAACAGGTGCTTTTTAAAGCAATATGGCGTTACGCCATCTTCTGTATTAGGTGCATAACTCCGTTTCTATGCTAACTGATTTTGCTGGCTTATAAGGCGGGTAGCAGATCCAGTACCCTGCCAGCTGTTCATTCTATTTTCATACACCAACTTCAGAGATTTAGTAGTGGAGAGATCGAATTTCTCTACAGGCTTTTCCGGTTTTCCTGCCCGGCATTTTTCTGTAAGCCCTGGAGGGGTAGTGGTACATAGGTGCGGACCTGCGTTGAAAGTTGCTGCATATTTTTGATCATTAGTGGTTTTCCTGACATTAGTTATTTTGAAGAATTTGTCAGAAATCAAAGTTTGACTATTGATTTTTTCGGCTTTTAGACGCTGTAAAAGGCGTTTGCAACATATGTATTAGTACCTGCAACATATGTACTATGTGTTATATGTGCTTTTCCTCCAATTTTATTACAAGCTTTCAGTAGGAGGTATGAAGGCAATGTAATGATTAGCTGGCCATCGGTTATCAGGTGCCTCTTTATTGACTCTGCCACTCAATTCACTCTTCACATATGAAAAAACCTTTACAGATCAAACAAGCAGGCAACACCCCCTGGAGTGTTCCGGAGGCAGTGCTATTATTTGAAACATTGCCATTGCTGAAGCAGCGGCTGCTGGTGCGGGCTGCACTTGCTGCAATTGTACTTTTGATAACAACCCTGACAGTCCAGGCGCAGCGGGTAACCCCAGATATTGTTTCCAGTGTAAATTCTGGTACATCAGATTATAGCGTTACCCTCAGCTGGCAGGGCTTGCCTTCTGGTGTTGACTGTGATAATGACCGCAAAATGGATTTTTATTCTGGATGCGGAACGTTTAATAACTGCGCTTTCAATGTGAGTGACCCTCACACAACAATATCAAGTAGAGGTGATTGGGGCACATATGAATTTGTAGAGGGGCCTGGCACCGGGCAGCGGTATGCCATGCGCTACCATGAAACTTCTACCTTTTGCCATAAATGGGCCTGGACTCTTTCGCATTATGCCACCACAACTGCCATCAAACAACCCACAAGTGTTGTGGCTACAGAAGAGGAGTCCTATACTTATATAGAACTAAGTTGGAATAAGGGATCCAATATTCCGGATTTCTATACTGTATTTGTTAACAATGGATATTTTCCGGTGCCTCAGATCGGAACTCTTTATTATAGAATTTACCGCGATGGCGGCACTACCCCTTATGCTACCGTACAGGCTGATGGGAATAGCATGACCTGGCGGGATAGCAACCTGCAGGCCAACGAAACTCATACCTATGCTATCACTACTTACACCTCTAATGAAAAATGGGGAACCCACGAATCAGCTAAAGTTACCGTAACAGGCAAAACCAAAACATTTGCCCTTACAGCCTCCAATGCAGAATATCACAACAGGGTAAAGCTCTCCTGGCCTGATCTGTCCTCTATTGCTCAGGACATTCGCATAGAGCGATTGAACCCGGCTAGCAATAAGTATGAGGAACTCTCTATTCAGAATAAGAATGCAACCTTTTACAACGATTACGACGGGGTGCCTGGTTATAGCTATACCTATAAGTTAACCCCGATTCACAGTACCAACACTTTTGAAACTTATACCGCCCAGGGCAGCAAAAGGCCTAACGGCATTATTAAAGGAGAGGTGAAATCCAAGGCTGGTGCAGGTGTGGCAGGCGTGGTTGTTACGGCCAGCGCCACTTTTATGGAAAATACCACCACCATCAGCAGAACCTATCGAGATACTACCGATGCATCCGGTTATTATGAAATAAGAGATGTGTATTACTACAGAGAGGCAGATTTTAAAATTTCTCCTTCTAAAAATAATCATGCTTTTAGCCCGGATACGCTTAGCAGAAGTATTTCCGAAAATGCCCCAACAATCAGTGGGGTAAATTTTACAGATACCACTGTGTATACTATTTCCGGTACCATATACATGCCGGGTACTGCAGCTAATAGGAATTGCCCTTTAAGAGGGGCGGAAATTTGGGTAAACGGCAGATTTACCGGTGTTAAGACAGGTGCGGATGGTACCTATATGCTTCCTATTGAAGATGAAGGCGTATATACCATCACACCCAAATACAAACATCATGCTTTTGCAGCAGTAATAGGTGGTACCAAAAGCGCGCAAGCCTCCCGCCAGCTTACCATCGCCAGCGATCTGTCGGATATCGATTTTGAGGATGTACAAACAGATACGCTTACCATTAAACTGGCAGGGGCCTGTAACAACCAGATATCTGAGTCGGCGAGCTTCACAATTTCCACAGTTGATAATGTTGGTTGTTATTCTCTTCCCATCATCGTTACTGCCAACAATGACACCTCTATTGTATTGCCTGCCCAGGCCTATCGGGTGGAGCTGCAGTCTACCAATCCTGTGAATCCAAATATAAAAGAATATTTTAGGCCGATGGTGATTGACTTAAGCGCCAGAGATACGCTCACTACCATCAGAAAAGATTCTACTATAGCTAGAATTATCCCTGCCGATACAACCTATTTTGCCAATGGTACTACCAGAATTACTCCTGCCGATACAACCTACACCGTAACGACTGATACCCTGAAGCAGGATGTCGTACCGCGTGCAGATTTTATTTATCGCTCCCAGATTTCGCTTACTGTACATGATTTGCCTCAAAAGGTATGCGTACGTGTAGGCAATAGCATTGAAGACTGGTACCGAATGGAGCAGGGCGACGAATACAGGGTGCAGATCGAGGTGAATAATATTTTTACCTTTAACGGGCAAACCACTGTTTGTAAGGTGGATTCCGGCATGGTTACCATCTATGATGATGTGAGTGACAACGGCATGGTAAGCCTTCCAATCAAAGATGGCTTTGTGTATTACACCATCAAGCCCGGCCGGCCTAACATTGCCAGCGGCGGGACCAATGGTTTTCGTAAGCTTTTTCAGGTACAGGCCAAAGTAGGGGAACTGCTGCCCTATGTGGCGGAACCTATGTATGTAATGGTAACGGGTAATGCGCCCAGAACCAAAACATTTGTAACCAAAACACCGCCACTGCCCCTTTATGTGATGCATGACCCCCCGGGCGACCTAAGCTATAGCTTTTTAGAGCAGGGCACTTCGCTTACCTATAATTACAAGAGTGCTGTGGAGTTTGGCGGCAGTGCCGGTATCACAGCAGATATTTATGCGGGTGGCAAGGGCTTTGGTTTTGAGGTAAGAGCAGGTATCAAGGTAGAGTTTGAAGCTGGCCGTGATAATAACAGCGGTACTGACTTTGTTACCACCATCTCGAACGAAAAGCGCTTTTCTACCTCCGACAATCCGATTTTTACAGGTGTTGCCGGCGATGTGTTTGTGAGTGCGGGCATAAATATGCAATACGCCCTTACCGATGTGCTGGGCTATGATTCGAATAACTGTTCTGTATTGCAGGATACGGCGCTCATCTGGCTTCCGCAGGATATCACCACCTTTGTGTATACCGAGAACCATATTCGCAATACCCTGGTGCCCAACCTGGAGAAGCTTAAAAAGCTGGAAGATAATGAGGTGAAAAAGCTGGAGCTTCAGTATTCCATTGAGCTCTGGAAACAGATGCTGGCCAGGAACAGGGAAAAGATAGCCAAAATGACTCCTAAAGAAAATATTTCTTTTAGCGCAGGGGCTCCTTATTCCAATTCCAGTACCATTCAGAAAGATACCATTGAAACCTATGAGTATCGCATGTTTGTAGATGCCTCGCTGGCACCATACCTGAAAGTGGAAGCCAGTGGATCGGGTGTGGAAGCAGGGGTTTTTGGTAAGTTCCACTGGTCTAAAACCATTACCCAGGATACTACCAGAACATCTACCACTACTACCGGCTTTGTGTTTGACGACTCGGATGTTGGCGATTTCTTTAGTGTGGATATTGGAGAAGACAAGGCAAGTGGTACGCCAATGTTCCGGCTTTCGGCAGGAACCAGCAGCTGCCCGCATGAGCCGGGTACACAACCCAGGGATTCTGTGGCCATCGATACCAATACAGGTGCCATCTCTGACGTAGAGCCCATGGGCCAGGCTGCCTTTTATGCCAACCTGACGAACCTTAGCCAAAGCGAAGAAGGAAGAGAATATATGGTACGCGTAGTGCCAACCAGTAACCCTAATGGGGCAGTGGTGAAACTGGGCGGCCATGCCATCAGCTCTTCGCCTGCTGCTTTCTTCATAGCCCCTGGTGAAACCGTGCAAACGCTGCTTACGGTAGAACGGGGTCCGGTTGAAGCTAATTACGAAGGCCTGCAAATTACCATGTACCCTGACTGTGAAATGGCCATGTGGCGGGATGGAGGTGCCATGGCACAGGCTGATACCACGCTCATTAACGTTTATTTCAAATCTCAGTGTAGTGCAATTGCCCTTTATGCCCCTGGCGATAACTGGCTGGTGAACAAAAACAGCAATAACAAACTGCAGGTAATCCTTAGCGGTTACGACAGGAACAATGCTTTCCTGGAGAAGGTATTTATTCATTACCGGAAAATAAGTAGTGGTGGCCAGGTTCATGGCTGGCAAACTGCTGCAGAGATCAGTAAGAGCAGCCTGGTGGATAGTTACTACGCTTATGAGTTTGATGTGAGTAGCCTGGAGGATGGGGAGTATGAACTAAGAGCTCAGACAGCCTGTAGCGAAGGCAATGGAACTGTACTATCTTCCATACAGCGCGGCTATATTGACAGGGGATCACTGGCACCCTTTGGTATGCCAACACCTGCCGATGGATTCCTTAGAGAAGGACAGGAGATCAGCATTGCTTTTGATAAAGCTATAGACTGTAATCTTTCAAGCTATGTGCCGGATATCACACTGGTGCGGGATGATACAGGAGAAACTATTCCCTTTACTGTTCAGTGTGCCTCCAACCTGAACAGGTTGATTCTGGTACCTAATGTGCCGCTGGCAACCCGTAGAGACTTAGACGGCATACTGCTAAGGGCTACTGTAAATGGCATACAGGATGATAATGCCAACAGGCAGGTAAGGCCCGTAAGCTGGAGCTTTAAGGTAAACTCAAAGCCAGTATTCTGGGAGCCTAATCCGCTGCTGGTTTCTTACATGCAAGGCAGCCTTAAGGTGATTGAGCCAGTGCTGAAAAGTACCGCAACTACAAACAAAGTGTTTAGCATTGACTATTATCCAGCCTGGTTAAGCCCAAATGCATTAAGCGGTGCTATCCTGCCAAACAACAGTTTTGTACTAACCTCAACAGTAGAGTCAGATCTGGCTCCGGGTGTTTACAAAGACTCTGTTGTAGCAGTGGTAGATGGCTTTGAAGAAGTACTGCCTGTTACCCTGGAAGTGCTGGCAGTGCCTGTTTCCTGGAAAGTGAATCCTGCTGCCTACAATTATTCCATGAACATTGTAGCGCAGTTTAGCTTAAGTGATGCTAACGCTCCGCTTTCTGCAGATACGCGCGATGTTGTTGGTGCTTTTGTAAATGGTGTGGCACGGGGCGTAGCTAAAATACAGCACATACCCAGCCTTAACAAGTATGCAGCTTTTATTACAGTATACAGCAACGAGCCGCTGGCAAATAAAGAAGCGCTGACGTTCAGATTCTGGCGGGCACTTAAAGGCGAGGAGTATGGTGCAAAGGAAACTACACCATTTGTGATAGACGGTAGCCTGGGCACCGCCGCAGCTCCTTATATTTTGCATCCGGAAGGCAACTTCCAGGTGATTCCGCTCACGCAGGGCTGGAACTGGATATCCTTTAATGTGGTAAATTCGGATATGAGCCGTGAAAAGCTGTTCAGCAGCCTGTTGTCCAGTGGAAACCGGGTACACGTTAAAGATCAGAAAAACTTTGCAGAGTTTAGCCCTGGTTCAGGCTGGAGCGGCACCCTCAAAACCCTGGATAATACAAGTGGTTATATGGTGCATCTTTCTGATAAACCTGATACTTTAAGGGCAGTGGGTACACCTGCTGTCATCAGTCCAATGTCGCTGGCAAGCGGCTGGAACTGGATTGGATATCCCAGGAGTACAAAAATGTCGCCGGATGAGGCTCTGGCTGGTTTAAGTGCAGGCCAGCAGGACCTGCTGAAGAGCCCAACTGCTTTTGCCAATTTCTATTCCAATGGTGGCGGTAGTGGCTACTGGCTGGGAGACCTCAGGGAAATGGAACCGGGTAAATCCTATAAACTCAAAGTATCGGCTTCTAAATCCTTCCAGTATCCCAATGGCAGAACGGCTACGGATGGATCTGGCTTTGAAGTAGCAGAGCATCGTTATGAGTATAATATGAGTGTAACTGCCCTGCTGCAGGTAAATGGAGGTGCTTTGCGGGATGATGGGTATACCGTAGCAGCCTTTGTAAATGGCAGCTGCCGGGGCTTTGCAAAACCAGAGTGGGTGGAGCAGCTCAAGGCCTACAGAATTTTCCTCACCATCCATGGCGATGCACTGGAGGTTGGTGTGCCTGTAGAATTTAGGGTTTACAATGCACATACAGCAAGCGAGCTTATAGCAGAAAGTAAAGCAGTAAATTTTGTTACCGACTTATTGGTAGGCAATACAGAGGCTCCGCATGTGCTTAGCTGGAATGAGGAGGGCTTTGCTAATGGATACAGGCTGGGACAAAACAAGCCTAATCCATTTACAGGCACTACCACCATTGACTACAGCATTCCCATAGATGAGCACGTAAGGCTACTGGTCTATAACAAATTCGGGGTGCTGGTAAAGGTACTGGTAGATAAAGAACAACAGGCTGGCAATTATCAGGTAACGCTCCAGCCCGTAGGCTTGGCGGCTGGTATCTATCTGTATGTACTGGAAACTGAAAATTATGTAACAAGTAAAAAAATGATCCTGCTTAACCAATAGAGCAGCAGGGTTATCAGCAAAACAAGATTCACCCCGAATTTTGAGAAGCTGCGTTTTCTAATTAAAAACGGCCTCTGGAGAACTCCAGAGGCCGTTTTTTTCTTTTTAACCCCTTTTCAAAGGCGACCGGCAGTTTGAAAAGCGGGAGGTAAAAACAGGCTTGTCTGATGGAATCAATATCCAGATTTCCGAAAGCCTCACAGTAAATGAAAAGATCAGGAAGAAATAGCAGTGAGCCCTTGATGCACATACCTGTATCGCATCAAAGGCTCAGCAGATCGATATAACCTGTAACAGCCTATTTGATCGGCTTCAGTCTTAAAATTTTTCCATCAGACTGATCAGTCAGCACCCAGATGGAACCATCAGGAGCCTGCTCCACATCGCGTGTGCGCACAGCCAGGGGGATGCGTTCTACTTCTTCTGCCTGCTCGCCATTTACCTCTACCCGCACAATACCGGTGCTGGTGAGTCCGCCAATGAGCATACTACCCTGCCACCCGCGGTATAGGGTGCCGGTATAAAAGATCATGCCGGAAGGAGAGATGGTGGGCGTCCATTGAATAACCGACTGGGCAAATTCAGGCCGGGTAGGCGGATTTGGTATTTTGGAGCCATCGTAGTTGTCTCCCCAGCTTACCACGGGCCATCCGTAATTTCGTCCTGCTACCGGCTGGTTCAGCTCATCGCCGCCCATGGGTCCCATTTCTGCTACCCACAGTAAATTGGTGGCCGGGTCAAAGGCGGCGCTTTCTATGTTCCGGTGTCCGTACGACCAGATCTCTTCCCTTGCATCTGCCTGCCCCACAAATGGGTTATCACTGGGAACGCTGCCATCGCGGTTAATGCGCACAATGGTACCCAGGTGGTTGGAAAGATCCTGGGCCGGGTCAAATTTAAACCGATCTGCCATGGTAAATATGATGTGGCCTTCGGTTGTAAATAAAATGCGTCCGCCGAAATGGTTAGGACCATCTACTTTAGGTTCCTGCCGAAAGATAACCGTAAAGTCTTTGAGCTCATTGCCTTCCAGCCTGCCGCGGCCCAGGGCAGACGAGGCTGTATTGCCCTCTCCTGGTTCGGCATAGGACAGGTACACATAGCTGTTCTGCGCAAAATTGGGATCAAGGGCCACATCTAAAAGACCGCCCTGCCCTTTTGCAAATACTTTTGGAACGCCCTTCAGGGGCTTGGATAGTTTATGGCTGGCATCCAGTATTCTTAAATTTCCACTACGTTCGGTTACCAGCAGCCTGTTGTCGGGCAGAAAGGCCATGCCCCAGGGGTGTTTCAGGTTGCCGGCAATTTCTTCAATTTCAATGGAGCCGGCCCTGGTTTCTACTGTGGGTTTTTGGGAATAAGCCGGCAGGGCAATCAATAAGAGCAGCAGTAGGCTCATCATGAGGTGTATCACCTGTGATGATAGTTTTTTTGCAGTTGTTTCCATAGTTCATGATTAACAGTTTACAAGCAAACCTACCTGTTGGCAGGCTTTACTTTGTATGTTAACCCTGCACAAAGGCTGATGTTCGGAATAGCATAGACTGGCTGGTCTGCCATTAATCAAAACCAGTGGTTTCTTAGCTGCTCAGGCCCTTTATAAATAATAAGGATCTTCAAAAATAATCTTCATGATGGCCATGGCATAGGTGTATGATACTGCTCATGGCTACACCAGCCAGGGCAAAAAAAAAGCAGGAGACAATGTGATGATTGTCTCCTGCTCCATTTTAAGATTTCGGCTGGGCCTTATCTTGCAAGCATGATGCGAACAAACTTAGCCTCTTTATCCGTAACCAGGCGGCCATAGTAAACGCCATCCGGCAGGTTGCCTCTGTTCAACTCAACAGCATGTACTTCTCCGGCTTTGCTGGTTCCTTTGGCCAGTACGCTGATCAGTATACCATCTCTGTTGCGCAGCTCAAGCTGGTAATTGCCACCTTCTTCCATGGTGAATTCAATGGTACCGGTGCTGCTGAATGGATTTGGAACTGCCACCAGGCTAATGCCTTCAGCTGCAGTGCTCTCTTCGAATGCAACAGCTGCAGTTGTGCCACAGCTGCCAAGTACATCGCCATGAGAAAGGTGGTCTGCTATTGCTTTAGGATTTAAGCACAGGTCCACCAGACCTTTGTGACAAATCATTACCATGTTGTTTTTATTGCCACAGCGAACATCAATTACATTGATGGTAACAGAAGCAGTACGGGTACATGCTGCATCGTTAACGGCTGTTACAGTGAAGGTATAAGTGCCTTCAGTGGTTGGTGTAAACACCGGGTTTTTAACAGTGGTGCTGCTTAATCCCTGTGCCGGAGACCAGCTGTAGACAAATGTAGGATCGCCGATAGCAGTTAACCTTACGCTCTGCGGGCCATATCCTAAGTAGATTGTTTTGGCATCACCGCCTGTAAATACTGTAGAAGCAGGCGTTACAGTGATTTCAGGAGCATCGCAGGCAAAAACCGGAGGCAGGTCAAATGCCTGATCCTGGTCGAATCTGCTTGTGTTTAAGCCCTGGCTCGCACTGTAGCCCAGGCCTCTTTTTGCAAACGCTCTCCAGATCAGCTCCTGGTTGGCGCCACCGTAGTTCAGCTGGTCTGCCAGCAAGATAGCGTCACGGCCGTTCACAAAGCCTGGTCTGCACTGCTGCATTTTAAGTCCGTCAATCACCAGCTGCATGGCCATGTTATTGCCGCCTTTTCCATTGTACAAGTCTGCATCAAAACCATACTGGCCGATGAGATCCCAGGTCATGTCCCAAAGCATGGTAGCCCATACAAAGCCAACACCATGAGGCTGTGAAATGGCCGGATCGTTTGTGGCAGCATAGGTAAAGCTGTTTACCGAAAAGTCGGTAGAGTAAGGAGCAGGTCTGATACCACTGCCGGTAGTTGGCTGGCCCTGCGCATAGGTGCCAATGCCTCTTACTTTTTCAGGTGTGTCACCAGGCTTCATGGTCATCATCAGGCCAAACCAGTCGCTCCAGCCTTCGCCCATCTGCTCGGCATTGCCAAGACAGTTTGCTACGGCAGGGCCACCAGTAAGGCGGTTAGAGATGCCATGGCCGTACTCGTGGGTGATGATTCCGTTGTCGAAGTCGCCATCAATTTCTGGCTTGCCATCATCTTTAAGGGCTACGGTTACTTCTACACCCGCATCAAGTTGTTCCCTGATCAGGGCACCGCCGCTTTGGCCTATCATTACAGCAGGGATGGTGATTTCAGTGGTTGGTGTACCGCCCATTGCAATCGGATCGCCGGGAGCATTGTTAATGACCACTACCCCAATGGCACCGACTGCCTGGGCATTTTGCACTTTTTGTGTGAAATTACAGCTACCTCTGTAAACCACAGCAATGTTGCCTGCAATGGCTGCTGCATTGGTAAAGGCTTCGCAGCCTTCGTTCGGCTGGGCAGTAGCATCTGTTGCTACTACCAGCTTGCCAATTAAAGGAGTGGTGGAAAGCTGTGCGCCCCAGGCTGCCTGAGTGGCAGTATAAGCGCCGACTACTACAGTTGGAGATACAACAGTGACCATTTCAGGGTCGGCCGGGCTGCTCCACAGGTACATTTGCATTCTTGGAGCAAATCCATCCACATTAGTAGAGAAGTTGGCGTTGTTACGGGTAGCAGGAATGTTTCTGCTGTCCTGTGCTTCGGCTAAAACAGGATCACTCTGGCTGCCGCCTCTGCCGTAGTTGTTAAGCTGAAAGTTACCACTTAGTTCATCAAAGCCATACTGGTACCACACGTCATGAATCACGTTGTTCCAGTAAAAAAGGTTGGTGATGGCGGCATCTCTGTAGGTTACAGGTTGCTTGCTGAAGTCAGCCTGAAAATCGAAGGTGTAGTTGGAGCCGCCATCGGGGCTGTAATTTTGGGAAAAGCTGTTGTTGTTGTTAGGATCTTCGTAAGCATACACATTATAGCCGCGTGTTCTGGTTTCTGTATGCCAGCCGGCCGGAGATGCTGTAGCATTTGCTGCTGAAGTGTTTACAAAAGCGCGGGGGCCATGGCTGGGGCTTTCGTGAGGCATGGGAAATACACCATAACCATTGGTAGCTGCCGCAGTGGTAGCTGCCGCAGTGGTAGCTGCCGCAGTGGTAGTATAGGTTTTTGCATTGGCTACATATGGCGACATTTTAGTATGGCTGTGATTGTCATGAAGAGCAACACCACCGGGTCCGTCGTTATCGAACTGGCAGTGCACTACCATGTTATCTTTGTCCAGTACTGTGCCGGTGTTAGCGTCCAGGCGTATGTTCCACCAGTTCAGGGCGTCCAGCTCATAGATAGATACTTCCCAGGCCAGGCGCAGGCTGCCATCTTCCATGGGCTGGTATACCAGTCTGGCAGTGATGGGCTCCAGGGAGATGCCTCCTGTGCTAAAGGTTACCTCCTGCTTTTTAGTATTACCCTTTTCTTTTACAGAAAGAGGCTCGGTGATGGAAGTGTTCAGGTGCCTGGCTGCGGCGGCTACCGCCTCTTCAGCGCTAAGGCCTGCTTTATTTCCCTTTACTTTTTTGCCTACTTCTTTGTGGAAGCGGTTGCCCATCTGCACAACCTTGCCTTCTTTGGTTATGCTGATGTTGGTAATGGCACCGTGAATCTCGATGCCCTGGTGCAGTTGCTTGAGGTAAAGGTGCTTAACCCCGTTACGCTTAGATTCGGTCTCGCTGCTTAATTCCAGGTCAGCAACGTCCTCATCTGTTAGCTCAAGCTTCTGCTGGTTCTTTTTGATATGGTCACGGGCAGCCTGTGGAATCTCCTTTTTCTTAGGGTTACCCTGGCCCTGGCTAAAGGCGGACTGTTGCACCAGTAAAAAGACAACAACCAGGAACAGTTGTGTCAGAAACGGTAAATTTTTTTTCATGTGAGAAATTAAAGAATAGTAAATAATGACAATCCTAAATTAGCTGTTCCTGTAAATTAATTGTTAATAATGTGGAATTTATTACATACCCCTTTAATAGAAATAAATTAATATCCGCTAGTGCTTTGTAATTTTAATCTATTTTTAACTGAATTTTAATAATGGCCTATTGTGCAGTAAATCAATGTATTATGGATTATTTTGTAGTTATATGGGGATGGTGGTAAAATGTTGGTAATTGGATAAAAATAAGATTTAATTCTGTAAATATCCTGAAATCATTACATAAATATCGAATATGGGAAGAGGGGAGGCTTGTAAATGTTTGCAGTATAAATCACAGAGAGGGGTAGGTATTTCTATTAGCAACATGCGACATCTCTCTGTTGCTGTTGTTAGCTACGTGAGGGAGGTGATAAAGTGGGAAGAGCTGACCAGTAGCTTTACATTCTTTAAAATGCTTGATTTCTCAGGAGAAGATCAATCCCTCCTTTAGTTTATTTCAGGTTTCAGGATCGGTTAAAAAAATTGATTTTTAGAGTCTCCTTCACTCTCCTCAGAATAGAAGCTTAGAAAACGGAAAGGGCTTCGGAAATCTCCGGAGCCCTTTCTGCTGGTATGCTGGCCGCCCTTATATGGGGAAGACTTATTTTTTCCAGAAATGATTTGTTGCTGCAGTGTTAAGCTTAAGAGCCCTGCTGCCGGCAAAGTTCTTACTGAGGTGATTGAGTTTTTTCAAAATCAAGGCTGGTGCCATCATCAAGAGGAATGCGAAGTATGGTTTTGCCGCTTTCCTGCACCAGGCTGTAGTTGGTGTATTCGGCTTTGTGCTTAGGGTATAGGTCCTCTGCCCCATATTCCTGTCTAACTCCCCAGTCGGCTGGCTGTGAGCTGCCACAGCTGTAATAGCGTCTGTAGTTGCCATTGGCGGCATAGAACTTGAAACTCTTGGTCTGGGTATCAAAAGTTACAGTTCCTTTGCGGTAGCCCAAAATCTGATCTCTGCAGTAGTAAGAAGTATTGGTATAGTAAAAGTATTGTTCTGCATTGCCGTTGGCATACAACTGGTAACCCAGCGCAATCTCATAGGCCTGTCCGGCATAGCTGCCGTCGTAGTTAGAGTAGCTCGACATGGAGAATGAGCCAGCCTGCCAGTAACCTAGCAGTTCTGCGGGAACTGCCGTTCTGGGGTGGTTGCCAAAGCTGGAGTCAGGTTTGCCTGCTTCAGCTGTATCGTCTACGCAGGATTGAAAAGTAAAGGCGCAAAAAGCCAGTAGCATCAAAAAAATGCGGGTGGGTTTCATGATTCTTAAAAATGTAAATAGTTTTTATAAAGTTCGAAGACAGCGCTACTTACAGGATAGCCTGTAGCTAAGGCCGATGCACATCTGCTGCAAAAATCCTGTGCAAAGATTATTATATGCTAATGGATGTAAAATATAGTTTTGTAGGAATGCTGCTTTTTTTATATGGATGGCATTTTTATGATTTGATTGTAAAATCAGGCTTGATAACTAATCACTAAACAATCAGCACCTGTTTCTCCTTACATATGCTGACAGGCCTCAATGGCTGGAATGCAGGTTTATGAAGGATCTTAAAAACAGCTTTACAGGATCAGGCGGGGAGGATGCTCTCTCCGGAGTAGGTGCACTTTCAGGAGAGGATGCTGCCACAGATAATGGCTATGATAGCAGCAGCGATGGCCAGGCGGGCTCAGCGCCAAAGCCGGCGCTGGGTATGTTCGATGCTATTGCTGTGATTGTTGGCATTGTGGTGGGAGCGGGTATCTTTCGTACCCCATCAGTAGTAGCCGCCAATGTGGGGAGTAGCAGCATGTTTTTATTCACCTGGGTATTGGGAGGTGTTGTTTCACTGATTGGCGCGCTTTGTTATGCCGAGCTGACCACAACTTTCCCCCATGCCGGTGGCGATTACCATTTCCTGACACGTGCATTCGGCAAACGTCTGGCTTTTCTTTTTGCCTGGGCGCGCATGAGTGTTATTCAGACAGGCTCTATTGCCGTGCTTGCGTTTATCATAGGTGATTATCTTGCTCAGATCTATAGCATAGGAGCCTTTTCGTCGGTGCTGTATGCCGCATTGGTGGTGGTGGGTCTTACCGGGATTAACATTGTGGGGGTGAGTTTCGGCACAGGAGCACAGCGGCTCCTTATTACGCTCGAAATCCTGGGCATCCTCATTGTTCTCATAGCTGGTTTTTTCTTTGCCCCATCAGAAACAACAGTTGCTGCAGAAACAGTCGCCCCTGAATCCGGCACCGTAAGTTCCATGGGGCTGGCCATGGTTTTTGTGCTGCTCACCTTCGGCGGCTGGAACGAAGCAGCCTATATATCTGCAGAACTGCGGGGCGGCCGCAGGAGCATGGCAAAAGCACTCTTAATAAGCATTGGCATCATTACGGCTATTTATCTGCTGATCAACATGGCCTTTCTGAATGCCCTGGGGCTGCAGGGCATGGCCAGCTCCGAGGCCGTGGGCGGTGATCTGATGCAGGTAACCTTTGGCGAAGGCGGCGTGATACTTATTGGTATTATTGTTTCTGTTGCCGCACTTACCTCTGCAAATGCAACTATCTTTACCGGTGCCAGAACTAATTATGCGCTGGGCCGGGACTTCAGAATCTTCAGTGCCCTGGGTAAATGGAATGAACAGACTTCCACCCCGGTAAATGCCTTTATTGTGCAGGGTGTTATAGCGCTTGCACTTATCGGACTGGGCCTGCTCACCCGCAATGGGTTTGAGACAATTGTTGAATACACCGCACCGGTTTTCTGGTTTTTTCTTTTAATGGTAGGCGTTTCAGTCTTCATCCTGCGTAAAAAAGAGCCCCGGCGGGAACGCCCTTTCCGGGTACCCCTGTATCCGGTTACCCCACTGATTTTTTGCCTCACAAGCGCCTATCTGCTTTACTCCAGCCTGGTGTATACTGGCCTGGGGGCCCTGGTAGGTGTGGCCGTGCTGGGGGTGGGGGTATTGCTGTTGCTGGCTTTGCCAGGGATTAATAAAATGCTGCCGCCAACAGACCAGCATAAAGATTAAACAGCCTCTGTGGGGTTTGCCAACGGCTGTAAGTGTTTGATATTGAACTGATCCGGATAGATAAAATCATGAAAAATTTGCAGTGAATCAGCTGCAATAGCTGAAACAAGAAACTTCCGATATGGTTAAGCTCAAGAGGTGTAAAAAGGCGCTGTGCACATAGAAGCTTAAGTCATTGAAATCAAATCAAAGTCTAATTTTTTGTAAAAAGTTAAAGGTAAAAAGATGAGAACAAGCAGAAATTTATTTTGTACGCTTTTGATGGTGCTCTGCGCCACAGCTTTTGTATCGGCCCAGCAAACAGTTACCAAGGATGTGCCTTATGTGCCTACCAGCCAAAAAGTGGTAGAAGCCATGCTTGAGCTGGCTAATGTTCAAAAAAATGATGTAGTCTATGATTTAGGCTGCGGCGATGGACGCATTGTAATTACCGCTGCTAAGAAATATGGCGCTACCGGCACTGGTGTGGACATAGACCCGCAACGCATCTCCGAAGCCAAGGGAAATGCGCAGGATGCAAATGTGACCGATAAGGTAAACTTTGTAGAAGGTAATTTATTTGAGATGGATCTAAGCAAGGCCACGGTGGTAACACTTTATCTGTTGCCTAGTGTTAACATGCGGCTGCGCCCGCAACTGTTGGAGCAGCTAAAGCCAGGCACCCGAATTGTATCACACGCTTTCGATATGGGCGACTGGGAGCCGGAAAAAACCATTACGGTCGATAACTCAACCATCTATTACTGGACAGTACCTCAGAAAAAGAAATAGATGTTGATAATCATTATGGTGTATGCAGCCTGGCCTCTATAAGCCAGGCTTTTTTATGTATACCTTTCAGAGGCATGGGCTAGAATTTTCCCGTTGGTAATCACAAGTCATACCGTATTACAAATGAAATCCAATCCCCCACTCAATTACATTTGCGGTTCTGGTGTGGGCCAGCAGTACGGCATTGGCAGACAGGTGTCTGGTGATGCTGTACTTCAGGCCATAGCGCTGATAGTAGTTGGGGAAGAGACCGTGCGGCTGGTGAATGTAGCGGCCCAGCTGAAAAATAAAGGAAATATCGTTGAGTTGCAGTTCATGCCCAATGGTAACGCCTGCCATTCTGGGATCTATTTTACCCTCCGGCACTGCTAATGCTTTATTAATGTACTCTTCACGCAGAGCCGTGTCGAACCTGGCATCCAGCCCTACCAGAAATGCATTTGTCTGGCTGATCTTTTTGCTGGCATACACCGACAGGTTGTAAACAGGATGTTTGCTGTCTATCCTTAAAACTTCTTTTACACCCATGCCTAACCGAAGGTTTAGATGAATGCCTTTTTGTGCAGGGGTGAAAACTGAATCCACTGCTTTTACCGGCCTTGGCTCACGGGGCTGATACCGCACGCCAAGTCCCACCAAAGGAAAATTCATGCCATTGTTGGGCTGGTTCAGGCCTCCGTTAGAGAAGTGCCTGAAGGCAAAGTTCACATTCATAAAGCTGCGTTTGCTGATCGGAAATTCATAACGCAGTGTGCCCCGCAGTGCAAAAGTGAACATGCTGCCAATGGCCATGTTACCTTCGTTTGTTTCAGGAACGTAGTAGCGGGTGGAGTAGACAATACCTGTACCGAAATTAAACCTCAGGCTGCTCCTTCCGTGCTCCAGAATAGCCTTATCGAGATAGCTTGTAAGTGAAACAGCCTCGCCCAGCTCGTGGGGAACTCCGTAATTATAGTAAGAGAGTGCAAAACCAATTTGTGGTAAGCCAAATTTCCGCTCCCAATGCCGTTTGCCTAAGGTGTGTCTGTTGGCATATACTTCCACTCCTGCAGGATGGGTGAAATTTACCGCCGATAGTCCGCTTCTGTAACGGAATAAGGCTCCGTAATAGCCGTTAATGCCCACAGACCAGGGTTCTTTGTTTACTGATGAGGATGCCTGTGCAAGTGCATTCCCAGTAAAGCATAAGCTGATGAGTAAAAATAACAACACCAGGGGCGTTGCCTTCAGATCGAAAAAATGCATCTTCAGAAACCCGGATATTTGGCCAGATTAAAAAAAAGAATAGTACTGCAAACCTACAATAGTTTTTTAAAACCTATTGTTAAACCTGCAGGATTCAATCAAGTACATACGCAATAACACAAATTTAGTTAGCAAAGCGCATAAGGGTGGGCGCAAAACTGCAGCAATTTTTGCTGAGTGCTGCTCATAAGGCATCACACAAAACGAAGCAGAAAAGCAGTTCCTACTCCTTCTACAGACTGTACCTGTATGGTGCCGCGGTGGAGCATAATAATTTGTTTGCATAGACTAAGGCCTATGCCGCTGCCCTGCTTTTTGGTGCTGAAGAATGGAATAAAGATTTTATCCAGCACCTCCTTCGACATACCAGAGCCATTATCGGCAACTTTAATCTCAACCTGTTTATCATTCACCTGGTAGGCTGATAGTACAACCCTGGCATCGGGGCGATTTTTGGTGGCTTCTATAGCATTTACAAGCAGGTTAATCAACACCTGGTCCAGCAGATTAGGATCGGCCTGAACGGAAATATCCTGGTCTTTCAGAATAATTTCCAGGCTAATGTTCTTCTGGGAGAGGGTAGGCTGCATGAGCCGCTTGAGGTTGGCAAAAAGCTCATACAAGGATACTGTCCTGAGGTTCAGGGTAGTAATCTTGTTAAGGCTGCGGTAGGTTTCTGCAAATTTCAGCAGGCCCTCGCTTCTGCGCTTAATGGTACTGATGCCTACTTCAAGGTCTTCTACATCTTCGGTGGTGGTACCATTCACCAGTGATTCCTGGAGGCGGTTTTTAAGGGTATCGGCCAGGGAAGAGATAGGCGCAATGGAATTCATGATCTCATGCGTCATTACGCTTAGCAACCTTTGCCAGGCCTTGGATTCTGTTTCGTCCAGGGCTTCGTGTATATTTTGAAAAGCAATGAGCTTGTACCTGTGGCCATCGGTCTGGAAAGCCGTAGCAGATAACAGCACTTTTACAGCGTTTTTGTCTGATTGGGCTGTGGCTATTTTACTATCACCGGGCTTTAGCTCCAGTATATCGGTTTGCAGTTCCGGGTCTCTTTTCTCCAGCGAATGGATGGTGCGCAGGTAGGGCACATGGAGCAGCTTTTTCAGGGACTCATTCATCCACACCACCTCGCCGCTGTCCAGGTCGTAAGAGAGAATGCCGGTATCTACCAGCTCCAGAATCTTTTGCAGGTAGTGGTACTGTGTTTCTTTTTCTTTGCTGATGGTCTTAAAGGTGGTGTTGATCTCGTTGAAGCCTTTGCGCAGGTCCTGCAGCTCAACCGGTGCATGCTTTACATCAAAATGCCTGGAGAAATCGCGGTACTGGATAGATTCAACAAACTGCCTGAGCTCTGCCTGTGCCTTGTGCTGAAAATTGATCAGCTCCCAGAGCTGGTATACGGCAACAGGCGCCAGAATAATGCAGTATATAAAGCGCTCGCTTACCAGCAGGTAGGCGGCAATGCTTAAGGTAACAAAGAGCATGACTACCCTGGCATTCAGGCGGGCTTCAAAGCTTTTAAATATCATACTTGCTTAAGCGTCGGTACAGGGCGGTGCGGGTAATCCCTAATTCTTTGGCTGCTTTGGACAGATTGCCCCCGTTTTTTTCTATCACACGGAGAATGGTGGCTTTTTCGAGCTCCTCCAGGTTGGTTTCCTGCAGCAGGGCTGCTTCTGCCGGAGCCGATTCTATCGGGGAGAAGATAATATCCCGGGCCTCCAGCACATGGTCGTCGGCCATGATCACAGCCCTTTCTATTGCATACTGCAGCTCCCGTACATTGCCCGGATAGTGGTAGCCCACCAGCTTCTCCACCGCGGCTTTGCTAAGCTCCGGGGCAGGTTTCATGTACTTATTGGCATACACCTCTATAAAATGCCGGGCCAGCAGCAGCACATCGCCGCTGCGGCGGCGCAGGGGCGGCACCATCAGCTCTACAGTATTGATGCGGTATATAAGGTCTTTGCGGAAGCGGTTTTCGTTGGCAAGATCGGCCAGCGATACATTGGTGGCGCAGAGCAACCGTACATCTATGGGAACCGCCTCGTTGGCTCCCACCCGTATTACCTGCCGGTTTTGCAGTACACTCAGCAGTTTAGACTGCTGCTGCAGCGATATATTGCCTATTTCATCCAGGAAGATGGTACCCCCGCTGGCAGCCTCAAAGCGGCCGGGGCGGTCTTCGCGGGCATCGGTAAAAGCCCCCTTTTTATGGCCGAAGAGCTCACTTTCAAACAGCGATTCTGTGAGTGAGCCTACATCTACCTTTACAAAAGGCTTATCGGCCCGCAGCGAATGCTGGTGTATGGCTTTGGCAATCAGTTCCTTGCCGGTGCCGTTCTCGCCCAGGATCAGGATATTGGCATCGGTAGGGGCCACCTTGCGCATTTTGTACAGCGTGTCCTTCATGGCTTCAGATTCGCCCAGCAGCTCAGATGCAGCAGACTGGCCATTGCCCGGGGCGGCACTTCCTGCTTTCTTGTCTTTCTGGCTTACTGCCTCCTGCAGTGTGGTCATCAGCTTTTCGTTGTGCCAGGGCTTTACCACAAAATCATAGGCCCCTTCCTTAAGCGAGCGGATGGCCAGGTCAATATCGCCATAGGCGGTGATCATAATCACGGCCGCCTCCGACTTCAGCTCCTTGATCTTGCGGAGCCAGTACAGCCCTTCATTTCCGGTATTTATGGAGCTGGCAAAGTTCATGTCCAGCAGGATCACATCAAAAGTGCGCTGCATCAGCAGGGAGCGGATATGCTCCGGGTTTTTTTCCGGAACGATTTCCTTTACATGAGGCTTTAGCAGCAGGCGCACGGCCGTCAGCACGTCTGTATCGTCATCTACTACCAGTATAGAGGCATTTTTCAATTGCATACCCTAAATATCTATAGTAATTAAAATAGCTACAACTATGCCACTCCTGTAACAGGCTGAAAACAAGCAATAATCTGCATGCCTTAAAACAGAAGTGTATCAAAACCGCACACCTGTTGTGCGATATCGCACGCCAATATAGTTTGTGCCCTTTGTAATTGCTTTAAAATCAGCCTATTTTGGTTTTGGCACAGCTTGTGCATCTTTGGTCTGTAGTTGCCGGCCGGCTGTTTTAGATGCCCGCTGCAACATAAAAGACTGAAGTTAACAATAAAATAAGTATAGCCGTGGATCGTGTTATCGTTAAGAAAAAGTGGAACCAGAAAAGAATACTTACCATAGCAGGCATTGCTGCCCTGGTGCTGCTGGTAAGTGCCAGTGTATTTCTTGCTTCCGGAAAGAGCCGTCTGAATGTTGAGGTCGAAAGAATCACCATCAGCCAGGTTCACAAAAATACATTTCAGGAATTTATTCCGGTAAACGGTACCGTACAACCCATTGCCACCATTTACCTGGATGCCCTGGAAGGCGGCCGGGTAGAGGAGAAATTCATTGAAGATGGTGCAGTGGTAACAAAAGGGCAGCCTATTATGCGCCTCTCCAACAGCGACCTGGAGCTAAGCCTGGCCAACCAGGAAACAGCCGTGTTCCATGTGCTTACCCAGATGCAGAACACCAAGAACGGAGCTGTACAGAACTCCATTCAGCAGCTGAACCAGAAAGCCGAGGTAGACAATGCCTTTGCAGAAGCCAAAAGGGTTTATGAGCTGAACCAGTACCTGTTTGAAGAAGGGGTAGTGGGCAAGCAGGAATTCCAGGCCTCTGAGAACAACTATAACTTTCAGTTAAACCGCAAAAAACTAAGCGAACGAACCCTGAACCAGGATTCAATTTCCATGCATCAGCAGCTGAAGCAGATGGCAGAATCTTATTCCCGCATGCAAAACACCCTGGCACTGATGCAAAGAAAGGTAGGCGACCTGGTGGTGCGCGCGCCCATTGACGGGCAGCTTACTTCCCTGGATGCAGAGATTGGCGAATCTAAAGTTAAAGGAGCCCGCCTGGGACAGATCGACGTGATGAGCGGCTATAAAGTGCAGGTAGAGGTAGATGAGCACTATATTTCCAGGGTATTTATAGGCCAGAAGGCAGAGGCAAGCATTGCCGGTAAACTACACCACCTCACGGTAAAGAAGGTGTACAGCCAGGTGAGAAACGGCCGCTTTCTGGTAGACATGGCTTTTGATGAAGAAGCGCCCGAGGGGATTCGCCGTGGACAGACCCTGCAGATCCGTCTGGCCCTAAGCGATGAAACGCAGGCAGTGCTGCTGGCCAAAGGCGGTTTTTACCAGCAAACCGGCGGCAACTGGGTGTTTAAGTTAAGTGAAGATGGCAAAACAGCCTATCGCACCGAGGTGCAGCTGGGCCGCCAGAATCCGGAGTATTACGAGGTGTTGAGTGGCCTGAACCCCGGCGACAAAGTAGTTACCTCCAGCTATGAGAATTACAGGGATATGCAGGAGCTGGTTTTGAAGGGGGAGTGACAGGCTTACCTGTTTTATCCTCTATCTTTCAGAAAGCGCACTAAAAAAGTAATCAAGCGAAACAACAGAAGTCTGACTTGTAAGAGATCTCTTTACTCTAATAAAATAAACCCTATGATAAAGATTAGCAATCTTGAAAAAATTTACCGCACCGAGGATGTGGAAACGGTAGCGCTCAACAAGCTGACTTTTGAAGTAAAGGAGGGCGAGTTTGTGGCCGTGATGGGGCCTTCCGGCTGCGGCAAATCTACCCTGCTGAACATCCTGGGCCTGCTCGACGACCCCGATTCCGGCAGCTTCCTGTTCGATGGCATTGAAGTGGCCGGCTTTAACGAACGCAAACGTGCCGAGCTGCGCAAACGTAACATTGGCTTTGTATTCCAGAGCTTTAACCTTATCGACGAACTAACGGTGTTCGAAAACGTGGAGCTGCCCCTCATTTACCTGGGCGTAAAAGAAGAGGAGCGTAAGAAAAGGGTAGAGGAAGTGCTGGACAAAATGCAGATCATGCACCGCCGCAACCACTATCCGCAGCAGCTCTCCGGTGGTCAGCAGCAAAGGGTGGCGGTAGCCCGCGCCGTGGTGAACAAACCCAAGCTGATCCTGGCCGACGAACCTACCGGTAACCTCGACTCCAGCAATGGCAACGAAGTAATGGAGCTGCTCACCGACCTGAACGAGCAGGGCACTACCATCATCATGGTAACCCACTCCGAGCACGATGCCCGTTACAGCCACCGCATCATCCGCATGCTGGATGGCCAGACTGTAATGGAAAATATCATGGCGTAACGGAATGGGCTTTTAGCAGTCTGTACATACAACACCACCAGAGCAGAAGTGCATGGTGTTACAACCTTATAACCAAATGGTTATACCCTAAACCAAATAATAATGCTACGCAATTACTTAAAGGTTTCTGTCAGGAACCTGATGAAGCGGAAGTTTTTTAGCCTGATCAACATTTTAGGCCTGGCTACCGGTATGGCCATATGCCTGCTGATCGTTCTGTTTGTGCAGAGTGAGCTTGGATATGATCAGCACCATGAAAAAGCCGATCGTATTCACAGGGTAGCCCTGGAGCGGATCTATCCGGGCAGGTCATCTTTCTATGCCATGATTCCAGCCTCGATAGGCGAGGCCATCGAGACAGAATTTCCGGAAGTAGAGCAGCGTGTAAGGATCTTTAATTTTACAGGCGACAATAATTTTTACCTGAAGGTTGGGGAGCAGGTCTACGAAGACAAAAATGTGTTTGCTGCAGATTCTAACTTCTTCGAGGTTTTTAGTGCAGACTTCATTGCCGGCGATCGGGCAACAGCCTTAAAGCAACCTAATTCCATTGTGTTGAACAGAAGCACCGCCAAACGCATGTTTGGTACTGCAGAACAGGCAATAGGTAAGCAGGTAAGCATGGATGGGGATGAGGAAAACAATTCCTACCAGATTACAGCTGTGGTGGAGGACTGGCCTGAAAATTCTCATTTTACCTTTAACATCCTGATCTCCTCTGCGGGTTTTCAGGGACTGCAAAACCAGAACTACATTAACTTTTCTGCACATACTTACCTTTTGCTTCAGCCTAATGCTTCTGCAGCGGCACTGGAGGCCAAACTTCCTGTTGTAATAGAAAAATATGTTGCAGGAGCAGTTAGCCAGAATTTTAACCAGAGCTGGAAGGATTTTCAGGCAGCCGGCAACGGGTACAGGTATTTTCTGCAGCCCCTTCAGGACATTCACCTGCACTCCGATCTTGAAGCAGAGCTTGGGGTAAACGGTAGCGTAAACTCCATCTATATTTTTAGTGTAGTAGCAGTGTTTATCCTGTTCCTGGCCTGTATCAACTTTATTAATCTTTCCACTGCCCAGTCAATGGAAAGAGCTAAAGAAGTAGGTATCCGCAAGACTTTTGGCTCCGAAAAACAAGACATCATCGGGCAGTTCCTGATGGAGTCAACCCTTATTAGCCTGCTGGCGCTGCTGGTGGCTTTTTTCATCATACTGCTTTTACTGCCGGTGTTTAATGATATCTCAGGTAAGCAATTATCCATCCTGGACCTGCTACAGCCCCTGAACCTGCTACTGATGCTGCTGTTTGCAACAGTGGTAGGCATTGTGGCAGGACTATACCCGGCCTTTGTGCTCTCTTCCTTCAAGCCTATTACAGTGCTGAAAGGCAGGTTTAAATCGAACAAATACGGACTTGCCTTACGCAATGGCCTGGTTGTATTTCAGTTTGCCATTTCGGTGGTGCTCATCATTGCGGCCATGATTGTAAACCAGCAGATGGATTATATGCTAGGCGATTCTTTAGGCTTTAGAAAAGAGCTTGTACTGATGATTGACCGAACAGATCTGTTACAGCAGCAGGGGCAGGCCTTTAAAGCAGAGCTGGCCGCCATACCAGGAGTGTCAGGTGTTGCTGCCACTACGGCAATACCAGGTCAGTCTAACTTCTTTGGTGCTACGCTGCAGCCAGTTGGATCCACTGAGCAGCTAACAGGCAGGGGCATCATGGTTGACGAGGAGTTCCTGAATGTGCTTGATCTTGAATTGGTGGAGGGCCGCTTCTTTTCAAAATCATTTGGTACCGACTCCATGTCTGTGGTCATCAATGAAAAAGCGGCAAAGGATCTTGGATTAACCAACCCTGTAGGTGCCCGCGTGCACAGCGTTGGTGATTTTTTCAATGCCCCCGATGGCAGCTTTTATGATTATACCATTGTAGGGGTGGTAAAAGATTTCCACTTCCAGTCCCTGCACCAGAAAATTGCACCCCTGGCTTTTTTCAATTTATCGAAATTCGGAAATGCCACCCCGGTTACAACTGTGCGTCTACAGGGCGATAACCTGCAGGCTACCCTCAAAAAAATAGACGCAACCTGGAGTAGTTTTATCAAAGACCGCCCCATCACGTATTCTTTTCTGGATGAAACACTGGCCCAGCAGTACCTCTCGGAGCAGCGGGCCCAAAAGGTATTTTCAATCTTCTCATCGCTTGCCATTTTTATTGCCTGTATTGGCCTGCTTGGGTTGGTTGCATACACCACCCAGCAGCGGATAAGAGAAATAAGCATCCGGAAAACGCTTGGAGCCAGTGCGGGTAACATTATAAACCTGCTGCTAAAGGATTTTATGAAACTCATTTTGATTGCATCGGTGCTTGCCTTTCCGGTGGCCTGGTGGGGCATGAATAAGTGGCTGCAGGATTTTGCCTACCGGATTGATGTAGAGGTCTGGGTGTTTATTGCGGCCGGTATTGCAGCAACCCTGGTAGCCTTCCTCACCATCAGCTTCCAGGCGGTGAAAGCGGCTACGGCTAACCCAATCAAGAATTTAAGAACAGAATAAGCGGATAAGCAGCAGGCCGTGTATGGGTTTTCTGCTGATCGGGTAGTACTCCACAACCAGTTTAAATTTAAATGCTTTCACCATGATTCGTAACTACCTTAAAATTGCCGTGCGCAATTTGATGAAGTATAAAGCTATTTCTTTCATCAACCTGTTTGGGCTATCGGTTGGCATTACCTGCTGCCTGCTGATACTCGGGTATATTTTATTTGAGCTTAGTTACGATCGCTACCACACCAATGCCCACAATATTTACCGGGTAGAGCGCGGCTGGCAGAACCCCGAAACAGGCATGGCTTCCCTGCAGCTGGGTTCCGTGGCACCCGCCATTGGTCCGCTGCTCGAGAATGATTTTCCTGAAATTGAAAAGCTCACGCGTTTGGTGTCAACCGGTAACACATTACTGCGGTACGAGGACAAGACCTTTAACGAGAAGCAGGCATACTGTGCAGATGAGAATTTTTTAGAGGTATTTGATGTGGAGGTGCTTCGGGGTAATCCTGCAACGGCGCTGGACGAGCCTTTTACCGTAATGCTTTCGGAAGAAATGGCCGCGAAATACTTTGGCGCGGAAGATCCACTGAACAAGGTTATCCGCATGGATGGACAATTTGAAATGAAAGTAACAGGTGTATTTAAATCTTTTCCTGCCAACTCACACGTCCACCCCCAAATCCTGATTTCCTTTAACACCCTCCGCAGTCCTGATATCTACGGCGACGAATACCTGAGCTCCAACTGGGGAGACAACTCATACTTTACCTATTTGCTGCTGCCGGAAGATTATGATGCTAAGGATCTGGAAGCACAGTTTCCGGCTTTCCTGGACCGGCATATCAAAGATGGGGGCGATAAGCCATCGGACTGGACCTCCCTTACGCTTACCCCGCTTACGGATATACACCTGCATTCAAACAAAGACCTGGAGCTGGAAAAAAACGGTGATATCAGGCGGGTGTATATTTTCTCGGCCATTGCCCTTTTCATTCTGCTCATTGCCTGCATCAACTACATGAACCTGTCTACTGCCCGTTCGGTATTGCGTGCCAAAGAGATTGGTATCCGTAAAGTAGTGGGCGCCGGAAAAGGGGAGCTGGTTGCACAATTCCTAAGCGAATCGGTACTGATTGCATGGATGGCTACCCTGCTGGCCTTCTTATTCACATGGCTGGGATTTCCCTGGCTGAATAAAGTGTCGGGACAAAGTCTGACGATCGATGAACTGCTAAGGTGGGAGGTGTTGCTTCCTCTTCTCCTCCTGCCTTTTGCCGTGGGTCTTTTTTCGGGTATTTACCCGGCACTTTTCCTTTCTTCTTTCCAGCCCATTAAAGTACTGAAGGGCATTGTCAGGATAGGCGGCGGCGGACTTTCTTTCCGCAAGGTACTGGTGATCGTGCAATTCTCGCTGTCTATTATTCTGATCATCAGCACCGTGGTAGTCTATCAGCAGCTGCAGTACATGCAGGAAAAGGCCCTGGGTTTCGACAAGGAGCATGTAGTAACGTTTGCTACTAATGAAACACTTAATAACAACTTCGATGCTTTCCGCACAGAGTTGCTCTCCAATCCTGCTATTGGAGAAGTAGGCAGATCCTCACTGGTGCCAACAGACCGTCTGCTGGATGCTGCGGGCTCGCAGATCAAGCTGGGAGATTCTTTAGCTCCTACCAAAGCCGATATAAAATTTGTAACGGCTGATGACCACTTTATTCCCGCCTATGGCATAGAACTGGTGGCCGGCAGAAATTTTTCCAGGGATTTTGGGCCGGATACCGCTGCGTTCGTCATCAATGAAGCTGCAGTAAAAGTACTGGGGCTTAAATCTGCCGAAGATGCCATCGGAAAAGAATTTATGTATTATGATAGAAAAGGCAGGCTGGTGGGGGTTGTACGTGACTTTCACTTTGAATCCATGCATCATCCTATACTGCCCATTGTGTTTTTCAAAGCGCTGCCGCCGTTTGGCTATGGCAGTGTTTCGGTAAAGATTTCAGGCCAGAACATACCTGCCGCCCTGGAGCAGCTGGAAAAAACCTGGCGCACTTTTGCCCCCGGCACGCCCTTTGAATATACCTTCCTGGACGATACCTATACCCGCCTTTACGAGGCAGAGCAGCGGCAGGGAACGGTATTTACCATTTTTGCCTGCATTGCCATTGCCATTGCCTGCCTGGGGCTCTTCGGACTCTCGGCTTTTACCATCAGCCAGCGGGTAAAAGAAATAGGGATCCGCAAGGTGCTGGGTGCCGATACAAGCACCATTGTAGCCCTTTTATCCAGAGATTTCCTGAAACTGGTGCTCCTGGCAGCGGTCATAGCTTTTCCACTGGCCTGGTATGCCATGCAAAGATGGCTGGAGGATTTTGCCTACCGCATCAACATCCCGCTTTGGGCCTTCCTGGTAGCAGGCATTTTAGCGGCAATCATCGCTTTTCTCACCATTAGCTACGGGGCAATCAGAGCGGCCATGTCTAACCCGGTGAAGAATCTGAGAACAGAATGAACTGAACCCTTCAACAGTCAGACCTATGCTTAAGCACCACTTTTTGCTGACCTACCGAAACTTTAAGCGCTTTAAGGGCTCCTTCTTTATCAACCTGATCGGGATGTCTGCCGGCCTGGCCTGCACCTTACTGATATACCTTTGGGTGATGGATGAGCTAAGCGTTGACAGGTTTCATGAAAATAGTGCACGCCTGTACCAGGCCATGGAACGCCAGCATGGGGCAGAAGGGGTGGAAGTAACAACCTCTACACCGGGACTCCTGGCAGAAGCCCTGGCAGAGGAAATGCCAGAGGTAGCCTATGCAGTTGCCACGTTCGGAGCAGATGATCTGACCCTCTCTGTGGAGGATAAACACATCAGGGCAAGCGGCCAGTATGCAGGCAGAGACTTTTTCAATATTTTCTCCTATAAACTACAGCAGGGAGATGAAAACCAGGTGCTAAGGGATAAAAGCTCTATTGTACTTTCAGAAGAGCTTGCCTTACGATTATTCAACAGCACAGAAAATATCATCGGCAAAACAGTAGAATTTCCTGATGATCAGCAGTACATGGTTACTGGTGTGTTTGAGGGAGTGCCACAGAATTCCTCCAGCCAGTTTGATTTTGTGCTGTCTTTTGAAGCATTCAAAGAGCTTTCTCCCTGGGTGCTGGACTGGAAAAACAATGCTGCCCTTACCCACCTGCTTTTAAAAGAAGGCACCGATATCGAACTGTTCAATAAAAAGATTGAAAACTTTGTAAAGCACAAAGAGGGTGAAGCACACATCACTCTATTTGCTACACTATATTCTGGCCAGTATCTCTACGGTACATATGAAAATGGCATACATGCCGGAGGCAGAATAGAATACGTCAGGCTGTTTTCTATCATTGCTTTCTTCATTCTTTGCATTGCCTGCATCAACTACATGAATCTATCTACTGCAAAAGCTTCCAGAAGGCTAAAAGAAGTAGGTATCAAAAAAGCAATAGGTGCAAGCAGAAGCATGCTGATGCTGCAATACCTGGGAGAATCGGTCATGATGACGTTCCTGGCTGTGATCCTGGCGGTGTTGCTGGTGGTAGTTTTCCTGCCTCAGTTCAACGAAATTACAGGAAAGCAGCTTTTTCTGAATTTTGATCCAGGCCTAGTACTGGTAATTGCTGGCGTCACGCTTTTTACGGGTATAATATCCGGCAGTTACCCGGCGCTCTACCTCTCCGGTTTTAAACCAGTAAATATCCTGAAAGGCAGGGTCACTGCAGGCAGGCTTAACAGCTCGGCAGGCGAAATTTTTGCCCGTAAAGGGCTGGTGGTCTTCCAGTTCTCGGTCTCTATTTTTTTAATTGTGGCTGTTTTGGTGGTGTATAAACAAATTGAATACACCCAAACCAAAAATCTTGGATACAATAAAGACAACATCATTCATTTTGTAGCAGAGGGAGCGGTGGGGCAAAATCTGGAGACTTTTCTAGCTGAGATGAAAGCCCTGCCCGGGATTCTCCAGACATCCAGCATTGGGCACAGCCTGGTAGATGGTGGTCACCGGAGCAGCTCCAGTACGGTGCAGTGGGAGGGGAAAAATCCCGATGATATTGTTGAAATGGAAAGCGTGCGGGTAAACTACGATATGATTGAGCTGCTGGAGATTGAAATGCTGGCAGGGAGAACCTTTTCCAAAAACTTTGGTGATGAGGAGTCAAAAATCATTTTCAACGAAGCAGCCATTAAAGTAATGGGGCTTAAAGATCCGGTAGGGAAGGTAGTTAAGTTATGGGATCAGGAAAGACAAATTGTGGGTGTGGCGAAAGACTTTCATTTCCAGTCTTTCCATGAACAGGTAAATCCCCTGTTTTTTATACTGCAGCCACATAATACCTGGATTGTGATGGCCAGGGTGGAAGCAGGCAAAGAGCAGCAGGCCATTGGAGCTATTCAGCAATTACACCAAAAGATTAGTCCAGGCCTGCCATTCGACTATAAATTTATGGATGAGGGCCTTCAGGCGCAGTATGAGTCAGAGCAGCGTGTAGCGGTTTTGTCGCGTTATTTTGCCGGTCTGGCCATTCTCATCTCCTGCCTGGGGCTCTACGGACTGGCAGTGTTTGCTGCCGAGCAGCGCACCAAAGAAATTGGTATCCGCAAGGTGCTGGGGGCATCAGTAACAAATATCATGGCATTGCTCTCAAAAGAATTCATGCAGCTGGTGGTGATTGCCATCGTAGCAGGCTCGGCCATGGCATGGCTTGCCATGGCTAAATGGCTGGAAGGATATGCTTATCGCATTGAACTGGGCTGGGGGGTCTTTGCGCTTGCCGGAGCGGCAGCTTTGCTCATTGCCCTCTGCACGGTTAGTTACCAGACCATCAGAGCGGCCCTTTCTAACCCGGTAAAGAACTTAAGAACTGAATAAGCCCGAAAAAAATGCTTAGGAATTATTTTAAAACAGCTCTTAGAAGCCTCTGGCATAACAAAGGCTATGGCTTTTTGAACATTGCCGGATTAGCAGTGGGTATTGCCTCTGCAGCGCTTATTTTTTTATGGGTTGAAGATGAGTTAACCTATGACCACCATCATGCTGATATTGATCGCATATATCGTGTAATGGAGCATCAGTCGTTTGATGGCATTACTTATACCATGGGGGCTACGCCCGGTGTGCTGGCAAGAGGAATGCAGGAGGAAATACTTGGTGTAGCACTCACCACCCGTACAAACTGGGGCGCCAGAACGCTATTTACGCTGCATGATAAATCCATTTTTGAAGAGGGGATCTACATGGACTCCAGCTTTTTCAAAATTTTCGACTTTCCCTTTCTTCAGGGAAATGCTGCCAAACCTTTCTCCCAGCTCCATTCCATTGTGATTTCCAGGCAAATGGCCGGGCGGTTCTTTGAAAGCCCACAGGATGCCTTTGGGAAAAGTATAAAAATGGATAATGAGCAGGAGTATGTTATTAGCGGTGTTTTTGAAGATCTGCCTGATAATTCATCTTTTGAATTTGATTGGGCAGTTCCCTTTAAGCTGTATGAAGATAAAAACCAGTGGTTATCTGATTGGGCAAGTAACGGCATTATTACCTATGCGAAGCTGGCAGAAAATGCAGATCCTGCCCATGTGAATGCCCAGCTGCTGGGCTATATAAAAAGCAAAAGCGATGAGGCGGTTGCACAGGCATTCTTATTTCCCATGACAGACTGGCGGCTGTATGGCAAGTTTGAAAATGGTAAGCAGGTTGGCGGACGAATTCAGTTTGTGCGCTTGTTCTCTACCATCGCGTGGATTATACTAATCATTGCCTGCATCAACTTTATGAACCTGGCTACAGCCCGATCTGAAAAGAGAGCCAGGGAGGTGGGCGTAAGAAAAGTGCTGGGGGCAGGCAGAGGCAGGCTTGTGCTGCAATTTATGGCAGAATCGCTACTGCTTTCATTTATAGCTGTAGTACTTTCTGTTGGAATCATCTACCTCTGTATCAATGGGTTCAACAAGCTAGTTGAAAAAGAACTGGCCGTAAATATTACCGATCCGCTGCATTTTCTTGCACTCCTGGGTATTGGTGTAGTATGTGGTATCATAGCAGGCAGCTATCCGGCTTTGTACCTCTCTTCTTTCAACCCGGTTACTGTTTTTAAAGGCTTGCGGGTAAAAGGCAACACCAGCGCAGGCCTGATCAGAAAGGGTTTGGTCGTTACACAATTTGCAGCATCGGTTGTGCTGATAATAGGGACCATTATCATTTATGAGCAGATACAGCACATCAAGAGTCGCGAGCTGGGCTACAACAAGGAGCAGGTGGTTTATATGAACCTGCAGGGGAAGATGAACGAGCGTTTTCATGTGATCCGGCAGGAGCTGTTGGCATCTGGTATGGTAGCGCATGCGGCTGTAAGCAACCAACGGGTATTGCAAATGGGCAACAACGGCTGGGGGTATGAATGGAAAGGCAAAGATCCAAATCAAAAGATTTTAATCACAAATGAAAATGTAAGCCACGGTTACCTCGAGACCCTGGGCATGAGCCTGAAGAGCGGGAGGGACTTTAAAACCATTGAAGCCCGGGACAGCACCAGCATCATAATAAATGAAAGCCTGGCCAAACTCATGAATAAAGAAGAGGTGGTGGGTGAGATCATTAGCAGTGATGGCAGAGATTTCGAGATTATTGGTGTGGTACACGATTTTGTTTACTCTGATGTGTATGCACCCGCAGCGCCTCTTATATTATTTGCCCAGCCTTCTGCCACCAATTACCTGTTTGTTCGCCTGAAGGAGGGCGTAAACATGCCCGATGCCTTAGCAAAACTGGAGGCTGTTATGAAAGCCCATAATCCTGGCTATCCCTTTGAGTACAAATTTTTAGATGAAGAATTTGATAACTTATTTAAAAGTGAAATGCTGATTGGCAAGCTGTCGAGGATATTTGCGCTGCTGGCCATCTTTATATCATGCCTTGGGTTGTTTGGTCTGGCAGCATACACTGCAGAAAGAAGAACAAAAGAGATTGGCATCAGGAAAGTGCTGGGGGCATCTGCAGTGGGTATCGCCAGCCTGCTGTCACTGGATTTCCTGAAGCTGGTCATTGTTTCTTTTCTGCTTGCTTTTCCACTGGCCTGGTACCTGATGCATCAGTGGCTGCAGGACTTTGCCTACAGAATTTCCATTAACTGGAAGGTGTTTTTAATAGCTGGCGTAGCTGCTGTACTGATTGCACTCATCACCATCAGCTTTCAGGCCATTAGGGCGGCCCTTTCTAACCCGGTGAAGAATTTAAGAACTGAATAATAATTTACAACAGGCAGTGCCTTTACTGATGGAAGACAAGCCGCCTGTACCACTTTTTAACTAGTACATGATGTACCGCACTTACCTTAAACTTGCCTGGAGAAACCTGCAGAAAAGCAAGGTGTACTCCCTCCTGAATATCCTGGGCCTGGCCATTGGCTTGTCCTGCTTTATCTTGATAAGCCTTTATGTGTTAGATGAGCTAAGCTTTGATCGCTACCACACCAAGGCCGACCGTATTTACCGCGTCAACAGCGACATTAAGTTTGGCGATAGTGAAATGCACATAGCCGAAACGCCTGATGTGATGGGGGCGATTTTAAAAAAGGATTTCCCGCAGGTAGAGGAGTATGTGCGACTGTATAACAACACAGGAGCACAACACCTGAAAAAGGGGGAAAGCTACCTCAATGAAGAGCGCGTAGTCCATGCCGATTCCAGTTTTTTCCGGGTGTTTAGTTTTACTCCGGTGGCAGGCGATCTTGATAAAGCCCTGAGCACTCCAAACTCCGTGGTGCTTACCGAATCTATGGCACTTAAATATTATAGCACCAAACAGGTGCTGGGCAAGCCACTGGAAAACATCAGGGGCCAGGTATTCGATATCACGGCAGTTATTGAAGACATGCCCGCCAACGGGCATTTCCAGTTCGATTTCATTTTTTCCATGGATAATTTTCCCTATGAATGGGAGAGTTATTTAAGCCACAACTTCCACACCTACCTGCTCCTGAAAGAAGGGGTAAGTGCAGAAGAATTTCAGCCCAGGCTTGACCAGTACATTGCCGATTACGTAATGCCACGTATTGGACAGATGCTGAACGTTAAGAGCATACAGGAACTGGAAGCTTCGGGAAACAGCCTTGCTTACTCACTCACACCGCTTACGGATATTCATCTCTATTCCAGCAGGAGATCGGAGCTTAGCCCCAGTGGCAACATACAGTATGTGTATATTTTCTCGGCGGTAGCTTTGTTTATCCTGCTGATTGCCTGTGTAAACTTTATGAATCTGGCTACTGCCCGCTCGGCCAGCAGGGCCAGGGAAGTGGGCATTTGTAAAGTGCTGGGCTCACAGCGCGGGCAGCTGGTCATGCAGTTCCTGGCAGAAGCCACCCTGATGGCACTGCTGGCGATGCTCATTGCCCTGGTACTGGTCGTGATTGCATTGCCCCATTTCAACGAGCTGGCTGCTAAATCAATTTCGATGCAGCTGATCCTGCAACCCCAGTTCATGCTCTTTCTGCTCCTGCTTCCTTTCCTGGTTGGCTTGCTGGCAGGTTCTTATCCGGCTTTTGTTTTATCTGCTTTTAAACCCGTACAGGTGCTCAAGGGCAAACTCAACATGGGGGCAAAAGGGGGCGACTTCAGAAATGTGCTGGTGGTGTTTCAGTTTGCTACCTCTATCATGCTCATTATTGGCACCATTGTGGTGTACCAGCAGCTGTCTTACATGCAGAACAAAAACCTGGGTTTTAACAAAGAGCAGGTGCTGATTGTGGAAAATACCTGGGTGCTGGAAAATCGTGCAGCTGCTTTTAAAAATGAAGTGCTGCAAATGGCGGGGGTGCAATCGGGTACCTATAGCGGCTTTCTGCCTATCAACGAGAGCTACCGGAATAACCAGAGCTTCTCCAAAGAAGCGGTTATGAACTCCACAAGCGGCTTTAACATGCAAAGGTGGCAGATAGACTACGACTACCTGAACACCCTGGGCATGGAGCTGGTAGCGGGTAGAAATTTCTCCAGGACTTATGGAGGCGATTCTTCTGCCGTGATTATCAATGAAACTACTGCCAAGATGCTGGGTTATGAAGATCCCGTCGGAAAAAAATTATACCAGGTGGGTGACTACAATTCCGGTGCCGTCAACGGCTTAGAGATTATTGGGGTAGTCAGGAACTTCCATTTCGAATCCATGCATCAGCAAATCGGGCCGCTCTGCATGGTGCTGAACAACCACAGCCGCATGGCCTCTTTCAAAGTTGATGCTGATAAAATTCCTGCCCTGCTTTCCGGGATCGAAGATAAATGGGCAGCCATGACGTCGGGTATGCCCTTTAGCTACCGCTTTCTGGATGATGATTTCGCAGAGATGTACCGTGCAGAACAGCAGGTGGGTCAGATTACGCTCATCTTCACCGTGCTTGCCATCGTAGTGGCCTGCCTGGGGCTTTTTGGGCTGTCTACTTTTATAGCAGAAAGGCGGGCCAAAGAAATTGGCATACGCAAAGTGCTGGGTGCTTCTGTAGAGGGGCTGGTGCAGTTGCTCTCCAAAGATTTTCTCAGGCTGGTACTCATTGCTTTTCTCATTGCCAGCCCCATTGCATGGTATGCCATGCACAACTGGCTGCAGGATTTTGCCTACCGCATAGACCTTAGCTGGTGGTATTTTGCCGGAGCAGGTGTATTGGCCCTTTTCATTGCCCTGGCCACCGTTAGTGTGCAGGCTGTGAAAACCGCCCTTTCCAACCCGGTAAAGAATTTAAGGGCGGAGTAAGAGCCTGCGGATTCCAACTGTATGTTGTATTATATTTAAATCTAGATCATTATGCTAAGGAATTATTTTAAAATAGCCATGCGCAACCTGCAGAGGCACCGGCTGTATACCCTCATCAATGTGCTGGGTATTACCCTGGGTTTTTCTGCAGCGGTGGTGATCTATATATTCCTTTCGGCAGAAACTAATTTCGATTCCTTTCACAGCAATTCCTCAGCCACTTACCGGATTGTACAGCAGTATCATACCTCAGAAGGCACCCAGTTCTGGAACACCACTGCTTATCCGCTGGCAGAGGCACTGAGGCAGGAGTTACCACAGGCCACCTTTGCACAGGCAGCCGGACCCATGGGAAGTGTTATTTCTGTGCAGGATGGAGAGCAGCTGCGTAGGTTTGAAGAAGATAAGGTGCTGTATGCTGATGAGCATTATTTATCTGTATTTGATTTCAGTAAGGTGTTTTCCCAACAGGAGCTATGGCTCGCGGGCAGTCCCGGTACCGCTTTCGATCACCCTAATGCAGTGGTGCTTACGCAGGCAACCGCCAGGCGCTATTTTTCCGGGGAACATAGCCCGGAGGAACTACTGGGCAGAACGCTCAGACTGAATGATAAAGAGACTTTGATGGTAACTGGTGTGATACAGGACCTTCCGTCCAACACCAGCCTGTCTTTCGAGGTGCTGATTCCTTATGCGTTCTTTAAATCGCAGCATGAATACCAGGCAAACAACTGGTCTGGTAATTATCAGGGTACCACCTTTGTAGTGCTCCCGGAGCAGCTTAAGGAGGCAGATATTCTGAATACACTGGCTGCTGTGGAGAAAAAACACCTAAGTGCTACAGACAGCAAAAGAATAGAATGGTTACTACAGCCCCTGCAGGAGGTGCATACAGATGTAACATATGGAAGTAGCCCTGGCAGCTATGTAGTGAGTAGGGAGATAATCCTGGGTATGATGAGTCTGGCTGTATTCCTGGTGCTCATTGCCTGTGTGAACTATATTAACCTGGCAACAGCGCAGTCGCTGAAAAGGAGCCGTGAAGTAGGGGTTAGGAAGGTGCTGGGTGCCAGCCGCAGGCAGCTGTTTTTGCAGTACATAACAGAAACCTTTCTCATTAGCCTGGTGGCGGCTTTACTTTCCCTGCTGCTGGCTAAGTGTGTGATAGATCTGATCAACGGGGAGATTACCTACACCCAATACAATTTTAGCCTTAGCCTGGATCTGCTTTTATTCGGCACACTGCTACTGCTGTCTATTACCTTACTTTCCGGTGGCTACCCTGCTTTGGTCCTGTCGCGGCTGGCGCCTGTTCAGGTACTGAAAAGCAAAGCAGTTCCTGCCAGAAGAGGCTTTTCTCTGCGACAGTTGCTGATTGTTTTTCAATTTTCCGCTGTACAGCTATTAATTGCAGGCACCATCATTGTGGCCAGCCAAATGCATTATTTCCGGAGTACAGACATGGGCTATAACAAAGAAGCGGTGCTGACAGTGCCCTTTCCGGATACCAATGCAGATAAGCAGGAGGCTTTCCGGCAGCGCCTGATGCAAAATTCGGGCATTGAACGGCTAAGCTTTGCCTCCGGAACTCCTACGCCTTACGGAAGGAAGTATGGCACAAGCTTCAGATTAGCCCACGAGCCTGAAGACAGGATGAAACGTGCCGAATTGATGGTGGCTGACCAGGAATACCTTGCAGTCTATGAACTGGAGGTAGTGGCAGGGAACTGGGTAACAGAAGCTAATAAAACCGATGAATTCAATGGGTTTGTGGTAAACGAGGCCTTGGTCCGGATGCTGGGCGAAGACCCTGATGCCATCATTGGCAAGCAGCTGGTGATTAATGAGGGGCAGGCCCCGGTAATAGGTGTGGTGAAAGATTTCCATAACAATGGACTCCAGGAAGGAATATCACCCTGCGTGCACATGTATTGGGGTGCAGGTTTTCTGGATCAGGCTCATATACGTTTAGCCGGACATGCGGCGGACGGAGCCGGGCTTGGTGCAGCACTTTCAGCTGTGGAAGAATCCTGGAAGGTATTTTTTCCTGATGCTACCTTTGACTTTACCTTTGTGGATGATAGCCTGGCGCAGCATTATATACTGGAGAACATGGTATATAAAGTTTTCAGGGTTGCATCTGCCGTGGCCATATTCCTTGGTTGTCTGGGACTTTATGGTCTGGTTTCCTTTGTGGCCGTGCAGCGCACCAAAGAGGTGGGCATACGCAAAGTGCTGGGAGCTTCCTGGGCAAGCATTCTCCGGCTGCTTACCTGGGACTTTATTAAGCTGTTGCTGATTGCAGTAATTGTTGCCACACCAGTTGCCTGGTATCTAATGCAAAGCTGGCTCCAGGATTTTGCCAATCGCATTTCGCTGGAATGGTGGCATTTTTTCGGTGCGGGAGTCATTACCCTGTTCATTGCGCTGGCTACGGTTAGCTACCAGGCCATAAAAGCGGCCCGGGCCAACCCGGTAAAAAATCTAAGAACTGAATAGTAATTAACATCACCTAAACCCCTCTCACATGTTTCGTAATTACCTTAAAATAGCCTGGAGAAACCAGGTAAAAAATAAGACTTACTCGCTCATCAACATAGGTGGCATGGCTGTGGGAATGGCGGTGGCTTTGCTTATTGGTTTGTGGATCTGGGATGAACTGTCTTTTAATAAACACCATGAATATTACGACAGAATTGCCATTGTAGTACAGAACAATACAATTGATGGAGAAATAGAGACAAACGACTGGCAGGTGGCACCTTTGGGGAAAGAACTCCGCGACCACTATGGCAGCAACTTCAAACATGTAGTAACATCAAGTGTTCCTAACAGCCATATTTTATCAGTTGATGATCGAGCTGTCACTCAATACGGCAGCTTTATGGAGGCCGGTGCGCCTGAAATGTTCTCCTTAAAAATGAAGAAAGGAACCCACTCCGGCCTGCAGGACCTGAATGCGGTGTTGCTGTCACAATCGGCTGCCAAAGCTTTATTTGGTAATGTGGATCCTATGGGTAAAACCATCAAAATTGACAATAATCTGGATGTTCAGGTAAAAGGAGTTTATGAGGATTTTCCTGACAATTCAGAATTCAGAGGCCTACAGTTTATTGCTCCCTGGGACCTGCTGATAAGGAGTAAAAATTTAGTAGGTAACGAGAATTGGGTAAATAACTGGTGTTACATATATGTACAGCTAGCAGAGCATGTAGATATTCATAAAGCCTCTGCCGCCATTAAAGATGCAAAACTGAAAAAGGTGAGCGAGGGGAACAGAAGATTTAATCCTCAGCTTTTCCTGTTTCCGATGGAGAAGTGGCGCCTGTATGCAGGTTTTGAGGAGGGAGTTAATGTTGGGGGATACATCCGCTTTGTCTGGCTTTTCGGTGCCATTGGGGCTTTTGTTTTGTTGCTGGCCTGCATCAACTTCATGAATTTAAGTACGGCCCGGTCGCAAAAGCGGGCTAAAGAAATAGGTATCCGGAAGGTTATTGGATCAGGGCGGAACCAGCTCATCGGTCAATTCTTTGGTGAATCCCTTTTAGTGGCATTCATGGCTTTTTTGCTTTCACTGATCCTGGTGCAGCTTTCTCTGCCATGGTTTAATGAGGTGGCCGACAAAAAAATGGCCATATTATGGACAGAACCTTTATTTTGGCTTTGGTGCCTGGGCTTCACCATTTTAACCGGAATTATTGCCGGGGGGTATCCGGCGCTTTATTTGTCCTCTTTCAGGCCTGCACATGTTTTGAAAGGTGCATTCCGCCCCGGCCGTTTCTCTGCCCTTCCCCGAAAGGCCCTTGTTATTTTGCAGTTTACAGTATCTGTAACCTTCATTATTGCTACCATCATTGTGTATCAACAGATTCAGTACGCCAAAAACCGGCCAATAGGTTATAAGCGGGACGGGCTGCTTAGCATCCCTATTAAAACTGATGAGGTGCGCAATAACTTTAGTGCCTTCCGGAATGACTTAATGGCCAGCGGTGCCGTATTGGAAGTTGCCCTGTCGCAGAATGCAGTTACAGAAATAGAATCCACTAATTATGGCTTTCAGTGGAAAGGAAAAGCTCCGGGACTGGTTGACCAGTTTTCTACCATGACAGTAGATCAGGAATGGGGTAAAACAGTGGGCTGGAAAATAAAGGAGGGCCGTGATTTTTCTAAGGAATTCGCAACAGATTCTTCCGCCATTATCCTGAATGAAAAGGCTGTTAAATATATGGGTTTTGAAAATCCTGTAGGAGAAACAGTCAGGGCTTTCGGCCGGAATTACACGGTAATCGGGGTGGCGGAAGATTTGGTGATGCAGTCAGTTTATCATCCTGTAAATCAGACGATTTACTTCCTTAATACTTTCTATCAAAATAAAATCATCAACATCAGAATCGATCAGGCAGTAAGTGCAGGAAAAGCAGTAGCAGAAATTGGTGCGTTGTTCAAAAAGCATAATCCTGCTACGCCTTTTGAATACCATTTTGTCGAAGATGAGTTGGCTGCAAAATGGGCTTTTGAGGAGCGAATTGGTAAGCTGGCGGGCTTCTTCGCAGTACTTGCCATATTGATCAGCTGCCTGGGTTTGTTTGGGCTGGCGGCTTTTATGGCCGAGCAGCGCACCAAGGAAATTGGCATCCGAAAGGTGCTGGGTGCCAGCGTGCAGAACATTACCCTGCTCATCTCCAGGGATTTTGTAAAGCTGGTACTGCTTGCAATTGTAATTGCCATGCCCATAGCCTGGTATTTTATGGAAGGCTGGCTGCAGGATTTTGCCTACCGCATTAACATCAGCTGGTGGATCTTTGCAGCTGCCGGTTTGCTGGCCCTGGCCATAGCCCTGGCTACGGTAAGCTACCAGGCCATTAAAGCAGCCAGAATTAACCCGGTAAAGAACCTAAGAACTGAATGATTGAAGAAGATTATAATTGCTTACTGATGTACATGTACCCCCTTACAGAGTTGGCTTTAACCGAATGCACCCAGGCAGGTGGCAGTCTGCCGGTCATAGCAGCCTGCCGGAAATAAGCAGCCCACATCCATCATTTTTACGCTCCATCAAACCCAAGCACCATGTTCAGAAGTTATTTAAAATTTGCCTGGCGGAACATCCTTAGAAACAAAACTTTCTCGCTCATCAATATAGTTGGCCTAACAAGCGGGTTATGCTGTTTTCTACTGATTGCGCTCTACATAGTTGACGAAGCCACCTTTGATCGTTTTCATGAAAATAGGGACAATATATACCGCGTTGTAGAGCAGCGTACCAGCCCAGAAGGAAAAGAAAGCAGCTTGGGCAGCACAGCTTTCCAGCTTTCGGCAAGCGCCAAATCAGATTTTCAGGAAGTAAAGGAAACAGTAAGGCTTACGGTGCTTGGCAGGGTGAACGTAGGGACCCTCGAAAACAAAAATGTTTTTTACGAAGACTTCTGGATCAGCAATCCTGATTTTCTCCGGACTTTTGATTTTAAGCTGCAGCAGGGGAATAGGCTAACAGCCTTATCGGCCCCCCACACCGTGGTGGTTACAGAAAAAACTGCCCTGAAATTGTTCAATACCACTGCAGTAGTAGGCAAAAGCCTTACAGTAGAGCGTGACAGTACCCCTTACCTGATCACTGGTGTGCTGGAAAATTTTCCCGTTAATTCGCAATTCTCCTTTAACCTTCTTTTTTCTGAGCTGAGCATTACCACAGATGCCCGTTTTGAACAGTGGGTAAACAACGACTGGAGCTCCAATAATTTCTATACCTATTTGTTGCTTGATGAAAAAGCAAGTCCCCGTGCTGTGGAAGGCAAACTTAATAGTCTGGTAGCTGTAAACCGCCCTCCTGATGTTTCTGAAAAGAGCAGTTTTGTGCTCCAGCCCTTAAAAGAGATCCATTTTAATTCAGAGGGCATTGAAGGCAACATAGGCAAGACGGGTAATATTACTTATATCTACGTATTTTCTATTATAGCCCTGTTTGTGCTCCTGGTTGCCTGCATCAACTACATGAATTTAAGCACTGCGCTTTTTTCCAGGCGGGCTAAAGAAATAGGGGTTCGCAAAATATCCGGTGCCTCCCGCAGCAGACTGGCTGGCCAGTTCCTGGCAGAGTCATATCTGATGACCCTCCTCGCTTTCGTACTGGCGTTTCTGCTGATCAGGCTTTTGCTGCCTGCTTTTAATGCATTTACAGAGAAAGCATTAAACCTGGGGTTCGATACAGACTCTCGAATCTGGCTGGGATTGGTATTGGTTATTGTATTGGTGGGAGGCCTTTCAGGCTTATATCCGGCGGTATACCAATCGCGTTTAAAACCACTGGAGTTGTTTAAAAACAAGCTGCCGGTGGGCAAAGAAAACATTTCCATCCGCCGCTTCCTGGTGGTATTTCAGTTTGCGGTATCCATCATCATGATTTTAGCTACCCTGGTGGTGTACCTGCAGCTGCAATACATCGATACCAAGGATATGGGTTTCAATAAAAGCCAGCTGCTGGTTATTGATATCAACAGTGGTAAGGTAAGGCAGGGAGCCGAAACCATTAAAAATGAATTTGTGCGTCTGCCCCAGGTAAGTAGTGTATCGGTTAGCTCCCGGGTGCCTGGCGAATGGAAGAATTTACCAAAAGTAAAAGTAAAACAGGCCACTACACCAAGCCTGGCAGTGAGCGATATGTTTTTTCTGGCGGTAGATGACCAATTCCTGCCAACCTTTGAGATAGCGCTGCTGAAAGGCAGGAATTTTATTCCCGGCAGCTCTGCCGATTCTTCTTCCATCATGCTGAATGAAACGGCTGCCAGGGAGCTGGGGATCACAGAACCCTCCGAACAGCTCATTCAAATCCCGGCGGCTGTTTTTGGCGGCAGCCCAGAACCGCTATCAGAGCCATACCGGGCACGGGTGGTGGGAATTGTAAAGGATTTTAACTTCCAGTCCTTACGGGAGCCACTGGCGCCTATGGTGCTGGGCTACCAGAAGAACCCCGTGCACAGCATCGATTATTTTACCGTACGGGTTGCCCCCGGAGGTGTAGCTGCCACACTAAAACAGCTGGAAGCGGTAATGCAGCAGATAGATCAGCACCATCTCTTCGAATACCACTTCCTGGATAATCAGTGGGATATGTTTTACCGGGAAGATCAGATAAGAGAAACCATTTTTCTGATTGGTGCCGCGCTGGCCATTCTGATCGGCTGCCTGGGTTTGTTCGGGCTGGCTACTTTTGCTGCCGAGCAACGCCGGAAAGAGGTCGGGATCCGGAAGGTACTGGGCGCCAGCGTATCAAGCATTGTGCTGATGCTCTCGAAAGATTTTCTGAAGCTGGTGTTGCTGGCAGCCCTTATTGCCTTTCCGGTAGGCTGGTATGCCATGCACCAATGGTTGCAGGATTTTGCCTATCGCATCAGCCTCAGCTGGTGGATCTTCGGCCTGGCCGGTTTGGGTGCCCTGCTGATCGCATTTATCACAGTTAGTTTTAAAACTATAAAAGCAGCCCTGGCCAATCCGGTGAATAACCTCAGAACAGAGTAAATAAACCATGCTTCAGAACTACTTTAAAATCATAGGCCGGAATCTCTGGCGCAGCAGATCATTTGCTGCTATTAACATTTTTGGACTGGCGGTGGGGATGGCATGCTGCCTGCTCCTGTGGCTCTACATCCGCAGCGAATCTTCTTACGATCAGTACCATACAGCGGCCGGTGAATTATACCTGGTGAACAGCGAAGCTTTTGGATCGGGAGGAGCAGAAGAGTATCCCATGCTATCGGCACCCTATGCAGCGGCGCTTCAGGCAGAGTTTCCCGAGATAGCCCGGGTAACAAGGCTCCTGACCCATTCTAATGAAGATAAAACCCTGCTTCAGCACAGGGAGGCGGGTAAATCCATACAATCTTTTTATGAGACAAAAGGCTACCACGCAGATCCCCATTTTTTTGAGCTGTTTACCTACAGCTTTAAGGAAGGCAGTGCAAAAACAGCCTTACAGGAGCCCAATTCGCTGGTGCTTTCGGAAGGGGTGGCTTTAAAGATTTTTGGTGATGCTCCGGCACTGCACAAAACTATCCGCATCGGGGGCTCCACCGGCGGGGGCGAAGATTTTAAAGTAACAGGTGTTTACCGGGATGAAAGCAACAGATCGCACATTGACGCTAGTTTTTTTGTGCCTATCACGGCAGGATGGGTAGGAGACTGGCTGCGTTACCAGGAGCATAATTTCTCCAGCAATAACCTGTTCTATACTTATTTGCAGCTTCAGCCAGGAGCCGATGCCTCCAGGCTGGAGCAGAAGTTCCCCCTTTTTATGGAGAAGTACGCCCGCAAAGACCTGAAAGCAGCAGGCTTCGACAAGCGTATTTTCCTGATTCCGGTGGCAGTCCTGCACCTGTACGAGGGGCTCAATACCATTGTAAGTGCTACCAGCAGCAAAGCTTACCTGTACATGCTGGCCTCTATTGCCCTGTTTACCCTGGTGATTGCCTGTATTAATTTTATGAACCTGGCAACAGCCGGCTCTGCGAAAAGAGCAAAAGAGGTAGGCGTACGCAAGGTGCTGGGGGCCGGCAGAGGGGTATTGATCAGGCAGTTCCTGGGTGAGTCCATAATTATTTCGCTGCTGGCGCAGGCGGTAGCCCTGGTTGTTTTTTCCCTGGCGCTTCCAGCCTTTAATCAGCTAACGGGTAAAAACCTCGGTGTATCTGCTTTGCTGGAGTCGGAGGTAATGCTGGCAATCGGGCTGCTAACACTTATTACCGGACTGCTGGCAGGCAGCTATCCTGCCTTTTATTTATCTGCCTTTAGTCCTTCAAAAGTATTAAAGGGGGTGTTCACCAATTCCATGTCTGCGGTAGCCCTGCGGAAGGGGCTGGTGGTATTTCAGTTTGTAGTTTCTGTAGGGTTGGTGGCGGCAACTCTTATCATACAGCAGCAGATGGCCTACATCCGCAACAAACCGCTGGGTTTTACGAAGGATCAGCAGATTATTGTTCCCCTGCGCAGCGCTGAAGCACAAAAAGCATTCACCGCCCTTCGGCATGAAGTAGCGCAACACAAGCAGGTGAAGGGGGCTGCAGGCGCATTGTATTATCCGGGCATCAGTAATCCCAATTCATTCAGCCTCTACCGTCCGGACCAGACTGTCGAGGCTATTCAGCCTGTGCAGCCCAACTGGGTAGACCCCCATTTTCTGAAGGTAATGGATTTTCAGCTGCTGAAAGGGCGGCTGTTTTCACCGCAGTTTCCGGCAGATACCAACAACAGGGTGGTGGTAAACGAAGCGGCTCTGCGGGCGTTTTCCATTCCGCTCGAAGATGCCGTTGGCTATAAACTCCAATACGATGAACAGGGTGGAACACAGTCGGTAGAGATCGTTGGTGTGGTAAAGGATTTTCATTTCCAGGACCTTCATCACCCCATACAGCCTTATGCCTTTATGCTGAACAGGAATACTGGCTTTAACTACCTGATTGCTCATGCAGAGGGTAATCAGGTAGGCGAGGTGCTGGCCTTTATGGAGCAGAAGTGGCAGGAGGCAGGACCGGACGAGCCTTTTGAGTTTAGTTTTCTGGATGAAGACTTTCAGCGGAACTACAGTGCAGAAGAGCGGGTCTCCGGCATCATTGGCTATTTTACCCTTATTTCCATCGTGATTTCCTGCCTGGGCTTATTTGGATTGGCAGCATTTGCAGCACAGCTGCGTAGAAAAGAAATCGGCATCCGCAAAGTGCTGGGTGCATCGGTAAGCGGTGTGGTGGCCATGCTTTCAAAAGACTTTATCAAGCTTATTCTGATTGCCATCTTCATTGCCACACCACTGGTATGGGTTGCCATGAACCGCTGGCTGCAGGACTTTGCCTATAAGATTGAAATACAGTGGTGGATGTTCGGCCTTGCCGGTGCTGCGGCTCTGCTCATTGCCCTCTGCACCATCAGCTACTGGGCCATCAAAGCAGCCACGGCGAATCCGGTAAAGAATTTAAGAACCGAGTAACAGCTTAATCCTCCAAAGTGTACAGCCAGGGCACAAGTGACAGTTGTAGCGGTTTAAGGTGTATCGTTACCGAACACCTACTGTACGTTACCGCACGCCACACACCAAAGGCGGTTATGTAAATCCCTGATATTCAGTTTAAAACTTAATTGGCATGCTGTCTGTAGCTTGTTTTGTGAATATTGTTTATAATAATTAAACTGGAACAAGCTGAACAACACACCCCTCAATTTTGAAACCCGCAGCATAGCGGCGGTAACAGAAGAGGGTACAGGGGGTAATATCTTCCTCTGGTGAACAATGAAAACCTGAATATCAATAGCGCTTTAAAGCTGATCAGACAATGAAACATCTCATCCTATCCATTTTAGTACTGCTTTCTTCAACCACTTATGCCGTGGCAGGCAAGTGCTTTACAGACAAGCCTGCTACTGAACCTATTTCACAATCTTTACCCCGTTTTGAAAAACTACAGGTAGGGCCGCTGGTGAATGTGGTGTTGCAGGAGGGCGAAACTGAACACATCCGCATTGAATATGAAGGGGTATCTCCAGAAAAGATCAATTATTTTGTGAAGGGAAATAAACTTAGCATTTACCTGGATGATGCGAAGTTTACTGTTAAAAGCGAGGAAGTTGTAAAAGACGGCCACAGTCAAAAGCTGCCTGTTTACAGAGATGTGAAAATAACGGCTTATGTAACCTACACCAATTTGAAGAGCATCCAGATCAGCGGTGAAGAAACGCTAAGCTGCGATGATGCCCTAAGCAGTAAAAAATTCAGGATCCGCCAATTTGGCGAAACCCGGGTGGAGCTGGCCTCCCTGGAAACCGGCCGCCTGAAAGTCCAGTCTTTCGGAGAAAACAGGCTAACGATCCGGAATGGTGTGTCAAATGTACAGTCTTACCGCCTGTTCGGTGAAAACAGGATCAATACGGAAAACATGGCCGGCTATAAGATCTCAACAAGTATGTTTGGCGAAAGTAGCCTGAATGTATATGCCAGCGACGAAATCAGCCTCTGGGCTTTTGGAGAGGTAAAGATGCAGTATTCAGGAGATCCCCAGCTGAACAGGTTTGTATTGGGCGTTTCTTCCATCAACAAAAGATAATAAAGGGTATAGTGGTTTTTGCAGAGGGAAAGACCTCTGCTTTCTTAAACAAGTGTGGTAGGTGTTTGCAGGGCTGTTGTTTGAGTATCAGATCCGGTGCCGGTGTATTCTAACATTTTTAAAAGCTATTGACTTATGTGGCAGAATTATCTGAAAATTGCCCTTAGAAATATTAAACGCCACAAAGGCTATACACTTCTGAATGTTGCAGGATTGGCCATAGGTATGGCTGCCTGTCTGCTGATCGCCTTTTTTATCAAAAATGAACTGAGCTACGATAACTATCATCAGGATGTTGATCGTCTCTACAGGGTAGCCATCGATATTCAGGCCAGTGCAGATAACAGGGTATTTGCACAAACTTCCGGAACGCTTGCACCTGCGCTGAAAAAAGATTTTTCTGAAGTGGAAGCTGCTACACGTCTCTGGAAGCAGGATAACAGGCTGGTGAAGTACGGCGAAGAAAAGGCTTTTTATGAAGATAATTTCTACCTGACAGATCCGGAGATTTTTAATGTATTCACAATCCCGCTGATCAGTGGAAATGCACAAACTGCACTAAACCGACCTGCAACCCTGCTGATTGCCGAAGAAACTGCCCGGAAATTCTTTGGCGCAGAAGATCCTATCGGTAAAACACTAAAGATCGGTGAGCGTGATTATGAGGTGAGCGGCGTGATGAAAAGCCTTCCTGAAAAGAGCCATTTAAAGTTTAACCTGGTAACTTCCGTAACCACCCTGGAGCAGGAAGAGTGGTATCCGGATTTAATGGATAACTGGTTTACCACCATGTTCTATACCTATATCAAGGTTAAAGAACGGGTCGAGATCAGTGCTTTTGAGAAAAAGGTAGCAACAATTGCCAATGCCTATGAAGGTGAGCGGCTGAAAGAGTTTGGCTACACCTTTCGCTATTTTCTGCAGCCTGTGCAGGATATACACCTCCATTCTAACTTACGCTATGAGGCAGAAGCACCCGGTAACCCCATCAACATCTATATTTTTACGGTTGTCGCTATGCTGATCCTGCTGATTGCCTCTCTGAATTATGTTAATCTAACAACGGCTCAATCAGCCAACCGGGCTAAGGAAGTTGGGGTAAGGAAGGTAATAGGTGCAGCTAAAAGCTCCCTGTTTGTACAGTTTGTGTTTGAAACCATCATACTCACAGCCATTGCACTGCTACTGGCCCTGCTTATTGTATTGGTGAGCCGCCCTTTGTTCGAAGCCATATCCGGTCAGACCATCAGCCTGCAGCAAATTTTCAGCTTTGAGTTTGTGGCAGGCCTGCTGGGGCTAACCCTGATTTTGGGTATTGCGGCGGCGGTTTACCCGGCCTTGTTTTTATCATCCTACCAGCCGGTAAAGGTATTGAAAGGCAGTCTTGGCATGGGGTCGAGGGGAGCATCTCTGCGCAAGGTGCTGGTGGTATGCCAGTTTAGCATTTCCCTAATGCTGATTGTAGGGACCATGATGGTGTACAGGCAGCTGAATTTTATGAAAGATCAGCAGCTTGGATTTGAAAAAGAGCAAATGCTTGTGCTGCCGGTGCGTGGAGCCTCCATTGAAGACAATTATCAGCAGATCAAAAATGAATTTCAGAGTCATTCATCTATCATAAGCGCAACCAGCTCTGCTTTTATACCGGGAGAGGAGATGGCTAATTTCAGTACTTCTTTATTAGGAGTAGCCGATGATAAAAGCCAGTCGATGTTTTACCTTTTTGTAGATGCAGATTTTTTAAAAACCTACGGCATAGAGATGGTAGCTGGCCGTTCCCTGGATGGAGAGATCCAGTCAGATGCAGAAAGCGGGTTTCTGGTCAATGAAAAGGCAGTTGCGGCATTTGGCTGGGCTAATCCAGAAGAAGCAATCGGCCAAAAGATGTCAGCTGGTTTTGGCAGGGAAGGGGAGATCATAGGGGTTTATAAAGATTTCCATTACCGCTCCCTGCAGGCACCCATAGAACCGCTGGTCATGGCCATACTCCCCAGCCAGTTCAGCTACATCAGCCTGAAGATGAAAACCAGTGACATAGGTTCAACAATGGCATTTGTGGAGCAGAAATGGAAGGAGCTTTATCCGCAAAATCCATATGAGTATGCATTCCTGGATGAGGAGTTTAACAAGCAGTATGAGGCAGATGAAAAAATAGGCCAGACCTTTATGGCTTTTACCGGTATTGCTATTTTCATTGCCTGCCTGGGTTTGTTTGGCCTGGCTACATTTATTGCACAGCAGCGCACCAAAGAGATTGGCGTTCGCAAAGTGCTGGGCGCTTCTGTTACCAGCATCGTGGCATTGCTTTCCAAAGATTTCGTTAAGCTCATCCTGATTTCATTTGTCATCGCCACACCGCTGTCTTACCTGCTGATCAGCAAGTGGCTGGAAAATTTTGCCTCCCGCATCTCCATTGGATGGACCACCTTTGCCATTGCCGGCGTTACCATCCTGCTGATTGCCCTGCTTACAGTAAGTTTTCAATCCCTGAAAGCAGCGCTGGCCAACCCGGTGAAGAATTTGAGGAGCGAGTGAACCCCACGAGACAGTTAACATCCGGGAGCGAATAAATTAATACCCCCCTTAACCGACCAATCTTATGTTCAAGCACAGTTTACTGCTGATATACAGGAACTTTTTAAGGTTTAAAAGCTCATTTTTCATTAACCTGATTGGCCTCTCAACCGGACTTGCCTGTGCTTTGTCTATTTACCTGTGGGTAAACGACGAACTGAGTGTTGACAGGTTCCATGAAAATGACAGCCGGCTTTACCAGGTGCTGGAAAATCATAAGAACGCCGATGGTATTAATACCCTGCGTGTAACAGCAGGGCTGCTGGCCGAATCACTTGCCGACGAAATGCCGGAAGTTGTACATGCCGTATCGGTAATACCCTCTACCAGGAATCCAAACCTGACACTTACTGTGGGAGATAAAGACATCAGGGCGGCAGGACAGTTTGTAGGGAAAGACTATTTTAACATATTCTCCTTTCCGCTGCTCGAGGGGGACAAAGACCAGGTTTTAGCAGATAAAAGCTCAATGGTGATTTCGGAGGAACTGGCTATGAAGCTGTTCAATACTACCGAAGGGGTTGTGGGCAGAGTGGTAGAATACCAGCATAAAAAGCAGTACAGGATTTCAGGGGTGGTCAAAAATATACCGCTGCATTCCACCCAGCAGTTTGATTTTGCCCTGTCTTTTGATCAGTTTAAAGAAAACAATCCCTGGGTGCTGGAATGGGGCAATTCCGGAACTGAGGCCTATTTGGTGTTAAAAGAGAATACTAATATTGCGCAGTTTAATAGTAAGATCACAGAATTTCTAAAAAGCAAAGGGCAGAATTCCTATCGTTCTATCTTTGTTGCACCTTTTTCGGAGGGGTATTTATATGGTAGTTATGAAAACGGACAGCAGGCTGGAGGCAGGATAGAATATGTAAAGCTTTTTTCCATTGTGGCATTGTTTATTTTAATCATCGCCTGCATTAATTTCATGAACCTCTCCACTGCCAGGGCTACCAGAAAAATGAAGGAGGTGGGCGTGAAAAAAGCAATAGGCGCCAGCCGGCAGTCACTGATCTTTCAATACCTGGGAGAATCCATATTGATGGCATTTATTGCTCTGGTAATGGCTATGGCGCTCATTTTGCTGTTTCTGCCACAATTTAATGATATTACCGGCAAGCAAATTTCTTTACGTTTTGATCCGGGTCTTGCTGTTGCTGTTGTGGGCATTACCCTGCTTACCGGCCTTATCTCGGGCAGCTACCCGGCTCTGTATCTTTCCGGCTTCAACCCCATCGCAGTGCTTAGGGGAGGAGCAGGCAGCATGAACGCTTCTGTGGGCGAACTGTGGGCCCGTAAAGGGCTGGTCGTTTTTCAGTTTACACTGTCTATCGTGCTGATCATTGCGGTGATAGTGGTATACAGGCAAATTGAATTTATACAAACTGAGCACCTGGGCTACAACAAAGACAACATTATCTATTTTGAAAAGGAGGGAAAGGTTGAGGAAAAGCCGCAGCTTTTTCTATCACGGATCCGAAACATACCGGGTGTTATGGATGCATCAGCCACCAGCCATGAACTGATCGGCCACCAGAATGCTACCACAGGTCTTCGCTGGGAGGGGCAAAATCCAGATGAGGTAGCCTCGTTCGAATACATTGAAGTGGATTATGGATTGCTGGAACTGCTTGATATTGAAATGGCAGCAGGCAGGACTTTTTCTGCTGATTTTGGTGCCGATAGCACAGCCATTATCCTGAATGAAGCAGCAGTGAACGTTATGGACTTCACTGATCCCATCGGCAAAGTAGTGAATCAGTGGGGAACAGATAAAACGGTTATTGGGGTCGTTAAAGACTTTCATTTTCAATCGTTTCATGAAAAAGTTAAACCTTTGTTCTTCAGCTTGTCTTCCGAAGGTGCCTGGATGGTGATGGCAAAAATCGAAGGCGGCAAAGAACAGGAAGCCATTGCGGGGATTCAGAAATTATACCAGGAGTTTAACCCCGGGTTTTCTTTCGACTACAATTTTCTGGATCAGGAATATGAAGCTCAATATGTAGCGGAACAACGTGTGGCGATGCTGTCGCGCTACTTTGCAGGCTTAGCGATTCTGATCTCCTGCCTGGGCCTGTATGGGCTGGCTGCTTACGCTGCAGAGCAGCGCACCAAGGAGATCGGTATCCGCAAGGTATTGGGGGCCTCTGTCGCCAACATCATGACACTGCTGTCGAAAGACTTTATTAAATTAGTTTCCATAGCTATTGTTGTAGGCTCTTTACTGTCGTGGATTGCTATGAGTAAATGGCTGGAGGGCTTCGCTTACCGCATTGAGCTGGGCTGGTGGGTATTTGGCGTGGCTGGTGCGGCAGCACTGTTCATTGCCCTTTGCACCGTTGGCTACCAGGCTGTGAAAGCAGCAACTGCTAATCCGGTTAAGAATTTAAGAAGTGAATAGAAAGTTATAAATCAGCACGGATGAAAAGTGAAGTACAAAGGTGGGAGCACAAAATGATTTTTATTCTCTGTACCTGGCGTACAAAACTTCTCCACTAATACATTTTTAAACTAGATCTCACCCACGGCCATGTTCAGACAGTATTTAAAAATCGCCATCCGGAATATCCGTAAGAATAAGGGGTTTAGCCTGATCAATGTGGTGGGTTTATCCCTTGGTCTGGCAAGTATGATGACTTTAGTGATGCTGGTGCACCAGTACTACACTACCGACAGTTTTCATCAGGATGGTGCTAACATCTATTACCTGAAAACATTCAAGGCTGATGGGGAATCTTATAACCAGACCACCTTCCCGCTGCTGTACGAAATTCAGAAAAGCTGCCCCGAAGTAGTTGCCGCTACACACTGGCAGCGCTGGAATGATCTATGGCTGCAACACAACAGTATAGAGGTGCAGGAAACTACCCAGTATGTAGACAGCGGTTTCTTTAAGGTATTTTCTTTTCCCCTGAAAGAAGGCAATGCGCAACAGGCACTGGCAGATAAATACAGCGTTGTTATCTCCAAAAATGTAGCAGAACAATTATTCGGCAGCGAAAAGGCTTTGGGTAAGACCATTATGGCTGCAGATACCATCCCCTTAACCGTTACAGGAGTACTGGACGATGTGCCTGTGAACTCCAGTCTGCGGGCAGAGGTATTGATTCCTTTAACACTGCTGCAGGAAAGCGAGGATTTCAAGCAAGGTGCCGACTGGTACAATACCTTTGCCGTGAACTACCTGCGCTTACGGGAAGGGGCAGACTCTAAGCTGCTGGATCAGAAGATCGCTAAAATTGTAAAACAGTTTTATGCTGAAGAAGCAAAACAGAGCATTGTAAAAGTAGTACCCTTCAGCCAGCAGAAAACTGAGGGCGACCCGCTGATCGGCTCTATCATTACAGGGGCCATTGCCTCGGCTGTTTTTATCGTGCTGGTCATGATCGCCAACCTGCTCAATCTGAATACAGCCCTCGTGTTTAGCCGTACCAAAGAAGTGGCGGTTCGCAGAATCATAGGATCCGGCAAACGCAGCATTGTGTACCAGTTTTGCATAGAAAATGCCTTGCTTGTTTTTGCTTCGCTCCTGCTTGGCTTTTTTATTTTCAGCCGGCTGCTGCTGCCGCAGGTAAATTCTGTCATGAGCAGTGGCTTTGGTGAGCTGCAGTTTCAGTGGCAGCATGATTATAGTCTCCTTGCCCTTTTAATGCTGGTGGCTGTCCTTATTGTGCTTGTGGCGGGGAGTATTCCTGCCTGGTACCTCACTTCCGTCAAGGTGTCGGAGGCGGTAAAAGGCAAATTTATCAAGGCCGATAGCAGGGGCTGGTTAAGAAATATTTTTATAACGGTGCAGTTTGCAATGGCCGTGGTGCTCATAGGCGTAGCCATTGTGCTGAACAGCCAGATACAGTATATGAAAGCGGCTTCGCTGGGCTTTAACACCAGGGATGTGACGGTGGTAAATCTGGACCTGGCTTTTAAAGATCCTGCCCAGGCAGAGAGCCGCTTTGAATCTATTGTGAATGAGCTTAAAGCTAATCCCTATGTAAAGTCTGTTTCTACCAACCCGGTGATTCCTACCAATTACTGGCAGAACTATAATACTTACATAGATCTGAAAACCGGCAAAGAAATTCTGCTAAGGCATGTGCCTGCTGATGCCGGCTACGCCGAGACTTACCAGATTCCGGTGGTTGAAGGACGAAATTTTAATGATGCGATTGCCGCAAGTGAAGAGAATCATGTAATACTGAACAAGTCGGCGGTAGAGGCATTTGGCTGGACAGATCCAATCGGTAAACAGATTAAGGGCAAAGGTGGAGACAAGGTAGGTACCGTGATTGGTGTACTTGATGATTTTCATTACAACAACCTGCAGCAAGCCATAGAGCCCCTGCTGCACTGGTACGGGGGCAAACCACGCATAGGCTTTAACCGCTTCTTAAGTGTACGGCTGGACCCTGACCACCGCCAGGAGGTAATGGCTGGGCTTGAGCAGGATTTTAGCCAAATTCAGTCACGCAGAAGCTTTAGCTACACGCCAATGGATGAACTGGTAGAGGGCCAGTATTCGCTCATGGAGGGGGTGCTTAAGGTAACAAATTATGTGGCGCTGCTCACCGTGTTTATTGCAGCAATGGGTCTCTTTGGGCTGGTGGCCCTCTTTGCCCGCCAGCGCATTAAGGAGATTGGGGTACGAAAAGTGCTTGGCGCCACTGTGCTGGATATTACGGCCCTGCTCTCCAGAGACTTTTTAAAGCTGGTCATGCTGGCCATTATTATAGCTACTCCCATAGCCTGGTTTGCCATGCACAAATGGCTGGAAGATTTTGCCTACCGCATCAACATCAGCTGGTGGTACTTTTTGGGTGCCGGCCTGCTGGCCCTCATCATAGCGCTGGCAACTGTGAGTGTGCAGGCTGTTAAAGCGGCCAGGGCCAATCCTGTAAAAAATTTAAGAACCGAATAACGCTACGCTCATGCTTAAGAATTATATAAAAATAGCCATCAGAAGCCTCTGGCGAAGCAAGGCTTTTTCAGCCATCGACATTTTTGGGCTGGCCATAGGCATTGCAAGCTGCCTGGTAATTATGCTTTTTGTAGAGCATGAGCTGAGCTACGACCGCTTTCATGAAAAAGCAGATCGTATCGTGCGGGTTATATTCCGCGGATCGGTGCAGGGCGAGCAAATGAATGAGGCACACGTAATGCCACCTGTCGCACAGGCACTCCTGCAGGATTATCCGGAGGTAGAGGAAGCCACCCGCTTACGCCCCATGGGTACGCCCAAGATCAGCTATGGGGACAAAACTTTCCGGAAGAATACCTTCGCTTTTGCAGACTCCAACTTATTTCAGGTGTTTACACTTCCCCTGCTGAAGGGTGATCCGGCCACTGCTTTAGATCGGCCTAATACGCTTGTTATTTCAGCATCTACTGCCCGCGATTACTTTGGGAACGAAGATCCTATGGGCAGGGTGCTGCAGTTTGTAGACGCCAGGGAGCAGTTTACCATTACCGGAGTAATGGCTGATATCCCTGCTAACTCACATTTCCATTTCGATATGCTGGGGGCGATGGCTACTTTTCAGCCCGCCAGAAATCCCAGCTGGATGGAATCAGAGTTTTACACCTACCTGGTGCTGCCCGAGGGCTATGATTATAAACAGCTGGAGGCCAAGCTACCCCAGGTGGTAGAAAAATACATGGGCCCACAACTACAAAAGGCCATGGGCATCAGCCTGGCACAATTCAGAGAGGCCGGTAATGATCTTGGCCTGTTTCTGCAACCGCTCACCTCTATTTACCTGCATTCAGATTTAATGACTGCCCTTGAGCCAGGCGGCGACATTCAGTATGTGTACATTTTTGCTGCCATCGCCCTTTTTATGCTGCTGATTGCCTGTATCAACTTTATGAACCTTTCTACGGCAGGTGCCAGCAAAAGGGCTCGTGAGGTAGGGGTGCGTAAGGTGCTTGGATCCGGCAAAGGCCAGCTGGTAGGTCAGTTCCTGATAGAATCTATACTGCTAAGCCTGCTGGCCCTGCTGCTGGCGCTTGTTATTGTAAAACTGGCACTGCCTTTTTTTAATGAATTATCGGGCAAAAGCTTAAGCCTGCATATTTTAGACAAACCCTGGATACTACCCGGACTGCTCCTGTTTGGCCTTTTTGTTGGTGTGTTAGCAGGTAGCTACCCGGCCTTTTTCCTTTCTTCTTTTAAGCCGGTTTCTGTGCTGAAGGGCGCTGCATCGTCGGCGGCTGGTGCACCTGGCAAAGGCAGCTGGAGCCTGCGCAGCGGGCTGGTAGTTTTCCAGTTTTGTATTTCTATCGTCCTCATTATTGGTACCACCGTGGTATACCAGCAGCTACAGTACATTCAGAACAAAAAGCTGGGTTACGACAAGGAGCAGGTGCTGGTGCTGCCAGAAACATGGTTACTGGGCGGGCAGGCGGAGGTGTTTCGGCAGCAGCTGCTCCAGGACCCCCGCATCCAGTATGTAAGTACCTCTGGCTACCTGCCTGCAGGCCCCTCTTACAACAACAATTTTATGGTTTATCCTGATGATGATGTTTCGCAGCAGGTAAAGACCCTGCGTTATGATGTAGATGATCAGTACATACCAACCCTGGGCTTAAGAATGGTGGCCGGCCGTAATTTCTCCCCTCAGTTTGGTACGGATTCCACAGGCATTATCCTCAACGAAACGGCTGCTGCAGCTTTTGGCTGGGGGAATGATGCCCTGGGCAAAACCCTCACCACCTCCAACAACCAGGGCAACAAGCACCACTTTAAGGTGATTGGTATTGTGGGCGACTTTCATTTCAGATCACTGCACGAGCGCATCTCTCCACTGGTTATGGTGCTGGGTAATGCAAATGGCTCCGTGATTGCAAAGGTTAATACTGAGCAGATAGGAGGGCTGCTGGCTGATGTGGAAGAGAAGTGGACAGCGCTGGTACCCGGAGAACCTTTTGAATATTCTTTCCTCGACGATCGCTTTAACCAGACCTACGAGTCGGAGCGGAAGGCAGGGCAGATTCTGGGTATTTTTGCGGCCCTTACTATTTTTGTTGCCTGCCTGGGCTTGTTTGGACTGGCTACCTTTACTGCCGAGCAGCGCACCAAAGAAATAGGCATCCGCAAGGTGCTGGGTGCAGATGTTTCCAGCATCGTAGCCCTTTTATCAAAAGATTTCCTGAAGCTGGTGTTGCTGGCAGCCCTTATTGCTTTTCCCATTGCCTGGTGGGCCATGCACCAGTGGCTGCAGGATTTCGCCTACCGCATCGATGTGCCGCTATGGGCGTTTATTACAGCCGGCATTGTTGCGGCAATGGTTGCCTTCCTTACCATCAGCTATCAGGCCATTAATGCGGCTACCACTAATCCTATTCATAATTTAAGAAATGAATAGAATGCAATAGCAGGCATTACTAATCTTTGTATTGTTCAGGTGCGGGCACAGCAGGAGCAGCTAACAGTAGAGTATAATGATAACTGCTCCGGCATAGCACCAACAGATGACTTGGTTATTGCTTCACCATATAATTCAACTACTGCTTCCTGCTCAATGAGGTTCTGCAATTGCTATATCACCACTGTTTAAGCACCCTTGTTAAAGGGCAGAAGTGCCGAAACAGTAGTGTATCAAAAGCGCACACTTACTGTGCGTTATCGCACGCACACTTTGTATGAAATGGGTCTAAATGATTCATAATCAGGTATAATAAAGATTGGCACATCCTCTGCAGGTACAGTGCCAGGTCTGTTGTTCTTTACAAAAACCTTTAATTGAAGTGGCATGATAAAGAATTACTTTAAAATCGCCTGGAGGAATATGCTTAGGCATAAAGGTTTCTCTTTTTTAAATATTGCAGGATTGGCCCTGGGATTTACCGCCTGCTTCCTGATAGCGCTGTTTATCTGGGATGAGTATCAATTTGATACATTTATACCTGAAGGTGACCGGGTGTACCGCATCTATAACCAGCACACCAATGACCAGGGAACCGAAGACGTTGCAGTTACCACTGTGGTAATCGCCACTACTCTAAAAGAGAATTTTCCTGAAGTGGAACAAACCGCCAGGGTTATGATGACTTCTAATGCAAAAAATCTTTTTGAGGTAGGTGAGAAAAAAATGTACCAGGAGAGTGGAATGTTTGTTGATTCTACCTTTTTGGAAGTGTTGCCAATAGCTTTAAAATACGGGTCACCAATCGGGGCTCTTGATCAGCCTGCTTCCATCATCATTTCAGAAGAAATGGCAGAGCGTTTTTTCGGAAACGATGATCCGGTAGGTAAAGAAATTATAATGGATAAAACTCCTTTAACAGTAAAAGGCGTTTTCGAGAAGAATCCTAAATTTCATTTGCAGTTCGAATCACTTTTGCCTCTTTCCCTTGCAGATATGCCTGCAGACAGGATGCAGGATTGGGGGTGGGAGCAATTTTATAATTATGTAAAATTAAAAGAGGGAGCAGATGCAGAAGCCGTAGAGGCAAAATTCCAGGCGCTTGCGGAAGAAAAGATAAGAGCAATGGAAATTGAGGAAGGCAGCAATCCTTCCACTAATAAATTTCATTTCCAACCGCTCAAGGACATCCACCTCCATTCCTCGACTTTTGTTTATGACAATGCCAAAAGAGGTAATATTACGTATGTTAAAGCTTTTACATTTGTCGGCATTTTTATTTTACTCATAGCCTGTTTCAACTTCGTGAACCTGGCAACGGCAAAATCAATGCAAAGGGCCAAGGAAGTAGGGGTTCGTAAAACTATTGGAGCCGATAGAAAACAGCTAGTCTTCCAGTTCCTTGGTGAGACTATCTTCCTTACGTTAATCAGCATTATTTTATCCCTGGTCCTAACCGCCTTTCTACTTCCATGGCTCAACGAATTCACAGGAAAAGAAATTAGCTATTCTGTTTTAGCTGATCCCATTGTACTACTCATCTTCTTCGGCCTCACCATCATTGTAGGAATTCTGGCAGGTCTTTATCCTGCACTGGTACTATCCGATTTCAGGCCCATCAAAGTGTTGAAAGGTTCAGCAGCAGGGGGCCAGGAGTCGGGAAAAATACCACTGCTACGCCACGGTCTTGTAGTCATCCAGTTTTCAATGTCGGTTCTACTGATCATCAGCGCAATAGTGGTTTATAATCAGGTGAATTATTTGCATAACAAGGACCTGGGATTCAGCAAAGATCAAATCATGTTCTTTCCTATGCGTGGAGAAAAAATGAATAGTAACAGGGATGCTTTCAAAAACCAGCTTGAACAGATTCCGGGCGTGTCGTCAGTTTCTATAGGCTATGGGTTCCCCGGCGATGCTGTTGCGGCACATGGCGTAAGGGTTAAAGAAAACGGACAGCTTGTGAGAAAACCTGCCACCCAATTGATGATTGACTATGATTATATAGAAACGCTTGGTCTGGAAATAGTTGCAGGACGGCCATTTTCTGAAGACATGAGTACAGACATGGAAAAAGCTTATATGATCAATGAAACCGCAGTTAAAAATTTCGGATTTGGAACTCCTGAAAATGCCATAGGCAAAGAGATAACGTGGCATGTCTGGAATGATGTTAATCCGGATTCCTTAAAGGTAGGTCCCGTAATTGGCGTGGTGAAGGACTTTAATTACAAGAGCCTTTATGAAGAGGTGGAATCGACGGTGCTCCAAATCTTTCCTGATGCAGCCTGGAAGGTAGCCGTCAAAATGGAAACAGCCCAAATGGAAAGCTCTCTGGCTCAGGTGGAAGCTGTATGGAACAGCTTCAGCCCGGATTACCCGCTGGAATACAAATTTCTTGATGATAATTTCGAGCAGATGTATCTGGCCGAAGATAAGTTAAAGGCCCTGCTGGGAATCTTTACAGGCCTGGCAATTTTTGTGGGGTGCCTGGGATTGTTTGGACTTGCTGCATTTTCTGCTGAAAGAAGAAAGCGGGAAATTGGGATCAGAAAGGTGTTGGGAGCCAGCGTAGAAAATATTGTAATGCTCCTCTCGAAAGATTTTGTCATTCTTGTACTGATCGCGCTAATAATAGCTTCCCCAATTGCCTGGTATTTCATGAATGGCTGGTTACAGGACTTTGCCTACAGGATCGATATAGGCTGGTATGTGTTCCTGATTGCCGGAGTGGCTGCCGTAAGTATAGCTTTGATTACAGTTGGTTTTCACGCGATCAAGGCGGCCACAGCTAATCCCGTGAAAAATTTAAGAACCGAATAATACTACTTAGGGAAACTTATGTTGCGGAACTACCTCAAAATCATTTTCAGAAACCTTATCAAGCATAAGACTTTCTCCCTCATCAATGTCATTGGTCTGGCAGTGGGGATGGCAAGTTTTATAATGATTACCCTCTGGATCAGGCATGAATTGAATTTTGAGCAGTTTCATTCTCAAAAGGACCAGTTGTATCGGGTATATACCAATATAAAGGAGGAGGGAAGAGTATTAACCGGTAATACTACACCTGTGCCCCTTGCAGAGGTTCTTAAAAATGATTTTCCAGAAATAGATAAGGTCTGCAGAACAAGCTGGATTACCAACCATCTTTTTCAGGTGGAGGATAACAAGATTACTGCTGCGGGTATCTTTACAGAACCGGAGTTTCTGAATATGTTCAGCTTTCCTTTGCTAAAGGGAGATCCTGCAACAGTACTAAGTGATGTTCATTCCATTGTTGTTACCGAAGATTTTGCCTTTGAGCTTTTTGGCAATGAGGACCCCATCAATAAGATGATCCGCCTCGACAACAAGGATAATTTCAAGGTGACCGGGGTGCTGAAAAATATACCTGACAACACCTCCTTCTATTTCAAATACCTGCTGCCTTATGCAAATTTCAGGAAGTCCATGCCATGGGCAGAAAATAACTGGACTGCAAATGCTATCCACACTTATGTAGCCCTCACCCCAGAGACTTCTGTAAGCAGCGTTCAGGCTAAGATACAGGATCTACCGGGCAGGCATGGCGAGGAGAATGTTGCTTTGCTTTTGCACCCGCTTACTAAATGGCATTTATACAGCAGGTTTGAAGATGGTAAAGTTACAGGCGGGCGCATTGAGGTGGTTCACTTCTTCGGTATTATCGCCGTACTGATCCTGGTGATTGCCTGTATCAACTTCATGAATCTTAGCACAGTCAGGAGTGAAAAGCGGGCAAAGGAAGTTGGGGTTAGAAAGTGCATTGGAGCCAGTAAAAAACACCTTGTTTACCAGTTTCTGGGAGAATCCGTGTTATTGGCTTTTATAGCAGGGCTACTGGCACTCACTATAGTTGTTGTAAGCCTGCCGCTTTTCAACGAGCTGATGTCTATTAGTTTTAGCATTGACTATGGAGAGGCATATTTGTGGGGGGTATTTGTTTTTTTTATCCTGCTAACTGGTGCGGCAGCAGGTATTTATCCTGCCTTTTATTTGTCTTCCGTCAGGCCTGTCAGCGCACTTAAAGGTACATTCAGAAGAAGCCAGGCCTCCTTATCCTTCAACAAGGCCTTGGTTATTCTTCAGTTCACCTTTGGAATTGTGCTGATTGTAACAAGCATCGTGATCCAAAAGCAGATACAGCACGCCCAGCAAAGAGACAGTGGTTATGACAAGAACAGGCTCATTTATACCCAGTATTTTGGCGACCTGAAAAAGAACTACCCGCTCCTAAAAAGAGAACTGTTGAGCTCCGGACTGGCCAGCTCGGTTACTCAAACCAGTTCTCCCATTACTGAGCTTTGGGACACTTCAGCCAAACTGGACTGGAAAGGAAAAGAGCCAGGTCATATGGTGAATTTCAACCTGTTGTGTGCCGATGAGGACCTGGTGGAGACTATAGGACTAGAGCTGGTTGCAGGTAGGGATTTTAATTTAAAAAAGTTTTCGACTGATTCTGTATCGTGCTTGCTGAATGAATCTGCTGCAAAAGTCATGGGGTTTCAGGACCCGCTTGGACAAGTGATCAAAAGTGATGGAACAAACTGGAAGGTGGTGGGTGTGGTTAAGGATTTTGTGCTGGCATCGCCGTATGCTACAACTGAACCACTGGTAATCCTTGGGGCAAAGAGCTGGTTTCATGTGGTTCATATTAAACTGAATCAGGATATGCCTCTCGCAGAAAGCTTAGAAAAGACTGAGAAAATTGTGAAGAGCTATAATCCTTCCTATCCCTTCGAATTCAGCTTTGTGGACGACGCCTATGCCCTTAAGTTTAGCGATGAGAAAAGAGTAGCAAAACTTGCAGGGCTATTTACAGGTCTTTCCATTTTCATTTCCTGCCTGGGGCTCTTTGGTTTAGCGGCCTATGCAGCAGAACAACGCACCAGGGAAATTGGCATCCGCAAGGTGCTGGGGGCTACAGAGCAAAGCATTGTGCTGCTGCTCTCAAAGGACTTTATAAAGCTGGTGCTCATCGCTATCCTCATTGCCTCTCCAATTGCCTGGTACTTTATGAGCCAGTGGCTGCAGGACTTTGCCTACCGCATCGATATCAGCTGGTGGATCTTTGCCCTGGCAGGCTTAAGTGCCATAGCCATCGCACTCATTACAGTGAGCTTCCATGCCATTAAGGCTGCCCTTCGCAATCCTGTCAGAAATCTTAGAACCGAGTAAATCTAAATGCGTACCTGCTCCACTGGATAATATGAAGGAAATTATTCTCACAGGACAAGCTATTAAAAAATAAAAATTAACCCATTGACTGATGCTGCTTTTATATATAAAAATCGCTCTACGCAACATAGTCCGGCATAAACTTACCAGTGGCTTAAACATAATGGGCTTGGCACTGGGGCTGACGTGTACGCTGCTTATTATTTTATATGTAGGCGAAGAGTTAAGCTACGATCGACATTTTACAAAGGCTGAGCGCATCTACCGTATAACTGATGAGGGTTTTGGTGAAAAAGCAAAGCATTGGGCGGCCACACCTCCGGTTTTGGGTGAGGCTTTCCAAGAGTTTATGCCGCAAGTTGAGCAGGTTGGACGTCTGCACTATGCCAATGTGAAAGTATTGCAGTATAGTTCAGCTACTGGTGATATCAGAAGTTTTGAGGAAAAGGAAGGTTACTACGCAGATGCCAGTATTACTGAAATTTTTGATCTGTTCTTTGTGAAAGGCAATGCTCAGCATGCTTTAAATGAGACAAATTCTATTGTACTGACGGAAGAAACTGCTAATCGTTATTTTGGCCAGGAGGACCCTGTTGGGAAAATTCTGGTGGAGGCTTATGATAAAAAGCCTTTAAGGGTAACGGGGGTTATTCGGGATTTACCACATACCACACACCTGAAATTCGATTACCTCATTTCAATGGCTACTTTATATGCAGGTAGCAACAATGGGGCTTTAAGCAGCAAGGGGTGGAATGGTTTTTATACCTATGCTTTATTGGGGGATAGAAGTTCTGCTGATAAGGTAGAAGGACGCATGGCCGATTTTACAGCTCATTTTTATGCCTCTCCGGATCTGACGCGTGATCAGATACTTGCAAACGGAATTTTCCGGCTCCAGCCGCTCACTGAAATCCACTTACACTCCAGCCTTGAAAAGGAGATGAATCCCAATGGTGATATCACTTACGTCTACATTTTCTGCACGGCAGCGGTACTCATTTTACTAGTTGCCTGCTTTAACTTTATCAATATAGCAACAGTCCAGATATTCAAACGCCTGAAGGAAATAGGCATTCGTAAAGTACTTGGTGCGTTGCGTTCACAGCTTATTTACCAGTTTTTAGTTGAATCGCTGGTAGTGACATTACTGGCGGCTGTACTGGTAGTAATTTTGATGTTTTTTGCTTTGCCATTCTATAATTATCTGACGGGGAGTGATTTGCTTTTTGAAAGTGTTTTTACGCCAGTTCATATCGCAGGCATGTTGCTGCTGGTATTAGGGGTGGGCTTAATGACTGGCTTATATCCTGCATTTTTGGTTTCCCGTTTTAACCCGATAAATGCCTTTAAAGGTAATTCCACTCCTTCTTCTTCAGTGAACCTGCTTCGGCAGGGACTGATAGTTTTCCAGTTTGCTATATCCATATTCCTGATTGTAAGCACGCTGGTGATTTACCGGCAAACAGAATATTTTCAGAGAAAAGATTTAGGCTTTGATAAAGAACAGCTAATAGCCATTAAGCTTCACGGTGATTTATATGAAAGAGTAGTTGCAAACACATCATCGTTTAAGAATCAGCTAACAACAAATCCGGCTATAACGAATACTGCTCTGGTATCGCGCTTACCCGGAGAACGCCTTGGGATGTATTCTTTTACACTACAAGGAAAAACGGAAGAGGAAGAAGCGCTTAATATGCGCTATATGTGGGCAGATGAGGATTTAGTGCCTAGCATGAACATTGAATTAGTATCAAGCCAGAATTTTAAATCGCTAAGCTCTGATTCGGCAACGGCTTTTATTTTGAACGAAGCAGCCGTTAAGTTTTTAGGTCTAAAAGACCCGGTCGGACAATTAGCCAAATCAGAAAATTCCGGACTTACAGGTCCCATCGTTGGAATAGCAAAGGACTTCCATTATGCTTCCCTGCATACACAGGTAGAGCCGCTGGTTATTCAGTATAAACCTGAAGAGGCAGGATATCTGCTTGTTAAAATAAAAGTGAATCAGGTACCTGAGACACTTGGATTCTTGAAGGATAAGATCAAGTCTTATGCCCCTGGCAGCCTTTTTCTCTACTCTTTTGTTGATGAAAATCTTGATCAGATGTACAAAGCCGAAAAGCGGATGAGTAGTATCTTTAAGGTTTTTACAGGCTTCGCCCTGCTGATATCCTGTTTAGGCTTATTTGGTTTATCTGCATATACAGCTGAGTTACGCACCAAAGAAATAGGCATCCGAAAAGTGCTGGGTGCCAGCGAAAAGAGCATTCTCATGCTGCTTTCCCGGAACTTTATAAAGCTGGTGCTCATCGCCATCCTCATTGCTTCGCCCATTGCCTGGTATTTTATGCACCAGTGGCTGCAGGACTTTGCCTACCGCATCAGCATCAGCTGGTGGATCTTTGCTATAGCAGGCTTAAGTGCCATAGCCATTGCACTCATTACTGTTAGCTTCCATGCCATTAAGGCAGCGCTACGGAATCCCGTGAGAAATCTAAGAACCGAGTAAACCTTTACAGCCATTCTTATGCTCCTACATACTTTAAATCAGATCGTTCGCAGCCTTTGGCGCCATAAGAGTTTTACCCTTATAAACCTGCTGGGCTTATCCATAGGCATTGCCGCTGTGGTGGTTATTTTTTTGATTGCCCATTATGAGAATAGCTTTGATCGCTTTCATTCGGACAGCGAGCGGATATACCGGATAGTAAGCAAAAACATAAGAGCAGATAAAGTAGTACATGGGGCTACCGTTCCCTATCCAACCGGCCGGTTTTTGCGGGAGGAGTATCCCGGTATTGAGGCTACCCAAATTCACTTTGCCAGTGACATGCAGGTTCGCCTAGGCAACAAAGCACCTTTCAAGGAGGAGAATGTGGTATTTGCAGACTCCCTTTTTTTTAATGTGCTGGATTTTGCCGCGGTTGAAGATTTTTGGTTAGCAGGCAACCCGGCCACTGCACTACAGCATCCTGGGCAGGCCATACTTACGGAACGTAAAGCGCAGCAGTATTTTGGTGCTGAAAATCCCATAGGCAAACTTATTCGCCTGGATAATAAGGTAGATGTAGAAGTGGTAGGTATTCTGAAGGACCTGCCAAAGACCAGCCATTTACCCTTCACCATGCTCGTATCTTTCTCTACCCTGAACAGCGATTTGATGTCTGGCCTGGACATCAATGCCTGGGGATTTACAGCCAATGGATATACCTATGTGCGGTTGGATAAAGGTGTAACACTTGCTTCAGCAGAAGGGGCCCTGCATGCAATTCAGCAACGAAATGCTACCACAGAAGCAGATAAAAAAGGAAAGTTATACCTGCAGCATATTTCAGATATCCACTTTGACCTCACCTTTGAAGACAGTAACCCTACTTATACAGTGAGCGCCAAGTACCTGACGATGCTGGTGTTGCTGGGAGGCTTTATTATCCTCATTGCCTGTATTAATTATATTAATATGTCTACCTCCTTTGCATTCACCAAATCAAAAGAGGTGGGCATCCGCAAAACCATCGGGGCTTCCAAAGGGCAGCTGTTTTTCCACTATATGCTGGAAACCCTTGTTGTAACCCTTAGTGCAGCTGTGCTGGGCCTGGTACTTGCACTTCTGGCTTTACCGGTAGTGAACCAGATTCTGGATAAAACTATTACAGCAGCTCCTGTTCTTAGCCTGCCTTTCCTGTTCGGAGCTGTGGCTTTCCTGCTGATCATTACGTTTATTTCCGGGCTATACCCTGCGCTTATCCTATCGGGCTTTAACCCCATTGCCTCTCTAAAAAACCAGCTTGCCATGCCCGGCAAATCTTCCGTGCTGCTGCGTAAAGCACTGGTGGTTTTCCAGTTTACCACCTCTATCGGCATGATTATATGTACATTGATCATAGCCCGGCAAATGGAGTATTTTCAGAATAAGGAGCTTGGTTTCGATAAGGAAGCCGTAGTAGAGGTATCTATTCCTGTTAACGACAGTGTTAAAATCGAGGCATTCCGGAGCTTATTGCAGAACCAGTCCGGTATTGAGGAACTGTCGTTTTGCGTGGGAGCTCCTATAACTGAAAGCGGACTGTGGGTGAGCCTTCAGGCACCTCAACTATCAGCAAATACTGGTTATACAGCCAGGGTAATTCCCTGCGACAGGGCTTACCAGGATACCTATAAAATTGAGCTGCTGGCCGGCAGGTGGTTTCTTCCTTCAGAAGAAGAAAATATTGGCAGCGCCGTGGTGGTAAACCGGTCTCTCACCAAAACCCTTGGCTATACAGATCCGGCAGAGGCTGTAGGTAAAACCATTCAGCTGGGACTCAACGATATGAAACCCACTATTATTGGTGTAACCGAAGATTTCCACACATCTTCGCTGCATAATGATATTGCTTCTGTGGCCTTAACACCTTTTCCATATTTTTATTATGCGGCAGGTATTCGACTATCGCCCGGAAATATGCGCAATACCCTGACCAGCATTGAATCAGCATGGCGAAAGGTTTATCCCGAAAATGTGTTTCAGATAGCCTTCATAGATGATACCCTTGCAAAGAGTTACGAGCAGGAAACCCGCGATTACCAGCTGTTCAAAGCCTTTTCCCTGATTTCCATCTTTATTTGCTGCATTGGCCTCTGGGGGCTCATTGCCTTTGTGGTGGTGCGCAAAACCAAAGAGATAGGCATCCGCAAAGTGCTGGGTGCTACTGTGAGTGGAATTGTATTGCTGCTATCCAGGGATTTCCTGAAACTGGTGGGCATTGCCTTGCTGATTGCCTCACCCATTGCCTGGTACTTCATGGACCAGTGGCTGCAGGATTTTGCCTACCGCATCAGCATCAGCTGGTGGATCTTTGCGCTGGCTGGTCTGTTTGCCCTGCTCATTGCCTTTGTTACCATTAGCTTCCAGGCCATTAAAGCGGCCATGGCCAATCCTGTAAAAAATCTTAGAACAGAATAAACTGCATTTTATGTTCAGGAATTATATCACCGTTGCCGTGCGCAACCTGATGAAGCATAAAGGTTTTTCCTTCATCAACATCTTTGGTCTGGCAGTTGGTTTAACCTGCTGCATGCTTATTTCGCTCTACATCTATCATGAATACAGCTACGACACCTACCATACGCATGATGGCCGCTTGTACCAGCTGGGCGTGGTGTGGGAAAATGAGGGGGAAGCCAAGCGAAGGGCCACCATTGCCGGGGCTGTTATAGATGGGCTTGAGCAGGAGTTTCCAGAGATTGAAGAAAACGCAAAGCTGCTGAGGCTTTTTCAGGATGACAAAACGCTTATCCAGTACAGGGAGCAGGGCGCAGGCGTAAAATCCTTTTACGAAACGGGTGGCTACCTGGCTGATGAAGCCTTCTTTAAGCTGTTAACATATGATTTTGTAGAGGGTGATCCCGCTACTGCTCTCCAGGACCCTAAAACGGTGGTGGTTTCAGAGGAAATAGCCAAAAAGCTATTTGGTCATCAGCCGGCGCTGAATAAAGTCGTTAGTATTAGCAGCAACACCAACGGTGATCACGATTTTACCATAAAGGGTGTTTTCAGACCCCGGAAAAGCCCTACGCACATTGATGCCAGGTTCGTGATGTCGCCCAAAGGAGGAAACTTCGAAAGCTTGTTCCAGAACAACACCGATATGCTGAATAACAATATGTTTTTCAGCTATTTTCTGCTGAAGGAGGGAGCCGATGTGCAAAAGCTGGAGCAGAAGTTTCCTGAATTTATTGAGCGGCATATGGGTAAGGAATTAAAGGAGCGTAACTCGGGCTATGAGTTTTTTCTAACACCTATTAAAGACGTCCACCTCCATTCAGGGATAGAAGATAATGTTACTCCGGCTGGTAGCCTCACCTATCTGCGCATACTTGCTTCCATAGCGGTGCTTACGCTGATTATTGCCTGCATTAACTTTATGAATCTCTCAACGGCACGTTCCTCCAAAAGAAGTGTGGAAGTGGGGGTGCGCAAAGTGCTGGGCGCAGAAAAACAGGCCCTGATCCGGCAGTTCCTGGGTGAATCGCTCATCATGGCGCTGGTGGCTTTCCTGTTTGCTATTGCCTTTACGCTACTGCTGTTGCCTGTTTTTGAGCAGGTATCCGGCAGGGAGATCCTTCTTTCTTTCAGCGCATATAGCACCTTGTTCCTGCTCTTTATTGTGCTGACATTTGTAACCGGTTTGCTGGCAGGCAGCTACCCGGCTTTCTATCTTTCTTCTTTTAAGCCGGTAAGGGTGTTAAAAGGCAGGTTCTCAAACTCCATGGCGGCAACCTCCCTGCGCAAAGGACTCGTTATCTTCCAGTTTGTTATTTCTGTGGTGCTCATCATTGCCTCTGTGATCATTTCTAATCAAATGAGCTATCTGCGGTCAAAAGATCTGGGCTTTATCAAAGATCAGCAGGTAGTGATACCGCTTAGAAGTACTACCGCAAAGGAAATCTACCCGGCCCTGAAAGATAAGTTTAGTAATAGTCCTGGTATACAGACTGTGGGGGCTTCTTACTACTACCCTGGCATTTTTAACCCTATGGACTGGCTCATGTACAAAGAGGGTAAGAGCATGCAGAATGCAAAATCAGTGTATATCAACTATGTAGACGATTCTTTTCTGCAAACCCTGGGCATCAAGCCAGTAGCCGGCAGAATTTTTTCTCCCCAGTTTCCGGCAGATACCAACTCACACATCATTCTTAACAAGAAAGGAGTAGCCGAATTGGGCTTTTCATCTCCTGAAGCAGCCGTAGGAAGCTGGGTCGCTTTCGACTGGCAGGGGGAGCAGCACCGTTTTAGCGTGGTGGGTGTGGTAAATGACTTTCATTTTAAAGACCTGCACAACACCATCGATCCGTTTGGCTTTTTACTGAACAACAGTAATAGCCAAAACTACATTATTGCCCATGTTGCAGGAGGAGATATAGGAGGAACCCTTGACTACATAGAAAAATCATGGAATGCCCTGAACCCGAACGAACCCTTCGAATATAGTTTTCTGGATCAGGACTTTCAAAAGAATTATGAAGCAGAGAACAGGCTTGCTTACATGATCCGCTACTTTACCATTGTGGCTATTTTAATTTCATGCCTTGGCTTGTTTGGGCTTGCCACCTTTAGTGCAGAGCAGCGCATCAAGGAGATTGGCATCCGCAAAGTACTGGGGGCCAGTGTGGCAAGCCTGGTGGCGCTGCTTTCCGTGGATTTCCTGAAGCTCATCCTTCTGGCAGTAGTGGTAGCCTCACCACTTGCCTGGTTCGTTATGCGCGAATGGCTGCAGACCTTTGCCTACCGGGTAGACATTGGCTGGCAGGTTTTTGCGCTCACATCCTTGATAGCAGTTCTGATTGCCCTGTTTACCATCAGCTTTCAGGCAATCAGGGCTGCTATATCAAACCCTGTGAAAAATTTAAGAACCGAATAACCACACTGGCATGTATCGTAATTACCTGAAAGTGGCTTTTCGCTACCTGATCAAACATAAGGGCTATACCTTTATCAATGTGTTAGGACTTGCTGTAGGCATTGCTGCCTGTATCCTGATCATGTTATTTGTAAGGAGCGAGTGGTCATTTGATCGCATGCATGCCAAGGCAGATCGTATTCACAGGGCCTGGCTGCAGGAGTTTTATCAGGGAGAGGTTTTTACGAATACTACTACACCTATTCCCCTGGGGCTGGTTTTAAAGCAGCATTTGCCTGAGGTAGAAGCGCAGTGCCGGCTCGCGCGTCTAAGCGTAATTGTGCAGCATAACAACAATACGTTCAGCGATGTGGTAACCATGGCAGACAGCTCATTTTTCAAGATCTTCGATTTTGAGCTGTTGGCAGGAGACCGTTCCTACCCATTTCCTGGAAAAAATGCGCTCATCATTACCCAGGAGGCTGCTCAGCGGTATTTTGGTACTGCCTCGCCAATGGGCCAGAACCTGGAGCTTCAGCTAGCTGATGAAAAGGTAGTGTTTACCATTACGGGCGTTGCCAAAGATGTTCCTTATGAATCAAGTATTCAGTTTAATATGCTGATACCCTTCTCCAATGCTACCTATATCTGGGACGAAGCATTGATAACATCGGCCTGGTCTAATGTTTCTGTAGAAACCTACCTGTTGTTAAAAGAAGAAGACGATGCAGCTGCAGTCAATGCGAAAATCCCCTCCATCATGAATCCGCTTGTAGCCAAAAACTACAAACCAGGGGAGTATAACGTGCACCTGCAGCCTCTATCTGATATCCGCTCTAATAATGAGCTGCCAGCAGGCTTTGAGACACCTACCAATCCTATGTACGCATACATACTGGCTACAATTGGTTTCCTGATTCTGCTGATTGCCTGCATTAACTTTATAACCCTTTCGGTAGGGCGCTCTGCCACCCGGGCCATGGAGGTGGGTGTAAGGAAAGTACTTGGGGCCGACCGTCAGCAGCTTATCTGGCAGTTTTGGGGAGAGGCACTCTTGCTTACCCTTATGGCAATGGTTACCGGAGTTTTGCTGGCTTACTTGTTTCTGACACCCTTTAACCAGCTGGCTAACCGTGAGTTTGTATTAACTGCCGATGGCTTTACTCTTCTATTCTGTATTGCGCTCCTGCTGCTGATCGGTCTGGTAGCGGGTAGCTATCCTGCTTTCATTCTGTCTTCTTTCAAACCTATCAAGGTGCTCAAGGGCAGTATCCGTACCGGAGGCATGGGTTTGTTCAGAAGAGCACTGATTGTGGGCCAGTTTGTAGCTTCCATCATCATGATTATCTGTACGATCACCATTGGGCAACAACTGCAGTATTTTCAGAGCAAAGACCTGGGCTTTGATCGGGAGCACATTATCGTTATGCCTACCAACCTGCCGGGAGAGCAGGGGAATAGTCTGGCTAGCAGGTTGGTGACCGAGCTGGAAAACCATCCGCAGGTAGTCAGTGCGAGCAGGTCTATCTTCAGCATGTCGGAGTATGGCTGGATGCAGCTGGGCTACCAGGATAATCAGGATGCTTTCCGTATGTTTCGCTTCAATGCTGTAGATCCGAACTTTGTAAGCACCATGGATCTGGAAATAGTGGCTGGAAGGGATTTCATGAAAAATAACCCTGCTGATTCCGGCTCCATACTGGTAAATGAAGCCTTGGTGAAGGCCTACGGATGGATCAATCCGATTGGTCAGAAGTTGCCTGGTCAGTATCCGCAGCAGGTCATTGGGGTGGTGAAAGACTTTCATTTTGAATCACTGCACAACACAATTAAACCGGTAGTAATGGCACTCGATCCGGAGCCATTCTTTACCTACTCTAACGATGTAAGTTATGATTACTCCCCAAGGGCCCGGGTTTCAGTAAAGTTCAGAGGGGGTGATGCACAGGAGCATGTGGCGCTGTTAAACAGGAGCTGGAAAGCAGTGGCCGGTGACCAGGATTTTGAATATAGCTTTTTAGATGATACCTTGAATGCAGCCTATGAGCAGGAGCAGCGTTTGGGCAATATTGTATATTATGCTTCGCTGCTCTCCATATTTATTGCATGTATGGGCTTGTTTGGCCTGGTTACCCTGGTGGTAGTACGCAGAACCAAAGAAATTGGCATACGAAAGGTACTGGGTGCAGATGTGGGCAGTATCGTAATGCTGCTCTCCAAGGATTTTGTGGTGCTGATCGTTGTGGCTGCTTTTGTTGCTTTTCCCTTGGCCTGGCTGGCATTAAGGCGCTGGCTGCAGGATTTTGCCTACCGGGTAGATCTATCGCCCTGGGTATTTGGTATTGCAGCACTTGTTGTTATGCTGATTGCACTGCTTACGGTAAGCTTTCAATCTATCAAAGCGGCAATGCATAACCCTACTAAAAGCTTAAGAACCGAGTAAAAAGAGCAAGTGTACGCTTTTTAAACACACCCCAGCCTGCAGGCTGGGGTGTATCATTTTCGTACACCTGCTGTGCGGAATCGTACGGTGTATTTTAAAGGGGAATGCTTAATTGGCTGAAAATCAGTAATATTATAAACTGGCACGCCCTCTGTAGTTTATTGCATGGCAGCTGTAAAAAGATGTGATGCTGCCGGAAAAGCAAATTTAAATCAGCACTTGCTGATATGCTTTTTCAACGCTTTATAGCATAATTTTTATAGTTTCACCACCCAAGCTGCCTTAACCTATGATACGCAACTATTTAAAAATAGCCCTGCGCCATCTGCAAAAGCACAAGCTTTACACAACGATCAACCTCCTGGGTTTATCAGTTGGTATAACGGGTTGTCTGCTGATTGGTATCTACGTCTGGCATGAGCTGAGCTACGACGGCTTTCACGAGAAGGCCGACCGTATTGTGCGGGTTACCTGGCAGTACAATTTCGGTGATGCAGAAACTAATACTGCCATGACGGGTACAAGGGTGGGGCCGGACTTTGTAAGGCGTTTTCCGGAAACTGAAGCTTATGTACGGCTCATGAAATACCCGCGCGTAATAGCGCAGGAGGACAGAATGTTTGAGGAGAAAGACTTTCTATATGCCGACTCTACCTTCTTCAGTGTGTTCTCATTCCCCCTGCTGGAGGGAAACCCCGCCACTGTACTGGATGCACCCGAAAAACTGGTGATTACCCAGTCTATGGCTAAAAAGTATTTTGGAAACCAGCCTGCGGTAGGCAAAACACTAAAGCTGGGTGGTGTAAAAGATTACATGATTAGCGGCATAGCGGCCGATGTGCCGGAAAACTCCCAGATCAAATTTAGCTTTGTGTGTTCTTTTTCCAACCTCCATGCCGCTAAGGAAGAGAAATGGAGCGAAGCCAACTACCTTACTTACCTGCTGCTGAATAACAAGCAGAGTATTGAACCTTTACAGGCTAAGATCGGGGATTATATGCAGGAGGTGAACAGGGAGGAATTAGAATTGCAGGGCAGCAACTTCATGACTTATCACCTGGAGCCTCTCACGCAAGTGCACCTGCACTCGGAGATGGATGGTTTTGAACCGAACAGTAATATCACCTATATCTATGTTTTAGGAGCGGTAGCCTTGCTTATTTTGCTGATTGCCTGTGTAAACTATACCAATTTAAGTACCGCACAATCGGCCGGGCGCAGTGCGGAAATAGGGATGCGCAAGGTAATGGGGGCTGGCAAAAAAGATATTTTTTACCAGTTCATCAGCGAAGCTTTTTTGCTGTCGCTCCTGGCTGTGGTAATGGCACTGTTGCTGGCTAACCTGCTCCTGCCTCACTTTAACCAGCTGGCTGGAAAAACCCTGGAGCGGGAGGTGCTGCTGGCGCCGCTTACCCTGGGTGCTCTGTTGATTTTATCGGTGCTGGTAGCTTTTCTGGCAGGTGCCTATCCGGCCTTTATACTATCCAGCGGAAAAGTGATCAGGATATTAAAATCAGGCTTCTCCTTTACCGGCAATGCGGGGCTGCGGAAGGCACTGATTGTTGTTCAGTTTGCTATTTCAATATTCCTGATCATTACTACAATTTTTATCCTGCAGCAGCTTTCTTACTTGCAGAGCAAAGAATTGGGCTACAACAAAGAGCAGGTGCTGGTGCTGCCACTGGACTATGAGCTGCTTGCGCAGTTCGATCAGCTAAAAGCGGCCCTGGCGGCAGTGCCAGGCGTAGTATCGGCCGGAGGAGCGTACGAGGAACCTACCCATATTGGCTGGAGCGATGGTTTAACAGCCAGCGAGGGTGGTAAGCGGATCTCTGTAAACGCCCTCCCGGTAGACGAAGACTTTGTTGGTACCCTGGGGCTGGAAATTATTGCCGGGGAGCCATATACGCTGGCTGATATCCGGCAGGCCGACCCTGCAAAGTGGGGCGATACCCTTCGCTATACCTATATGCTGAACGAGGCAGCCGTGCTGGCCCTGGGCTGGACCCCACAGGAAGCCATTGGAAAAAAAGTAGCCAAGGGCAGAGAAGGCTTTGTGCGGGCAGTGGTAAAGGATTTTCATTTCAGGCCGCTCCATGAGCCAATTACGCCGCTGGTGATCTTTATGGACAAGCGGCTAACTATTAACCTTTTTGTTAAGATAAACAGCGCTAACACCGCTGAAACCCTAAATAAGCTGGAGCAAACCTGGAAAGCACGCGTAGCCCACCGGCCTTTTGAATACCAGTTCCTGGACGAGAATTATGCAGCACTCTACAAAGCCGAACAAAGCATTGCAGGTGTGTTCACTACCTTTTCTTCTGTGGCTATTCTGCTGGCCTGCTTAGGGTTGTTTGCCCTTACCGCCTATGCCATGGTACGCCGTACCAAAGAAATAGGTATCCGTAAAGTGTTAGGTGCCAGCGTACCAGATATTCTTGCCCTCATTTCTAAAGATTTTATCAAGCTGGTAGGCATTGCTATTGTTATTGCCATTCCGCTTGCCCTCATTGCTATTAATAAATGGCTTGAGGGCTTCTCTTACAAAATAAGCCTGCAGTGGTGGGTGTTTGGGCTGGCCAGTGCCCTTATCCTCCTCATCGCTATCGTAACCATTTGCCTGCAGGCCCTTAAAACTGCCCTGAAGAACCCTGTTAAAAACCTAAGAACCGAATAACCCATGATCAAGCTACAGAACATTTACAAATGGTACCAGAGTGGCATCAACAGAACTTTTGTTTTAAAAGACATCAACCTGAATATTGAAGAAGGGGCTTTTGTTTCCCTGATGGGACCATCCGGCTCTGGTAAATCTACCCTGCTTAACATCATTGGCATGCTGGATGAGCCTTCCGAAGGCGAATACTACTTCCTGGATCAGTCTGTTTTTGCCATGAAGGAAAGGCAGCGCAAGGAGCTGTACAAGCAGTACATCGGTTTTGTATTCCAGTCGTACCACCTGATTGATGAGCTTACAGTATACGAGAACATTGAGGCGCCACTGTTGTACCAGGGCGTGAAATCATCTGAAAGAAGATCAATGGTGGCCGATATGCTGGACCGCTTCAGCATTGTGGGCAAAAAAGACCTGTTCCCCAACCAGCTATCTGGCGGGCAGCAGCAGCTGGTAGGCATTGTGCGTGCACTGATTGCCAAGCCCAAGCTGATCCTGGCCGACGAACCTACAGGCAACCTCAATTCCGCCCAGGGCGACGAGATCATGCAGCTGTTTCAGCAGCTGAATAAGGAGGATGGCGTCACCATTCTACAGGCCACCCATTCAGAGAAAAATGCAGCATACGGCCATCGTACCATTCACCTGCTCGACGGCCAGATCCAGCATCAACCCATAGCGCTATGAACCGCATCCTGAACCTAATACTGCTCCTGCTTTCTACTCATGGCGTGTTGTTTGCACAATCAGAGGCAAACATGCTATCGCTGCAGGAGGCAATTGCAACAGGCCTCCGGAATAACATCGAGATCAGGCGGAGCAGCGTAAGAACAGAGGCAGCGAGGGTAACTTATTCGCAGGCAAAAGCAAATCAGCTGCCCGAAATAGGGGCTACCATCAACCATGGCCTAAACCAGGGTCGAAGTATCGACCCATTTACCAATTCTTATGTAAACCAGGAGATTACGTATGCCACCTACAGCGCTGGGGCAAGCCTGGTGCTGTTTAGCGGACTGGTGCAGCGCAACACCATCAGGCAGACAGATTACGCCTACAGTGCCTCCGAACTGGAGCTGCAGCAGGCCAGGGATAACCTTACCCTTAACATTATTCTGGCTTACCTGCAGGTGCTCAGCAATGAAGATCTGGTGGAGGTAGCCATTAAACAGGTAGCAGTTACCCAGCAGCAGCTGGAAAGGCTGCTGGTGCTCCACGAAAAAGGGGCCGTTAATCCGCCCGAGATTGCGGAGATGACAGGGCAGCTAAAGCTCGAAGAGCTGTCGCTGGCCAACAGCAGAAACACCCTGCAAAGTGCCAGGCTTGCGCTGGCACAGCTCATGAATGTACCTTACGAAGGTGCCCTGGAACTGGAAAGGGTACCCCTGGAGGAGCTGGTGATGGAGGATGTAACCACCAGCCCGCAGGAAACTTATGCACGGGCCATTGACGAGCTGGCGCTGGTGAAAGCAGCCAATTTGAGAACGCAAAGTGCCGTAGCCGGGATAAAGGCCAGCCGTGGTCTTTTTTATCCCACCCTGCTCCTTAACAGCAACCTTAACAGTAACTATTCCAGTGCAGCCACTATTAATGGAGAAACAATCTATTACGATGATCAGCTGCGGAACAACATCTTTTCAAACATTGGCATTACGCTGCGTGTACCCATCCTTAGCGGATTAAACAGCCACTACAGGTTAAAGCTGGCAAAGCTGGACCTGCAGGAAACAGACCTGGCTGAGGAAAACACCAGGGTACAGCTGCGGCTGGATATTGAGCAGGCTCACCTGAACATGAGCAATGCCCGCGAGCGCTACCAGATTCTGCAGGAGCAGGTAGCAGCCTTTCAGGAAGCCTTCAGGGCAGCAGAGATCAGGTTCAACTCCGGAGTAGGCACGCCGGTAGATTACCTCATTGCCAAAAACAACCTCGACAGAACCGGCATCAGCCTGGTAACAGCCAAATACGACTACCTCCTGCGCATGAGGATCCTGGAGTTTTATAGAGGGAGGTAAAAGATATTCTAATACATAACCCCGCTTTTTATGCTGTGGCTACACCTGTTAAGTTTTTAAACCTGACAGGTGTAAAGCCTCCGGGATCAGAACCCCCTGAAGCCAAAGAGGATGGCGGCCAATACCAGCAGGATGCCAACGATATCGCCTACACGGCGAATAATCTTGTAGAGGAGTTTGTTTTGTTTCGCCATAGCTGCTGGTTTTACACAATTTCAAATCTTTCGGAATAAATTCTGTGCCAGTCTACCCCCAGGTTGCGCAGCGATTCTTCGCCTATGTCCATCATGGGCATAGGGCCGCAGAGAAAATACATCCATTCATTGGGTTTATCGGGCAGGTATTTTTTCAGCATATCCTGATCAACAAAGCCTTCTTCACCCTTCCAGTCTTTGGGAGTCTTTTCTAAAACATGGATCACCGTCAGGTTTATCTGTCCGCATAACTCATCCAACTCTTCCCGAAAGGTAATGTCATCCCAATCTTTGTTGGCATAGATTAAGATGGCTTTTCTGGGGTCTTTATCATCGCGCATAGTTCTTAGCATGCTCATACAGGGGGTAACGCCTATGCCTCCCATCAGTAAAAAAAGGTGACTGTCTTCCTCGGGGGTAAAGGAACCAAAAGGGCCCTCCAGAAAGGCTTTCCGTCCTTTTTTGATCTTCTTCCAACTGCCGGTAAAATCGCCCATTGCCTTTGCCGTGAAGGTGATGGTATTATCCCGGGCGCTGGAGGCAAAGGAGAACGGATGTTGCTGCAGGGTAAAAGGAGTGTCGCAGATAGAGATCCAGGCAAATTGGCCGGGAATATACTCCAGTTTTTTGTGGCCGTTGGGGGCCAGTGTAAGGGAGTGGCAATCACCAATCTCCTCTTTTACCTCTACCACCTTATAGGGATATTTTTTATTGAGCCAGGGCCTTACAATCCGGGTATGGATGGTGAGGTAGGCAAACAGGGCCATAAAAGCCGCCAGCGCAATTTTTTTCCAGAGCGGATCCAGGTAATGCCCCACCTGAATGGAATGCACCACCCCTACAAAAATGATGGACAGTGCGAGAAAACCGTGTAGCAGCCGCCATTTTTCATAATTCAGTTTGAAAGAGGTGCGCCAGATGCTGGTAGCAATAATGGCAATCACCCCCAGACTCACATAGTTCAGCGCGATAGCCCTCATCAGGTTTACCCTGGGGTCGAAATATGCCAAGTAAGCCTGATTTTTCAGAATAAGCGTAAAGGGGTGGGCCAGCAGGAAAAGAAAGGCAATGATACCAAGTTCGCGATGGTACTGAATGATGTTATCCATGCCGTAGGTTGGTGCAACCCAATTGAAACGGCCCGAAAAAAGAAACTGCAGCCCAAACAATGACAGGGCGATAAATCCCATGGCCACCCCAAATTCAATCCAGAATGACCGGTACAGCGGAATTTCACCAATCAGCGCTAAGCCTAACGGTACAAGTGCTATCAGTATGAATATTGATAGCCAGAAGAATCCGCGGCGGTAGGTGTATCTCATACTCTTACTTTGGGGCTTTACAGCTCTGTAGCCTTTGCAGTTTGCAGAACAGCTATTTTTCTATTGTATTGAGTAACCTCAATCAAACTTAAAGGTTTGGCAATACAAACTTCTCTGATTACTGAACCGGCTGCAAAAAAAAACAGCTATAGTTCGCTACCCGCCTGCAGTGGTAAAAAAGAAAAAGCTATAGTGGTAAAATTCACTTCCCATAAGAGAGTAAAAGTATAACTTTATTACCGGCACAGACGCTATAGATGGAATATGTGTTAGAATTGTTAACCCTTTGTCTTTTCAGCGTGTTCAGCAAAGAGTGGGGCTTACCTACATATGTTAATTCAGCAAATATTATTAAATGCGGTTATTGTTCATTCCCGGATTCGGAGAAGATCCATCCATCTTTGAAAAGATACAGAACCACATACCAGGTGAAAAAGTCTTTTTGGATTATTGGGTATTGCTGGGCGACAGGCCGAGGCCGGAGCTGAATGCCCTGCAGTATGCAAAAGAATTAGTGGAGCAGTTTGGCATCACAAAGCAAGACGTGGTGATAGGCCACTCAACAGGAGGCTGGATTGCCTATCATATCAAGCATCTGGTTAATTGCCCGGTTGTGCAAATCGCTTCCTGGTCGGACAGCAGTAAAGTGGTAAGTCCGGTAAAGAACCGGCGTCTAATCTACTGGTTTGTGAAGAGAGGACTTTACTTTAACTCCCTGGTGCGGCGCTACATAATTCGAAATAAATACAGGAATAAACCATCTGAAGCAGTTTTCGATCAGGTGTTCAGGAGGCTTGCCAGGGAAGATAAATACAAGGTGATCAATCAGATGAGGCTTATTTTTAACCCTGTACAGCAGCCAATATCGGTTCAGCCGGATTTAAGGATACATGCCAGGCCGGATTCTATCATACGCTATCCTGATCAGCCCGCTGTTGATGTTCCCGGCGATCATTTCAGCTTGTACACCTATCCCAGGGAGGTGTATGAGCCGATCAACAGGTTCATAAAGCAATTGCAGGAAGTTTCTTCTTAGCTTCAGATATAAAAATAAAAGCAGCCATGGATACGATCATGGCTGCTTTTAATCTATCCTGCAGCCTAAACCAGCTGCAGGAGTGTTCATTTAACCTGTGGCTAACGCTTAGCCTACAATAAACGGAGCAACAATGGTCAATACTTCATCCATGGTAAGCGGCTCGTCCCATGCTTCTTCAACAGCCAAAGCTGGTACCGGGGTTACTGTTGTAACGTCCAGATCCAGGTGGACTTTGTTTTGCTCACCGGCATAGATTCCGGCAGTAGCAGCACCAAATCCGCTGATACCATCATAATCTTCCATGGTGATCCAGCCTTTCATGTCGCGCATGGTACGTACCTGGGCAGCATGACGCGCTTCTACGGAATGGATACGAAGTGCAGCAGTAAGCAGGTCATTGTTATCAATCAGATTGCCTGCCTGTCCTTTGTAAGCCCGCACACCGGTATCTTCAAAACCTTGGGAGAGGGCAAGGAAAGCCTGGTAATTCTCAGGACCGGTGATAAAAGGATCCGGGAAGATTCCACCTGCTGTAAAGTCGAACATCGGTTCTGCTACCGGGGTTTCACCCAAAGATTCTATTACAGCCTGCAGTAATTCTACGTGTGCCCGCTCATGATCTCTGATCTTCATAAAGATGGGACGATCTGCATTGGGTATCACCAGTCTTTCAATGGCTGTTTGGTAAAAACGATACTCCAGGTGCTCCAGGGTAAGGGCAAAGTTCAAAATATCGTGTGCCTGGGTGCCACGGGCAAAGGCCATTCTTGGCATTGCCGTTAATACCCCCAAAGGCAGGGCCGTAATGGCAGCAGTTTTGGCAAACTTGCCCATTTTACGGAATGCTTCTTTGCGTGAAACAAAAGTGTCTTTTTCTTCAGCCGTCTGTTTCTCTGTTCCAAACGACTCAAATAATTTTATAAAGCTCATGTTTAAATTCTCCTTTTGATTAAGCGGTTGGTAGATTTTCTGCGTTGATCTCGGTAACGATGAACGGACCTGCTCCGGCCAGTACTTCGGCAGGGGTTAAGATAATATCAAGCCCCTGTGCATCTACCGTGTCTACAAAAGCAGTTGAACGCGGATCGATCAGGTTGCTGATGACCGCAGCATGGCGTGCTTCTACCGATACAATTTTTCCGGCAACCAGCAGGTAATTTACATTTTCTAAAAGAGCACCTGCACCGTTATAGGCTCCTACGCCAGTATTTTCCAGTACTTTAGCGGTTCCCAGCACGCTGCTGCGGCTGTTGAAATCTACAGAGCTAAAGTCTACCATCAGGCCGGGAATGGCTGCAGTACCGAGGGCCGCTTTGAAGAAGTCACGGTGAGCTACCTCGTGGTAATAGATATCTTCCAGCACACGCTTCTCATTATCAGTAGCGCCGCTGTAAAAGTTGTTCTCTACCACCATGGTATAGAAGGCTGCCTCGAGCTGCTCCAGGGCATAGGCATAATTTAATACACCAATATCACCACTGCCCAGGTCTACCGCCATCACAGCATTAGTGCTGCTTATCACAGGAGTAGCAGCAGAAATCATGCTTCCCTGAAAAGCTATTACACGATAATAATAGATTGCTCCCGCAGTTGGCAGAGCAGAGGCCAGATCAGTAAACATAGTAGTATTAGCTGGCAGGTCATTGCCAACCTTAGAGAAAGATCCTGTAGGACTGGTGCTGCGTTCTACACGATAACCGCTTTCACCAGATGAGTTGTCTTTCCAGCTTAGCACAATGTCTCCATTTGCTTTTGTCTCTGCTGTCAGCTCGCTGGCTGGCTGCAGGTTGGAATTTCCCATTACATCGTCGTCGCTGCAACCTGATAGTAATAAGCCAGTCGTGATAATACCAACCCCTGAATAAATCAAAAATTTTCGCCGATCGGTACTGGCTGTAAATGCACCAGGCGAAGTGGAGGTAGTAAGTGATTTGGACATACTTTAATTGTTTATTAGTAAAAAATATGATTAACCTCATCCTGAAAAAAACTAATAAAAGGTTCAAATCACGTACCACTCCGGCTGAGTGGGTATGGTAAAAGTTGAATCGTTTATTTAGTTAGTAAGAGTATCTACGTAATGAATGTTTAGATTGGATTTCAACATTTTAGAAAAAAAAGGTAGATATTTTTTAAATTATTTATTTGTTTAAGAGATAGTTTAAAATATCATAATAATCCTCCACAAATCATCATAAAATATCTCCTGTTGTCAATTCCTGTGGCTGTTAAAAAGTTGTATCTAAAAGAAGTATAGTTTGGTAACTATTAATTTTGAATTAACCATAAAACCTTTTCAGCCTGCTTCTGCTTTCTTTTACATCTATTCACTTCTGCTATCACCTTTTGCTATGAAGGCTATATTAATGCTGCTTATTCTCATGTTCGGGGGAGGGGTTAGCCTTTATGCGCAGGATTGTGGCCCGGTACCACCCAATAATGATAAGGTTTATCCCTGGTGCTACAAACTCAACGAAGGTACTAACTGGAATACTTCTGACTATAAGGCGTACATCATCAATGGCATGCCTTTCCGCCTGCTGTTCCCTAAAGGATTTGACAGTACTGCCGTTTCCACTAGAAAGTACCCCCTTACAGTTATGTTGCACGGGTTGGGCATGGGCGGTTCGGATAATAATATACAGCTGAAGATAGGAGGTAAGAATCATCTTGAAGCACGCAATAGCGGTAGCTACGATGGCTTTGTGATGGTACCTCAGGCAGTAGGTGAATTGTGGAATACCCCTGAACGTGCTACCATATTAAAGTTCGTTGAGCTGGCCTTACGTGATCTTCCCATAGATCCCTTCAGGGTACAGCTGGAGGGTTATTCAGCCGGCGGCGCTTCGGCTTGGAAGCTGGCCTACGAAAATCCGCTGGTATTTTCTGCGGCTATTGTTATGTCTGTTGCGGATGGCAATTCCGCCAGAAGGTATGCCGAAGTACTGAAATACATGCCCATATGGCACGCGCAGGGGGGCAGGGATTCTCAACCACAGCCATCCGCAGGCGAAAGGGTGGCCAGTGAGTTCAGGAAAGCAGGGGCCAACTATCGCTATCAGTATTACCATGAGCTGGGGCATGGTACCTGGGAGGCCATGTATGCAGAACCGGATTTTTTTCCTTTTCTGATGCGCAGCTCCATGCTAAGCATCCACGCAGAACATTTTAAGTACAATTTCTGTGAGGGGGAGACCCTTAAAGGGGTAATGGGAATCAGGAGCGGCTTTGAAGCTTATGAATGGCAGAAAAATGGAAAGCCCTTTGGTTCAAATGCAAACGAAATTCAATTTAATGGAGCTGGCGACTATACCGTAAGGGTGAAGCACAAAGGGCTGTGGTCTGCCTGGTCGAAACCACTAAAGGTGCAGCAGGTTGGACCCACCGCCACTCCGAAAATAATTGCAACTGGTCCTACCGCCCTGCCAACCCTCGATGGCAGAACCACCGTTACCCTGCGCACAACAGCTGCATATCAGGATTATGCCTGGTCTGATGGGTCGGAGCTGGATAGCCTGGAAGTGAGTAAAGCAGGATCTTATTCTGTTTCAGTCACCGAGCCTTTTGGCTGTCCCAGTGCTGCTTCAGACCCTGTAAAAGTAACATATAATGCAGTGGGTGTATTGTCCTCTCCGAAGAGGCTCACCATTGGCTCAGTGTCGGAAACGGTGCTGCATTTATCCTGGACCGATAGGAGCACTACTGAAACAGGCTTTGAGCTTTACCGCAGCAGAACGCCTGAGGGTCCCTGGACACTGACAGCCCAGCTCCTTGCCAACACCACCACTTTTCAGGATACAAATTTAAACCCCTATACCCGGTATTTTTATGCGATCCGCAGCGTGAACGAAGATGGAGGCTCCACTTACCTGAACGGCAGCGGAAAAACGCATGCTGATGCCCTTGCACCCGGTATTCCCGCCAGGCTTTCCGTAGCAAAAACCTCCCGAAGCACCATTAGCCTAAACTGGCAGGCTGCTGCCGACAACGCAACAGGCCCTGATCTGATTTTATACGAAATCTATGCGAACAGCAACGTTTTGGTAGGCACTACCCATAAAACAGTCTTTACTGTAAAAAACCTGCCGGAGCAGAAGTTTTATAATTTCAGGGTTCGTGCCGTAGATCAGATGGGAAACAAGTCTGCCTTCAGCAACCAGGTTACGGCAGGTACCTATATAAATGGCCTGCATTACAGCTACTACGAAGGTACACTGACAACCGTCCATGACATTTCCCTGTTAAAGCCGGTTCAATCCGGCAAGATATCCTATTTTGATATCAACCTACCCGGCCGTGCAGATAACCATTTTGCGTTCAGCTTCGAAGGCTACATAAATATAACCGAGGCAGGTACATATACTTTTTACACCACATCAGATGATGGCAGCACGCTTAGCATTGATGGTTTTCAGGTAGTGAACAACGATAAGGTGCATAACAGCCAGGAAAAATGGGGAAAGGTTGAGCTGACCGCCGGAATTCACGAAATAAAGGTGCTTTACTTTGAAGATACAGGTTCAACCGAAATGCTGGAGGTCAGCTGGGAGGGGCCTGATATCACCAAACAGCCCATACCCGCTGAGGTATTTTCAGAATCATTCACGCCGCCAGTGCCGCCTGCAGCACCCACTGCTGTAACAGCTGCAGCTGTAGATGCTGAAAGTATTCTGTTAAACTGGCAGCTTGAGGGTACTGATTCAAGCGCGGTTGAGGTGTACAGGAGCAAGCTTCAGGAGGGGCCTTTCGTGTTGGTAAAAACTTTAAGTTCGGGTGCAGCTGCTTATACAGATGTTCAGTTAGAGCCTTCTACCACCTACTATTATCAAATACGTGTAACGAGCGCCACCGGAGAGTCAGCGTTTGCAGGCCTGCTTCTGGATGGTCGCTGGGTACACGCTACCACGAAAGCAGGCAGCCCGGCTGCACCAACAGCCTTAATGGCCAGCCGTAACGGCAGCAGTGCCGCCTATTTAAAATGGGCAGATAATACAGGCAGTGAAAACAGTTTTGAGGTATGGCGGGGAACAGATGGGAGCAGCTTCACCAAAATTGCTGCCACCCCTGCCAATATTACCAGCTACAGCGATCATACGGTTGATAGTATCACAAGCTACCACTACCAGGTAAGAGCAGTTACTGCCCATTCAACCTCTGACTGGAGTAATGTGGCGGTGCTGAACAGTACTAATAAACCGCCAGTCATTGCGGGAATTCCAGCAGCCTTGGTGGCACCTGAAGGTAAAACCACAGAGTTTCAGTTTGATGTGCTGGATGCGGAAGGGGATTCCGTCAGTCTGATCAGCAGGTATCTACCTGATTTTGCAAGTATTGAGACAACTGCTGCGGGTAAGGCTAAGATTATTGTACGGCCTACTGTTAAAGATATTGGTTTCTACAGCGGTATACAGCTTACTGCCCACGACGGGGTGCTGGAGGTAGATACCAGCTTTACCATCAGGGTGATTAACAGCGAAAAGACTTCGATTTATGTAAATGTGGGGAATAATTCTGTTGCCGGCGCCCCCTGGAACAATATCAATGTATTTGGCGGGCAGAATAATAAAGTTGTGGTCTCTAATATGCTGGATGAGGATGGTCTTGAAACCGGCTATTCCCTTACCCTCTTAGATGCCTGGTCGGCCAGCAAACCTTATGGAGAAACCAGCGGAAATAACAGCGGTATCTACCCCGATGTGGTAACCAGCTCTGCCTACATCATTGATCCGAGAAAAACTGCCCGCTTCAAAGTATCAGGGTTAAAGGCAGACTTAAGGTATAACTTTGTTTTCTTTGGCAGCAGCATTTACAAAAGCCATAATGGCAGCACCCTCTATACGGTTGGAGATGAACAGCAAAGCCTGGAAGTGCAAAGCAATGGGGATAAGACTGTTCAAATCAATGGCATTAAAGCAGATGCCAATGGTGAGGTAATCGTGAGTGTTGCAGGTGCAGCCGATGCCACCAAAGGTGGGTTTTTAAATGCCTTTGTGATCGAGCAATACCCGGCTACAGGTAAATTGCTGCGTCCGGGCCGCTTAAGGGCCCATGCTGTTTCCAGAACACAGCTACAGCTAAGCTGGACAGACAATGCAGATGGCGAAACGGGTTATGAGGTCTGGCGAAGGACCCTGCCTTCGGAAGATTTTGCACTGATCGCTACTGCAGGAGTAAATGCTACCAGCTTTATGGATGAGGCGGTAAGCCCCGACACTGGCTACGAATACAAGGTCAGGGCAGCCGCTAACGGCAGTTTCTCTGCTTTTTCCGAGACAAAGCAGGCAGCTACCCTCATGTATGAGGTGTTGATCAATACAAATTACAGTAAAAACATGGGCGATCCATGGGTAAACCTCGACCAGCGGCCAACCACCGGGTATACCTGGTACAACTTCGAAAATGAAGATATGCAGAGTACCGGGATCAATTTAAAGCTGGACCAAAGTTTTGATGGTAATAATGCCTATGGGCCAGATGCCAACGGACAGGGCATTTATCATGACAATGTGATCAAAACATTTTATTATACTGAAATAGGTACCGTGGCCAAAATGCAATTCTACGGCCTGGATGATGAGCTTACTTATAACTTCCGCTTCTTTGCAGCCTCTGCTTTTGAAGGCGGTGAAAGCGGGGTAACAGCCTACAGGATAGAAAATAAAAAAGTAACGCTGGATGTGGAAAAGAACATCAGCAATACGGCAGTGATCCGGGATATACAAGCCAGTGACGGCAGCGTGGTAATAGAGGTTGAGGCAGGTAAATTTGCACGATACGGTTACCTTAATGCCCTGGAAATAGAGGTAAGGGATGCACACAAAGAAATAAATGGGGCAACACCCGCAGGATTGTTTGATGAAGAGAGTCCAAAGGATCCTGCAGCAGAGACTGATCAATCGATAATCCTCTATCCAAACCCCACACAGGCAGCGCTGAACATTGTATTTACTGCCCCTAAAACAGGGAAATATTTTATCCAGATCCTGGATTTGAGCGGTCACTTTATTCATGCGCAGGAGGTGGTTGCACAGGAGGGTAAAAACACGCTTACATTAGATCTTGGAGCACTGCTAATGAGCAAGGGAATGTACCTGCTTAAAATCAGATCAGCAGATTTTGAAAGCAGGACCTCCAGGTTTGTAAAGCATTAGCTTGAGTAGTAAAACAGGTTCTAAAATAACCTTTACCAGTAATCCTAATTCCATCATGCAGCAATAGCAGCCGGATTTCCGGCAACTGCTGCATTTACCATAACAGATTTTACTGCTCCATTCCTGTACATTCCCTATTCCATTCCCGTACTTGTTAATAACGGCTGAATGCTGGTAGGGCAGCCTTTTATTGGTATCGCCAAAATTTGTGCCGTCAGCGGGTTGGGTAAAGCTGGTTCTCCTTTTTACTAATGCTGGATTATGATAAAGCCCGATCATTAAGAAAAAATGAAAGGGGTGGGAGGGAACAAAAGGCTGCAGCAGCACTATTATGAATAAAACAGATAGCACATGCAACGATTAAGCACTAAAATATATAAGAACGAGTTTGTAAATAATTTCAAGGGCGATGACAGTGGTGACCTGCAGCCCCGGCAAACGCCGGGCGTACTGTACAGCAAGGCTAAGCCGACGCCTGTTCAAAACCCCAGGCTGCTGGCATGGTCAGAAGAAATTGCCCGTGAGCTGGGCGTGGAAAAGCCCGGCGAGGAAGACGTAGAGATCCTGGGTGGTAACAGCCTTGCCTCCTCTATGGAGCCTTATGCGGCCTGCTATGGCGGCCACCAGTTTGGACACTGGGCCGGACAGCTGGGCGATGGCCGGGCCATTACGCTGGGAGAATGGGAGGCCCCCGACGGCAAAAGCTGGGAGCTGCAGCTAAAGGGTGCCGGGCTTACGCCTTACTCCCGCCGGGCCGATGGCAGAGCTGTCCTTAGATCGTCTGTCCGTGAGTACCTGATGAGCGAAGCCATGCACCACCTGGGCGTACCTACTACCAGGGCCTTAAGTCTGGTTGCTACCGGCGATAAGGTGCTGCGCGATATGTTCTATAACGGCAATCCTGAATTTGAGCAGGGAGCCATCGTAATGCGGGTGGCGCCCAGCTTTATACGCTTTGGTAATTTTGAGATACTCGCCGCCAGAAAAGAACATGAACATCTAAGGCAGCTGATCGACTGGACCATCAGCAGGTATTACCCTTATATAACAGGGGAGGATAAGGTTATTACCTGGTACAGAGAAGTGATGGAGCGTACAGCCAGCATGGTGGTGGAGTGGCTAAGGGTAGGCTTTGTGCATGGGGTGATGAATACCGACAACATGTCTATCCTTGGAATTACGATCGATTATGGCCCTTATTCCTTTCTGGATGACTATGACCCCCAGTTCACCCCCAATACCACCGACCTGCCCGGGCGTAGGTATGCTTTTGGCCAGCAGGCAGGAATTGCCTACTGGAACCTGGGCTGCCTGGCCAATGCCATTGCCCCGATATTTAAATCAACAGATGAATTGATCGCAGCATTGAAAGAGTACGAGAAGCTTATTTCTGATAAATTTTTTGCCATGATGGCCGGCAAGCTTGGGCTTGATACGGTAGGCAGGGAAGAAGCATATCTTATTGCGCAATGGGAGAAAACACTAATTCTCCTCAAGCCGGACATGACCATCTTTTACCAGTTGCTGATTGACCTGCCACAGGAGCTGGAAGGTGAAGAGGAGCTGGTGAATCATTTTAGTGAAAGCTTTTATGAAGCACCTGACAAGACCCAGCGCCAGTCCTTGTACAGCCTGATGCAAAAGTATGTAGAGCGGCTAAAAGCAAATACCAGCAGCAGGGCAGAGGCCCGGGAAAAGATGAGGAGGAGCAATCCCCGCTTTATCTTAAGAAACTACCTGCTGCACCAGGCCATAGAAAGCCTTAATGAAGGAGATAATACCCTCTTCAAAAAGCTGGAAGAAGCCATGAAAGACCCTTATTCCAATAAGGGTGATGAATTCTTTGCCAAAAGACCCGAATGGGCAACCCAGAAAGCCGGCTGCTCTCAGCTATCGTGCAGTTCGTAAACCGCATGCCTGATTCAATCTTAAAACAGGAGGGGCTGTCTGAATTCAGACAGCCCCTCCTGTTACTTTTTATCGTATTTGGATTACCTTATACTTGTGCGGTTGTCGTTGCCAATCTGGGTAATGATGGTACGGGCATCGGTGCCGGTCTGCATAATCTCTGCATAATTGCTATTACCCCACTGGCCAATATAGCCCAGGTTATTTGTACCTCCCTGGAAAATTAGGGCATTGTTAATATTCCCATATTGCTCAATTTCAGCATAGTGGGCACCATCAAACTGACCGATTTCAGCGTAATTCCGGTTGCCCTCCTGGTACTGAACAGCCCATGAGTCCCAGGAGGTGCCGGTAGTCTGTTCTATTCTCGCAGTATTGTCATTTCCGTACTGTGCCTGCCACGACACATCGTTCGATCCGAAGCCTTGTAGGGCCTGCAGGGAGTTGTTGTTTCCCCATTGAAATTGTTCAAGTGAGCTTTGGTCGGTATCCAGCTGGAATGCATCGGCAGTGTTAAAATTACCGAACTGCTCAACATAGATCCAGCCGTTGCTGCCACCCTGGATGATATAGACAGAGTTTCCTTCTCCACCCTGGAATTGCATGCTGTAGTTGTTGTTTCGATGCTGCTCAATATAGACATCGTTCAGAATGTCCTGCTGGCTGGTGTATGACCAGTTTTCATCCCCATACTGAATAATGTGTGAAAACTGTCCCTCACCGCGCTGTACAATGTGTGTGAGGTTGTCCATACCCGGCTGTTCTATTTGCAGGCTGTGGAACGCCCCGGCCTGGTCAATGATTTGATGATTCTGTGCCTGGGCAACAAATGGTGTGATCAGTAGTGCCAAAATGAGCTTTAAGTGTTTCATAATGCTTGTGTTTAGGTGAATGGATAGATGTGAAAAACTTATTACTATTCATTTTCTACACTTCAGACGGACCCATATCTTGCCTATGTGTCTTTAATAGATGCAACGAAAGTTTTATTAATAGGTTAAACCATTTCCTGTGTGTAGGTTTATGGCGCTCCATATGCTTATTGCAGCTGCTGGCAAGCCAGCCATTATTCGAAATAGCAGCCAGGGAAAAAAACCTTCTGTTCTCCAACAGTGCAAAGGAGGGGCTTCAAAAGATAATGATCCCCCTCAAATAGCAACAGCCCGGGAACTCTTTCCCGGGCTGTTGTTGAATGCTCAATTACGTTTTCTAAAAATTACGATCCATTCCTGTGCGTCTGTACTTGCTGACATTGTGCCTCTGCATGTTCTCCTGGCCGCCGGTGAGGCAATGCATCCCACTGGCTTTCCTGGCTGTCATAGGCGTTACAATCAGCTTTGCCCGCTAAATCAAGCAAAAATGCATAGCCCATGGCAACCTCCTTCAAAGCCTCAAAGCGGCCTGTAGATCCTTCATGCCCGGCCGTCATGTTGGTATGCAGCAACAGCACATTATCGTCGGTTTTGTTTGCCCGCAGTTTGGCTACATATTTAGTGGGCTCCCAATACTGTACCTGGCTATCATGCAGCGCTGAAGTAACCAGGATGTTCGGGTAATGCTGTGCTTTGATCTTGTCATAGGGGCTGTAGCTCAGCATGTAGTTATAATAGTCCTTCGAGGCAGGATTGCCCCATTCGTTATATTCGCTCGTGGTAAGCGGAATGCTTTTATCCAGCATGGTGGTAACCGCATCTACAAAAGGCACGGCCGCAATCACACCTTTGTACAACTCCGGGCGCATGTTCATGACGGCACCCATCAGCAGGCCACCGGCACTGCCTCCCATGGCAAAAAGCTTGTCTTTTGCCGCATAGCCTTTTCTGATCAGGTATTCAGAACAGCTAATAAAGTCATAGAAAGTGTTCTTCTTCCGGAGCAGCTTACCATCTTCATACCATTGCCGGCCCATTTCCTGGCCGCCGCGCACATGGGCAATGGCAAACACAAAACCCCTGTTGAGCAGGCTAAGGCGGCTTGGATTAAAATAGGGTCTGGTAGACCTGCCATAGCTGCCATAGGCATAAAGCAGGCAGGGCGCTGAGCCATCCAGCGGAGTATCTTTATGATAGACTAAGGAAACAGGTACTTTTACGCCATCGTGGGCGGTAACCATTACGCGCTCTGAGCTGTAGTTTCCAGGCACGAAGCCCTGCACCACCTGTCTTTTGAGCAGCTTTTTCTGCCTGCTCTCCATGTTGTATTCGTAGGTGGAGTTGGGGGTGGTCAGGGAAGAATAGTCAAAGCGCAGCTTTGCCGTTTTATAGTCGTGGTGTTGCGCCAGGTAAACTGCATAGGTGGGTTCGCTGAAGCTGAGCAGCTGTTCCTGTCTGTCATGCCAGCGAATAATGCGCAGCCTGGTTAAGCCTTCCCGTCGCTCCTCCAGCACCAGGTAATCCCTGAAAACAAGAAGGTTCTCCAGCAGCACCTCGCTGCGCTGCGGAATTACCTCTTTCCAGTGCTGCCTTTGCGGACTTTCCACGGGTGCCTCTACCAGTTTATAGTTGATGGCTTTGTAATTGGTCCGGATGTATAGCTTATCTCCGTGATGCTCTACCGTATAAAGGTGGCCTTCTTCTCTGGGCTGCACCAGCCTGAACGGATCTGCGGGATAATTGGCATTGAGCACACGGCTTTCGCTGCTGCAGGTACTGTAGGAGTTAATGATGATGTATTCGCCTGATTTTGTTTTGCTTAGCCGGCAGCTGTAGGTGCTGTCAGTTTCCTCATACACAAGTTCATCCTGGCCGGCTGAGGTACCCAGAACATGCCGATAGACCTGGTAGCTTCTTAGGGTATGTGGGTCCTGGCGGACATAAAAAACTGTTTTATGGTCGTTGGCCCAAACAAGGTTCCTGGTCGTCGCTTTAATGGTATCTGGCAGCATGCATCCGCTGGCAAGGTCTTCAAAGCCGATGTTGTAGAAACGCCTGCCCACATTATCCTGCAGAATGGCGGCCACTTTGTGGTCTGGGCTTACTTCAACCGTAAAGCAGCAGTAAGCTTTGCCCCTGGCCAGGGCATTTCCGTTCACCATTACTTCTTCTGGTGCTTCCAGGCTGCCTTTTCTGCGGCAGTGCAGGGGGTATTCTCCGCCCTTTTCATAGCGGGTGTAGTAAAAGTATTGGTCAAGTTTACAGGGTACCGACCCTTCCTCTTCCGGAAGGTAACCTTTCATTTCCTGGTACAGGCTTTCTGTTACCCTTTTCAGGGGTGCCATCACATTTTTCAGGAAGGTGTTTTCAGCCTCCAGGTAAGCAATCACATCCTGATCTTCGCGGTTATTCAGCCAGAAATAATCATCCTGCCTAAGGTGATCATGCATCTGGTGGGTGGTGGTGAATTTTTTTGCGGCAGGAGCATCCAGCCCGGTCCGCATTTTAAGATTTCTTTTTCTCTTAAGCCCGCTTTCATCAGACCAAAATAATAGTGGCTGTACTACCATGGCCTTCGTTAATGGCTGTTCTGTCATGTAGCTTTAAATTTCTATAAATCAGATGTCTGCAGGAGGCTCTCCATTGGAGAGTGCTCCTCATAAAAAAGGTGTAGCATCTGAAATTCTCAACAGTCTCTGGCCTAAGATAGTCACAGAACAATGTTGAATCATTAAATTTATGTAAATTGTTCTAAAAAAGCAATTAAAAGTACATTTGAAGGTAGTGTATAGCTCGCTAATAAGTCTTTTTTAGCTCCGGTAGGGGGATCAGGGCATTGTTGCTTAGTGCCTCCAGGTCCACAGCTGCACCCCCCCCCCCCCATAATGCAAGGCCACAGGTGCTGGTGAAAAATGCCGGCGACAATACCTCTGTACTCATGCTTTTCCGGGATGAAGAAAGGGGCACCAAAGCCTCGGCAGCAGTGATTAATTCACTCTCAAGTGGAAAATGGACAATTAAAGACCTGACCGAAGAATCGCTGGGCTCCTGGGAACCAAGCTACGATACCGAGCTCTGGAAAGAGAAGGGAATTCTGAATCTGTTCGTGCAGAAAGTGGAGCAGGTAGATGGTGAAGGCCGTGCCAGTATCCCCCCACAACCAATCCGGGTGGTGGAATGGAAACCTGACTTCTGATAAAACAGGAGAGTAAAACCTGAATACAAAGACTGTCGAAGCAGTGCAGATCTATACCGGAAAAACAGGGATCTGAACAATTCATCAGAAATGATATTTAACCTTCCAGCCAGCTTCATAGGGATACATCGTTAAGAAATTCCCAAAAAGCACTAATTTTACCCTGCAGTTAAAGGTTTGCCCATGCTGGCGCCTTAAACTTTTCTGTCTCAGCTGTAGCAATAGATTTTTATGAGTGAAAATAAAGGCCCTAACTTTCTCGAAGAGATTGTAGCCAACGATCTGAAAAACGGTAAGTACAAAAGCATCGTGACCCGCTTTCCGCCGGAGCCAAACGGTTACCTGCACATTGGTCATGCCAAAAGCATCTGCCTGAACTTTGGACTGTCGGAGGAGTTTGGCGGGTACACCAACCTGCGTTTCGACGATACCAACCCCACCACCGAGGATACCGAGTACGTACAAAGCATCAAAAATGATATTCAGTGGCTGGGCTTTAACTGGAAGCACGAATTATATGCTTCTGATTATTTTGGCCAGCTCTACGATTGGGCTCTGGAGCTGATCCGCAAAGGCCTTGCTTATGTAGACGACAGCAGCAGCGAAGAAATTGCCGCACAGAAAGGTACCCCCACCAGGCCCGGCACCAACAGCCCCTACCGCGACCGCAGCGTAGAAGAAAACCTGCGTCTGTTCCAGGAAATGAAGGAGGGTAAGTACCGGGATGGTGAGAAGGTGCTGCGTGCCAAAATTGATATGGCGCATCAGAACATGCACATGCGCGATCCGCTCATGTACCGCATCAAGCATGCCCACCACCACCGCACCGGCAATACCTGGTGCGTATACCCGATGTACGACTTTGCCCATGGCCAGAGCGATGCCATAGAAAATGTAACCCACAGCATTTGTACACTGGAGTTTATCCCGCACCGCGATTTGTACTACTGGTTTATTGAGCAGCTGGGGATTTTCCCTTCGCAGCAATACGAATTTGCCCGCCTGAACCTAAGCTATACGGTCATGAGCAAACGCAAATTGCTGCAGCTGGTAAATGGCCGGTACGTGAGTGGCTGGGACGATCCGCGTATGCCTACCATCAGCGCCCTTCGCCGCAGGGGCTATACACCAGAGAGTATCCGCGATTTCTGCGAGCGCATTGGTGTGGCCAGGCGCGAAAATCTGATCGATGTGGGGCTGCTGGAGTTTAGCGTGCGCGATCACCTGAACAAAGTGGCCCAACGCCGCATGGTGGTGCTGGATCCCCTTAAGGTGGTGCTGACCAATTATCCTGAAGGTGAAGTGGAGATGCTGCCCGGTGAAGACAATCCCGAAGATGCCAACAGTGACTCCAGAGAGATCCCGTTCAGCAGTGAACTGTACATTGAGCAGGAGGATTTTATGGAGAATGCGCCTAAAAAATTCTTTCGCCTGGCCCCCGGCCAGATGGTACGCCTCAAGCACGCCTATATTATTAAATGCGAGGAGGTAGTGAAAGATGACCAGGGCAATATAACAGAACTGCGCTGCACCTATGTGCCCGAGAGCAAGAGCGGTTCAGATACTTCAGGCATCAATGTAAAAGGTACCCTGCACTGGGTGAGTGCTGCACAGGCCCTGCCGATAGAAGTGCGGATGTACGACCGCCTGTTCATGCATGAAGATGTAGCCGACGCGGAGGGTGATTTCAAGGAACACCTCAACCCGGATTCGCTACAGGTGATTGATACTGCCTGGGCAGAGCCTGCACTAAAAGATGCCACCCTGGAGGAGCGCTACCAGTTCCTGCGCAAAGGCTATTTTACCCTGGATCCTGACTCCACAGCCGAAAAGCTGGTGTTTAACCGCACCGTAGGCCTGCGGGACATGTGGGCCAAAGCATCTAAAAAATAGTGCTGACTAGTTAATAGTAGCTGCTATAGCAGAGCCTAAAAAACCTCCTGACTTTTGGACGATGAAGCATGACAATTCATTTTCCTAAAGCAGGAGGTTTTTCTGTAATCGTATATCTTAGCTAACCCTTAAAGGGCTATCATGTTTAACTGTCTGTAGTTTTATCCCTGTCTTTTACATATTTCCCATGATCAGGCAGCGCAATTCTGTCAAATTCCTGCACAAGCCTGCTTAGGCCATCGTTTAGTTCTCTACCTTCCATAGCAGGCCCATGGCCGGTTATTGCCAGCTGTGGCTTCAGGGCTTCTAGTTTTTTAACAGAAAGCCTGGCAGAAGTCCAGTCGGTGGTTAAATACCTGGGCGGGCCCTGCACCTCGGCTTTTTGCACCAGTACTTTATAAAAAGAGTCCTGCTTTACCGTTATAAAGGCATCGCCGGCAATAAGCGTACGGTCACTGTCGCGGAAGAGCGAGACATGTCCTGGTGTGTGGCCCGGGGTATGGATCCAGCGCCACCCCTCCATTTCAGGCACACTGCCATCTGCAGGCAGAGAACGAAGGGCGCCACTGATATTGGCAGGTTCGTGGGGGTAAATGGACGATATTTTCGCCAGCACACCTCCCTCAACAGAAGCATCAGGCTCTGCATAACTTTCCTGTCCGGTTAAAAAAGGAAACTCCAGTGTGTGGGCATATACCGGTACCGCCCACTCCTCCACCAGCTTTACAATTCCGCCTATATGATCAAAATGCCCGTGGGTTAAAACGATGGCTGCAGGTTTATTGCCTTTCCCAAACCGATTCTCTGCAACTGAGATGATTTCGTCACCTGATTTTGGCATACCCGCATCTACCAATACCCAGTGTTGGGCCGTACCCACCATGGCAAAATTTACGATCTGGTTGGTATAGTAATAAACGTCTTCTCTTACCTCCTTGCCTTTACCGCTTGAAAAAGAGGTCATCGGGATAAATTTATCATCCCTGCTTTGGTGCATATTATTCTCCATGAGTTTAAAAAGTTAGGTCAGTGTTAAAAGGCTAACTTTGTTGTATATCAGATGTTTGACCCCCTGCTGCAGTTTCAGGCTTTCAGTACTTCCTTAAAGCAGGGTTCTTTGCTGTTTCTGCCTCCATTTCCGCTCCGCTTTATTTTTTCGGGGCTACATTTTAACCCTGTTTTTTAAGGCTTCAGTCAAACAAATTTTCAGCTAAACGGGCCAGGTGGCAACTTTGGTAAAAAAAAGGAAGCCCATGCGCCTATCACCTATTTTTAACCTGATGCTCGGCAGCCTGTTGCTGGTTTGCAGCCTAAGTGCACAGGCACAGCTGGTGCTGGAAAGTGCAGAAGCCTGTATAAGCCATGCACAGCAAAACAACCTGCAGTTAAAATCTGCGCGGCGTACTGCCGATGCCATGTCCCAGGCAAAGACCATGCAACGTGCCAGCCTGCTGCCGCAGCTGAAAGCCGTTTCCACCCTGGATTACTACTTTAGCCTGCCGGTACAGCTGATCCCTGCCGAAGTTCTGGGCGGAGAACCAGGCACTTACCTGGAAGTTAGCTTTGGTCAGCCCTACGCCCTGAACCTGGGTGTGGAAGCCAGCATGCCCCTCATCAATGCCAGCCTCTGGGTTGGCGGACAGCAGGCAGCTATGGAAGTAAAAGCTGCAGCCCTGCAGTTGGAGCATCAACAGCTCAACACTGCCGAAGTAGTAGCCAGGGCCTACTATTTAACCCTCCTTAGCCAGCAAGCAGTAGCACTGGCACAAAGCACAAAAGAGGCCAATGATTCACTCATGATGCAAACAAAGCACCAGCTGCAGCAGGGGGTGATCGAACCGCTGGAGGCAAACCGCATCCGCAACCTGCAGCTGGAAAGTAGCCGGAACCTGGAAGAAAACAAAGCTGTTTTTGCAAACAACCTTAATCGGCTGAAGGTGCTGCTGGGGCTGGAGCCGCAGGAGGAGCTGCTCCTGACTGAAGCCCTGGATCCGGCGCAGGAAATGGATAAGCAGGAGCTAAGGTTTTCCTATACTGCCCTACCTGAATACAGGTTGATGGAGACTAGGGTGCAAAGCAGCAAAACCAATTGGCAGCAGGAGCGGAGCAAACGCCTGCCAGAGCTGTCGGCTTACGCCCGCTATACCCGGCAGGCGCAGCGTGATGCCTTTAACTTTACCGAAAGCGGTCAATCCTGGTTTAATATTGGTATTGTTGGTTTGCGGCTGGAGTGGCCCCTATTTACAGGTCTCTACCGCCTGGCTTCCAGCAGGCAGGCCCATCTGCAGTGGGAGGCCGCTACGCTGGAGATGCAATATACTGCCAGCCGCCTGCAGCAGGAACAGCAGGAGCTGCTCACCAACTACCAGCAGAGCAGCCGGAGCCTTGCTTTTGCACAGGAAGCTTTCAGTCTGGGAAATCAGAATTACCAGCTGGCAATCTTAAAATATAATGCCGGTGTATTGCCCCTGGATGGGCTCATCAATGTGTACCACGAAAAAATAAGAGCACAAAACGAACTCCTGAAAATACTCGCTGATCACCTCTATTACAGTGTACTTATCACTACCCGAAATACCTACTAATGCCATGAATACCTTAAAAGCCTTAATTCGCTCTAGTGTGAATGATTATACTGCTGCACTAAAGAACCCACTTTGGAGCCTGCTTACAATCACCACTTTCACCTTTACAGCCTGTAATGACAATGCTGAAACCATTCCGGTAGCTCAGCAGGAGATCATAGAAGCGGTATATGCCTCGGGCTACCTGGTGCCCGATGAGGAGTACCAGCTCTTTGCCCAAACCGAAGGGGTGGTTGCGCAGAAGCTGGTAGAGGAAGGCGCAGAAGTAAAAGCCGGCGACCCCATTTACATACTGGGCAGCACCCAGCAGGATGCACGTTATACCGATACCCAGGAGCGTTACCGCCAGGCCCAGCTAAACCTGGGCGAAAACTCACCGGTACTGCAGGAGCTTCGGGCGGGAGTGCAGGCAGCCCGTACCAAACTGGCCTATGACTCTGTAAACTACCACCGCTATAAAAACCTGATTGAAGCCGGCGCAACCTCGCCTGCAGAATTTGACAGGATGCGTCTGGCTTATGAAAATTCACAAAGCGAATACTGGGCGCAGCAAAGTCGCCTGCAGCGCACCACCAACCAGCTGCAGCAGGAGCTCACCACTGCCAGGAGCCAGCTGAACATTGCCAGCGACGAGAGCGGCCGCTACATCGTGCGGAGCGATCGTGATGGCAAGGTATATTATACGGCTAAGCGTGTTGGTGAGCTGGTAAAGCGCAACGAGCTGCTGGCTACCCTGGGCAGGAGTAACCAGTATCACCTGGAGCTGCAGATCGATGAACTCGACATTCGCAAAATTGCCCTGGGGCAGGAGGTGCTTACCGAGCTGGATGCATTTCCGGGAAAGCTGTTCAGGGCCCGGGTAAGCAAAATATATCCGCAGGTAAGCGCCAGGGAGCAGGCAGTACGGGTAGAGGCCACTTTTACAGATAGCCTTCCGGGAGGCTTTTCAGGGCTTTCTGCAGAAGGCAACATCATCATAGCCCGAAAGCAAAATGCACTGGTGATCCCCAAAGAGGCACTGGTGGGCGATGATTCCGTCTGGATCACCAAAGAGGGAAAGGCACAGAAGGTACGGATACAAAAGGGCATTGAAACCATGGACCGGGTGGAAGTACTCGCCGGGCTGGATGCACAAACTCAACTTTTAATAGAATAAGCCATGCTGCTGTCTTTTCAAATAGCCAAAACGCACCTGCTTTCCCGCAGACGGCAAACCTTCGTGGCCATGATGGGGGTAACCTTTGGCATCGGCATGTTTATTACCATGATCAGCCTGATGTCGGGCCTCAATGATATGACAGAGGATTTGGCCATGACCTCTGTGCCTGACATACGCATCTATCATGATGTAAACGAGCAGCGCAGCACCCTGCTGGAGCGCCATTACCCGGATGCTGCTACCGTAGTGCACCATCAGAAAGCACGCAACGAGCAGCCAAAGCTGCGCAATGCCGCACAGCTGGCCGAGATGGTGCGGCAATATCCGCAGGTAAAAGGGGCAGCACCCCAGCTGGCAACGCAGGTGTTTTACAACAATGGCCCCAGCCAGCTGAACGGTACGGTGGCAGGTGTAAACATCCTGGAAGAAGACAAGCTCTTTGATCTGAAGCATAAGATCAAGTCGGGTAAGCTGGAGGACCTGGTGGCTACACACAACGGGCTGATCATGGGGACTGGTCTGGCTAAAAAGCTGGGGGTGCAGCGGGGAGACCGGGTGGTGGTAACCACCCCTTCAGGCCAGGTAATAACCCTGAAAGTGGTGGCTACTTTTCAGATGGGCATTGGCACCATCGATAACAGCAAGAGCTACGCCAACATCAGCACCGTGCAAAAGATCCTGGGCGTAGACAAGAGCTATGTTACCGACATCAATATTAAGCTGCATGATTTTAAAGAGGCAAAAGCACTGGCGCCTAAACTGCAAAAGCTGGGGGGCTACAAGGCCGAAGACTGGGAAACTGCCAATGCCACCATGCTGATGGGGGTGGTGATCCGCAACATACTGACCTATTCTGTATCCATCACGCTGCTGGTGGTAGCCGGTTTTGGTATTTACAACATCCTAAACATGACCATCATGAGCAAGATGAAAGACATTGCCATTCTGAAAGCGACAGGTTTTGCAGGCAAAGATGTAAAGCAGATCTTCATGATCCAGTCTCTGATCATTGGTGTAGTGGGTAGCCTGCTGGGGCTGCTCATAGGGTATGGATTATCCAGTTTGATCGTACAGGCACCTTTCGATGGTGGCGATATGATTGCCATGGACCACCTGCCCGTAAATTTCGATGCCCAATACTACATCATCGGGATTGTTTTTGGGGTACTTACTACCGCCATTGCCGGTTACATGCCTTCCCGATTAGCCGCAGGTGTAGATCCAATTGAAATTATAAGAGGACAGTAAGCTATGAAAACGACCGTATTGGAAACCCGGCAGCTGAACAAATACTTCTACGAGCCACAGAAGTTCCAGGTGCTCAGGAACATAAACCTGCAGGTGCAGGCGGGAGAGTTTGTTGCCCTGGTGGGCAAATCGGGCTGTGGCAAGTCTACGCTTATGTACATACTCTCCACCATGGATACCGATTACGAAGGGGAGCTCTACATCAGGGGGCAGAAGCTAACCGGCCAAAAGCAAAATGGACTGGCCCGGTTCCGGAACGAGCACATCGGCTTTGTGTTCCAGTTTCATTACCTGCTGCCAGAGTTTACAGTGCTGCAGAATGTGATGCTGCCGGCACAAAAACTAGGGCGTTACAGCACCAAAGAAATAGAAGAGCGGGCCTACAGCAAACTGGAGATGCTGGGCATGAAAGATCAGGCCCTGAAACCTACCAACAAGCTCTCTGGCGGGCAGCAGCAGCGGGTGGCCATTGCCAGGGCGATGATCAATGATCCTACCATTGTGATGGGCGATGAGCCTACCGGTAACCTCGACAGCTACAATACCGGGCTGGTGCTGGAGATTTTTCAGGAGCTGAAGCAGGCCTATGGGCAAACCATCATTGCTGTTACCCACGACGATGCCTTTGCCCGGCGCACCGATCGCATTGTGGAAATGGTTGACGGTCGTATTACCGGATCAAACATTTTAGTATCTTGAATGCCAGAATTACCATCGGCTTGAGAGAGAAAAAAAGGCTGCTGCGCACTTACAGCATTATATTTGCCATTGTGGTAGTGGGATTTATTACCCGCATATACGTGCTGCCGGAACTAAGTCTGCCTTTTCACCTGCTGATGGCACTGGCATCCCTGCTTCTGGTGGCGGTTATTTGGGAGTCGTTTTACGGGATTAACAAGCTGCTGAACCGGCTGCTGCCCTATGAACGTTCCATGAGCCTGCGCATTGTGGTACAGATGCTGCTGGGGATTGCCGTAGCCCTGCTTGTACGCTACATCCTCAAAGTTTTTGGTGAGCCATACATGCCTTTTAGAATAGAAGGCTTCTTCAGGCTATCTACCTATGTGCTTTATATTTTTGCGGCAGTTGCCCTGAACCTTGGCTTTATAGCCGATTATTTTATTGGGCGCTGGAAGGATTCTATTCGGCTGGCAGAGCGGCTGGAGCGTGAAAAAACACAGGTACAGTTCGATAATCTGAAGAACCAGCTAAACCCACATTTCCTGTTCAATGCCCTTAGCTCGCTCAACAGCCTGATTTATGAGGACCAGGCACTGGCCTCCCAATTCCTGCAGCAGCTCTCCAAAGTATACCGCTACCTGCTGCAACACCAGGCCTCCGGTCAGGTAAGCCTGGCTACCGAGCTGGATTTCATTGCCAATTACACCAACCTACTGCAAACCCGTTTTGGAGAAGGGCTGCGCTTTAATTTTGATATCCGAAAGGATGATCTGGAAAGAGGAGTAGTGCCGGTAAGCCTGCAGGTGCTGATCGAAAATGCCATCAAACATAATGTGCTGAACAAGGCAAACCCGCTAACCATTACCATCGAAACCGGTGCAGGCTACCTCTGTGTGTGCAATAACCGTCACCCAAAAAACATTATCGATTCTTCTAACAGGCAGGGCCTGCAAAACCTCCGCTCCTTATATGCTTACCTCTCTGCCGAACCCATGAATGTAGAAGAAACCAGTACCAGTTTTACCGTAAAACTTCCGCTGTTATGAACATACTGCTCATTGAAGACGAATCACTGGTGGCCCGTAACCTGCAGAAAATGGTGCAGGAGCTGGACCCTGCCGCACAGGTGCTGGCTGTACTCGATAGTGTAGCAGCCGCAGTGGCCTGGTTCAGGCAGCACCCGCAGCCCGACCTGGTGCTGGCAGATATACAACTCTCCGATGGCATCAGCTTTGACATTTTCAGCCAGGTAGCGGTAGAGGCACCCATTATCTTTACCACCGCTTACGACGAGTATGCACTGAAAGCATTTAAGCTGAACAGCCTTGATTACCTGCTCAAGCCCATCGACAAGGCAGAGCTGCAGAAAGCCCTGGAGAAGTACAAAAAACTTGAGAACACACACCTGCTTAGTGAGCAGCTGAAGCAGCTGATAGGAGGCACGGCAGCAGGCAGTAAAAAATATAAGGAACGCTTCCTGGTTACCCAGCGCAAAAGCCTGGTGCCGGTAGAAGCAGGGGAGATTGCCTGCTTCCATAAAGAAGAACTCATCTATCTCCACACTTTCGGAAACGAACGTTTCATCGCCGAGTATGCTACCCTTGATGAAATTCAGGACCTCCTGAATCCAGCCCATTTTTTCAGGGCAAACCGGCAATACCTTATCCACATCCACAGCATAGACCGCATCCGCTCCACCTACAAAGGTCTTTCCGTACACCTGAAGCCCCCCCTCAATCAGGAAATCGACATCAGCCGCGAAAAAGCCGCCGCTTTCAAGGAGTGGATCAGTGAGTAAGAGGGGCAGTATAAAATCCGTTGTTTAGGTTCAGCGTTTCGGTCTACTGGTAAACCTCAACAGTCCCTGTGTGCTCACTTAATTGGGCTGATTTCATCTAAGAAATTTGGAAATTTATACAGTGATCAGGGAGTACTGTGATTGTATTATTCTTAATTCTAATTAACTTTCTACCCATCCAGAGGCCGTTCCAGAACATTTGAGTTTGAAGTATAAGGCAAGAATAGCTGCTGCGTCCAAGACCAGGGAGCAGCGGTATTGTTGACAGATGGGCCTGTGCGTATGCCGGACAAATTTCTGCTATCCATGGGATATGACTGCCACTTTGTGAGGGTCCGGAATTCTGAATAGGAGCCATTTTAAATCCACTACAGCTGTCCACTTAATTGTGGACTTTTTTCTAAGTTGCATGACAAACGTTTGCATTTAGTGTCGTTAAGGAATCCAAACTTTTCAAATATTTATGGCACAGGCTGTACAAACTCCGAAGACTTCTGTAGCGCAACCCCTACAGGTAGAAGGCAAAAGAAGGCTTAGCTTCTGGGAAATATGGAATATGAGCTTTGGCTTTCTGGGCATTCAGTTTGGCTTTGCTCTCCAGAATGCAAATGTGAGCCGCATTTTCGAAACTCTGGGTGGTACCGAAATTGCGCTTTACTGGCTGGCAGCTCCTGTAACAGGGCTGGTGGTGCAGCCTATTATTGGCTACTTAAGCGACCGTACCTGGCACCCCACCTTAGGTCGCCGGCGGCCCTTCTTCCTGATTGGTGCCATCCTGGCCTCTGCTGCTTTGTTCGTAATGCCCAATGCCTCAATGTTGTGGATGGCAGTAGGCATGCTCTGGATTCTGGATACCTCCATTAACATCTCCATGGAGCCGTTCCGGGCACTGGTGGGCGACCTACTACCCTCCAGCCAGCGAACTACCGGTTTTGCTACACAAACTTTCTTTATTGGTGTGGGTGCGGTGGTAGCCTCCCTGCTGCCTTTCATTTTTAACAACTGGTTCAATATTCCCAACACAGCTCCCGAGGGTGAGATTCCACCCTCTGTGAAATGGTCATTTTATGTGGGGGGTGTGGTATTCTTCTCTGCAGTGCTCTGGACGGTTCTGCGCACCCGCGAGTATCCGCCTGAAGATATGGAGGAATTCAGGGCGGAAAATGCCAGTACCAGCTTTATGGACGGGGTAAAAGAAACTGTACTCGGTATATTCAATATGCCCAAAACCATGCTGCAGCTGGCAGTGGTGCAGTTCTTTTCCTGGTTTGCCCTGTTTTCCATGTGGATCTACACCACCAAAGCCATCACCAGCCATGTATATGGCACATCTGATACTACCTCTGTGCTCTACAACGAGGGTGCCGACTGGGTAGGGGTATGCTTTGCAGTATACAATGGTGTGTCTGCCCTGATTGCACTGGCCCTGCCCTTCCTGGCCAGGGCCACCAGCCGTAAGTTAACCCATCTGATTTGCCTGGTGCTGGGTGGGCTGGGGCTTATTTCCATCTACTTTATTTCAAACCCCTATATGCTGCTGGTTTCCATGGTGGGCGTAGGTATTGCCTGGGCCAGCATTTTATCCATACCCTATTCCATTCTGGCGGGCGCACTTCCGGCTAAACGAATGGGCTACTATATGGGGGTTTTCAACTTTTTCATCGTAATCCCCCAGATCGTAGCCGGCTCTATCCTGGATTTTGTAACCAACAACATCTTCGAAGGGGAAGCAGTGCTGGCCCTGGTGCTCGGTGGCTGCGCCATGATTGTAGGGGGCTTTCTTACCCTGATGGTAAATGATGTGGATGAACATAAGGCATAGCGCCTATGCCTCCTCCGCCTGTACCACCCACCACTGGTTGCCAAAAGGATCGTTGAAGCCCGCAGTAAAGCCGTAGTCTTTCCGCTGAGGTTCCATCAGGCTTTTGGCCCCTGCGGCGATTGCTGCCTTGTATACGCTTTCAGTGTCTTCAACATACAGATACATACCCGCCGTTTTCTCGGTCCAGCTGTCACCGGCCTGGGCAAACATGATCACGGCATCGTGTATTTTCAGCTCACCGTGCATAATGCCACTATCTTCTGCAGGAACGATCAGTTGTTCGGTGGCCCCAAATACCTTTTTGGCAAAATCAGAAAATAGCTTTGCATCTTTCAGGATCAGGTAGGGCATTACGGGCAGGTACTGTGCTGGAATTTTCATGTGGTTTACTTTTGATTGAATCATACTACTAAAGTAACCTTGCAGGAAAGAGTAAAATAGGAAAAAACCGACATCTTTAAACCCGCATCCAGTCCAGTCCTTCTGCCTTGCCGGAAAAGAAGTGGCGGGGGTTCAATCCTGAAAACTGCTTAAAATCCTGGATAAAATGCGACTGGTCATAATACCCGCACTCCAGGGCAATCTGGGCAAGGGTATTAACTGAGGCCGGGCTGTAGGCATTGAAGGCTTTGTGAAACCGCACAATTCTGGAGAAAATTTTAGGACTAAAGCCGCTTAGCTCCTTAAAATTTCGCTCATATTGCCGCAGGGAAAGGCAGGCCTCCTGCGCCAGTGCATCCATTTTTATGCAGCCACCACTTTGCATGATCAGGTGCATGGAAGCACAAATGGCTGATGAGGAGTCCCTGGAGGAGATACTTTTCAGCCTTAGCTCCAGAAAACGGCTCAAGAGCTGCACCCTTTCCCCATTATCTGCCGCCCCCATGATCTTTTCTTCCAGCCTTTTTCCATCAGCCCCTAACAAACCATTTAGATCTGTATATTGATCCACAATTTCAGTAGCCGGAATGCCAAACAGCAGCGATAAGGTGTAGGGATAGAGGTAAGTACCGAATATGCCAAAGCACTCATTGATCTGAAAGCGGCTGGTATGGCTGGTCTGCCCCTGCAATCCTGAAATAGATGACTTCTCCCGCCTTCCGTTTGCCTTCACTTCATCAAACTGCCCCTGGTAATGAAAAACCAGCTCCGGGCAAACATCGGCCATTGCATGATGCAGGTAAGCAGGCTGATCGCTCTCCAGCACCCAGAAGAACCTGATGTAAGGGGCCAGCTGTACCGGGGGTGGTATGGTATAATAAACGGTTGCCATCTTTAGTCTGTGGCTTCGCTGTTTAGATCCAAAAATGCTATAAGGGAAATGTACTACTAATTTTTTAAAAGATAAGCGGCAGGTTTTAGGTATAACATCTCAACCTAAATAAGCCCTTTAACCTTAAGACTTTGCTTAATGTAATAGAACAGCTTTAGCCAGCTGGTAAGTATTTATTGTTAAAAATATCAGAGTATGCCGGCAGAATATTTATCTTAACCCCCTGAACATATGGCGTGTTCAAAAAGCTGTACTTCCCGCTTTTCAGCCTTACAATAAGGGAACGGCAGCGTTTTACCAGCACACGCTACTGATTAAAGCCATCATGCAGGAAATAGTCTTATCACGCCTGGAAGCATCCCGAAAGGAGCTGCTCGACCTGGGGCTGCGAAATCCTTTGCTCAACTACCGGGGCTCTAAAAGCAGGGGTTTACACATTGTGCAGGAGAAATCTGTCTGCATCTATGATATCCTGGTAAAGCAGGGCAAGGCCATGACTTTTCTGCCAAAGAAAAAATCAGAAGGTGCCGGAAAAGAAGGGGAGGAGGGCCAGCTGGAGTTTCTGGAGCCAACGGATGCCTCGCTGGAGCAGGCCTATGGCGATACAAAGTTGCAGACAGAAGAAACGGAACTTACGCTCCAGAACAAGCTCCTGAATACCTATTACGCTGCCCGTACCAGCCTGGAGGAGCAGGGTGTAAACATCCTGTACATTGCCCTGGGCAAACTGCACTGGTACGAAACTACCAGCAGTGAAGAGGCAAGGCTGGCACCCCTGCTGCTGATTCCCGTCTCCCTGGAGCGCCATACGGCCAGGGAGCGCTTCCGCATCCGCTATACCCTGGCAGAGCTGGAGGGCAACCTTTCGCTGCAGGCAAAACAGAAGGCCGAGTATGGCATCAGCTTACCTGATCTGCCCGAGACAGATGATTTCAGCCTCGATAAATATTTTGAAGAGATACAGGAGGCAGTGGGCCACCTGCCCAGGTGGAAGGTAGAGCAGGATTCCATTGAGCTGGGTTTTTTCTCCTTTGGCAAATTCATGATCTACCACGATCTGGATAATGCAAAATGGCCTGAAGGAAGCAAACCAGCCGAGCATGAAGTGCTACAGGCATTATTCCACGAAGGTTTCAGCGAGCCACCACCCTCCGTTCCGGAAGAGGCTTTCCTGGATGATGAAACCGACGCCAACCAGCTTTTTCAGGCAGTAGATGCCGATAGTTCACAGGTGTTGGCCATGCTGGCCGTGCATGAGGGGCGGAACCTGGTAATCCAGGGTCCTCCGGGCACCGGCAAATCGCAAACCATTACCAACATTATTGCCAATGCCATCGGGCAGGGTAAAAAAGTGCTGTTTGTCTCTGAAAAAATGGCCGCCCTGGAGGTGGTGAAGCGCCGCCTGGATACCATTCATCTGGGAGAGGCCTGCCTGGAATTGCACAGCCACAAGGCCAATAAAAAAGTGCTGCACGAGGAACTAAGGCGGGTACTGGAGCTAAGAAAGCCTGCCCTGCACCACCTGGAGCAGGAGGTTGTGCTATTGGAGGACTACAGAGCCGAGTTGAACAGCTATAGCAGTGCTGTCAATACAGAGATCAGGCAGAGTGGCCTCACGCCCTACCAGGTAAAAGGATACTTGCTGCAGCTGGCTGAAAAAATCAGGAATGTTCCTTTGCCAAACATTCCACTACCTAACCTGAATAAATGGGATGGCAGTACCATGAGGCGGGCAGAAGCCCTGGCCGATCGGATACAGGCCAGGTTAAAAGATATAGGTACACCAGCTAACCTACAGTTTTGGGGTAGCCGCTTAAAAGTGCTGCTCCCTCATGAGCAGGAGCGTTTGCCGCTTCTGCTGCAAAAAACAGTGGGCGCTGTAGAAGCGCTGCAGCAACAGGGTGCAGATGCCGCAGAAACCTTTGGCCTGACCTCCCCCGCAGACCGCAGGGATAGCCTGAAGCTGCTGGACATGACTGAAATACTTTCCCGGCAGCCCGATGTAAGCGAGCTGGCGGTAAAAGATGATGCCTGGCTGTTCAAAACGGCGGATATCGTGGAGCTGCTGCAGATGGGTAAGCACCTGGCAGCACTTCATCAGCAGTATGGGGATATTTTTATTGCCGAAGCCTGGGAGCAGGATGTGCTGGAGATACGGCAGAACCTGCTGGCCTATGGTGATAAGTGGTATAAATTCTTCATTGGTGATTACCGGAAAAGCAACAAACAGCTGGCAGGACTGCTTAAAGTAAAGCTGCCAAAAGATACTGAAACAAGGCTTCAGTGGGTGGATAGTCTGCTGGAGGCAAAGCAGCTTAGCACTGGTTTGGTAAGCTATGAAAGTCTGGCGTCGGGGCTTTTTGGCAGGCGATGGCAGGGCTTAAACTCAGACTGGAATGCCCTAACCACCGCCGCTACCTACCTGGCAGAACTGCACCAGATGATCAGGAACCGGAAATGGCCTGTTGAAATCTTAAATTATATAGAGGCTAATCCGGAGCCGGCTGTTGCTAAACAGCACAAACATGTATTAACTGACAGGCTTGCCGAACATGAGGCAGCTGTTCAGGAGCTGGTCCGGAAACTGGAACTGGATGAAAATACCCGCTTTGGCGGGTCCACTTTTTTACTGCAGCCTTTTGAGCAACAGTTGCAGCTTAGCCGGGAATGGATAGACCATCTGCCGGAAATACACCAGGTCATCTCCTGGAATAACCTGGCAGAAACCGCTGCGGAAGAAGGATTTGCCGGACTGGCAGAGGTATCCATTTCCTGGCCCATTGCGAAAGATTATCTGAAATACAGCCTGCAAAAGGCCTGGTACCAGTACCTGCTGGAGCAGGCCATTACAGATGAGCCGGCCCTGCGTAAATTTGAACGCAGCAGCCATGAGGAGGCGGTAAAACAGTTCAGGCGATTGGACCTGCTTAACCTGCAGTACAACAGGGCCAGGGCTGCCTCCATCCACTGGGAAAATATCCCGCGGCTGGAGGCCGGCGGTCAGGTGAACATTCTGCGCACTGAGTTTCACAAAAAAGCCCGGCACATGCCCATCCGTAAGCTGATGCGCGAGGCAGGACTGGCCATTCAGGCCATCAAGCCGGTATTTATGATGAGCCCGCTCTCCATTGCCAATTTCCTGCCTCCGGGCAGCATGGAGTTTGACCTGGTGATTTTTGATGAAGCAAGCCAGGTACGGCCGGTGGAGGCGCTGGGCGCTATTTTAAGAGCAAAGCAACTGGTGGTGGTAGGCGATACCAAACAGCTGCCGCCCACCAGCTTTTTCGATTCGCTTACCAAAGAGGTAGAGGATGAAGAAAATGTAACTGCCGACCTCCAGAGCATCCTTGGCATGTGCGATGCACAGGGAGCCCCTCAGCGAATGCTGCGCTGGCACTACCGAAGCCGGCACGAATCCCTGATCAGTCTCTCCAACCACGAGTTTTACGAGAACAAGCTGGTGATCTTCCCCAGTCCGGGTACCAAAGACCACATGGGACTGGTGCTTCACCACCTCAAAGATACCGCTTATGATCGGGGTAAAACCCGCACCAACTCGCTGGAGGCTTCTGCAGTAGCCGATGCCGTGATGGAACATGCCCGCAATACGCCCGGGCGAACGCTGGGGGTGGTGGCATTCAGCACCTCACAGATGCAGGCCATTCAGCAGGAGCTGGAGTTAAGGCGGCGCAAACATCCCGAGCTGGAAGATTTCTTTCAGAAACACGCACACGAGCCCTTTTTTGTAAAGAACCTGGAAAATGTACAGGGCGACGAACGGGATGTGATCTACATCAGCATTGGCTATGGCCGTACCAGCGAGGGCTATGTGAGCATGTCGTTCGGCCCCCTGAACAATGAGGGAGGCGAGCGCCGGCTTAATGTACTGATCACCCGGGCAAAGCTGCGCTGTGAGGTGTTTACCAACATTACGGCAGATGATATTGATACCGACCGCACCAAGAATATTGGGATCAGGGCACTGAAAAATTTTCTTTACTATGCCCAGCATGGCAAGCTGAATTTTAACGAAGAAAGCGGCAGAGTAGCCGAAAGTCCTTTTGAAGAAAATGTGGCGCTGCAGCTGGAACGCCTGGGTTATGGAGTCAGAAAGCAGGTAGGTTCACAGGGCTTTTACATTGATCTGGCCATTGTAGATCCTGAACATCCCGGCAGGTACCTGCTGGGCATTGAGTGCGATGGTGCCGCTTATCATTCGGCACGCTCTGCCCGCGACCGTGACAGGCTGCGGCAGCAGGTGCTGGAAAACATCGGCTGGCGCATACACCGTATCTGGAGCACCGACTGGTTCCGCAACCCGGAACGTGAACTAAAAAGAGTTGTGGCTGCCATAGAAAAAGCCCATAGCATGGCAGCGATGGAAGAAGAGGAAACTGAACCCGGGGCGCAGCCAGAAAGTGCTGTGTTGCTAAGAGAAGATGGTGAGAGGTCCGGAAACGATTTGCCGGTTTATACTTATGCAGCATTGCCTTCCGAAATAGCAAATCAGGAGCTCCATCTGGTACCGTTAACAAAGCTTGCCGGCTGGGTCAGTGAGCTGGTGAAAACAGAAAGTCCTATACATTTTGAGGAGGCTGCCAGGCGAATGGTGGAGGCAGCAAAGATTACCCGGGTGGGGCCAAGAATCAGGCAGAGCCTACAGGAGGCAGTTGCCCACGCGCAGGAAAAGGGAGATATCATTGCCAGGGGAGATTTTCTATGGCACCTACAGATGCAGCAGCCGCAGATCAGGGACCGCAGCAGCTTTCCATCCACTTCTAAAAAATTGAAATTTATCGCCCCGGAAGAAATAAACCTGGCAGTGGTAAAGGTGGTGAAAGATGCAGTGGCAATCCAGTCAGAGGAGGCAGTTCCCCTCATCGCCAGGCTTTTTGGCTTCTCAAGAGTAACCGAAGACATAAAGCAGGAGCTCCTGCAGGCAATAGAGCAAAGCCTTCAGGAAAGAGTTATTGTGCAGGATGGAGCTTGGCTTAGAATGACTGACAAGGAAGTTTAGGATGTTTTCTATCTTGAACATTGTACCCGGGACTGAAGTCCCGGGTAAACTATGAGCAGTCAAATCTTTTTGCTGAAGGAGTAGCTAAGAGTTCTCATATTTAGCCCGGGTCTTATGCGGAGCGGTTTCAGCTTTGGTTGCATCAACCAAAAGCCCGCACCAGCTCATCGACTGTAATCTGAATATCTTTTTCGGTGGTGCGCCAGTTGACAAGAGCTGCCCGTAAGCCGGGGGTGCCTTTGTAAACCGTTGGGGTTATAAACACTTTACCGGCGGCATAGAGCTTTTCCAGTATTTGTTTTAGCTTTTCGTTACGGCCTTCACTCTCGCTGGTGGTAAAGCAAACAACATTCAGCCGTACGGGTGCTAAAAGTTTAAAGCAGCCAGCGGCTGTGAGCGCTTCTCCCAATTGCCTGGCCAGCTGAATGTTGGTTTCCACAATTTGCTGGTAACCCTGCTTTCCATAGGCCATCAGGGTAAACCACACAGGCAGCGCCCTAAATCTCCTGGAATTCTCCGGCCCGAAATTTAAGTAAGAGAAGTTTTCCATAGGATCTCCCAGGTAGGGAGCATTGGAATTCTGGAATGTCTGGGTCTGCAGCAGGGCATGACTCTTTTGGATAAAATATACTGCGCTGTCGTAGGGTACGTTCAGCCATTTATGGCAGTCAACGGTTATGCTGTCCGCACCTTCCCATCCGCTCAGCAGCTGCCGGTATTGAGGCGATAGGGCGGCAAATGCCCCAAAAGCAGCATCTATATGCCACCAGAACTGGTAGTGCTCTTTTAGCGCTGCAATGGCTTCCAGGTCGTCATAATCTACTGTGTTAACAGTGCCACCACTGGAGATCAGGATAAAAGGTTCCTGCGGTGCAGCTGCCAGCAACTGTTTGAAAGCTTCCATATCAATGGCTTCACGATCGGGCAGTGTAGGCACCATCAGCACCTGACTGCTGCCAACACCCAGCATAGCGAGTGTTTTGAGTGAAGAGGAGTGTGGCACTGCCGCATACACCTTTACAGGTATTTGCAGGCCTTCCCTTGCAATGTCTTTTTGAAATTGCTTTCCAATCCACTGGCGGGCAACGGCCAGGCAGGTAAAGTTAGAGAGGGTGGCCCCTGTTACAAAGCCACCGTTAAAATGCTGCGGAAGCCCAAAGAGGTGGAGCAACATCCGTATGGTTTGCTGCTCTACAGCAGCCGAGGCATCGCCTTTGCCATTGGTAAATTGGGTATTCTGATCGAAAACAGCCGTGAGCCAGTCGCCGGCAATAGCAGCAGGCGTACCGCCGCCGGTTACAAAGCCAAAATAGCGGGGACCCGAGGCAGCCAACAGCAAGGGCCTGATCTGCTCCAGGAAAAGCTCGGTTGTTTCTGCCGCCCCCAAGCCCTTTTCGGGCAGGTTAAGGCTGATGGGGGGTACTTCTTTCAGACTGGTGGGATGATCATCCAGCTTGCTTAAATAGTCGGCAGAAATGCTGCTCACAAGCTGAAACAGCTCTATCATGTTGTTAGAATCGTGCAGGAGCTGGTTATTGTCAGTGCCGGTATTGTTGGCTGCTTTCATAGATAAAAATGTTATGCTTTGTTTTCAGATCTGTGAAAAATGATCATCATCTAACAGGTAAGGCATTAAGGGCTGTGCTGAAATGTCTTGGCTACAAGGCGGCTTAGGAGAAGTTTCCTATTCAGAAACATTTCGCATCAAGGCTTGCTTAAAAACCACTACACAAAAATTTACATAAAGAAATAAAACTAGGGTAGTTTTTGAATATCAGAGCGGAACAGATTGTGGTATCATGATCACATAAAACCGGATTCTTTCCACATTCTGCCCTGCTTGCTTTCATTTGCTTCTAAAATCTTTTAGATTTTGCTCTAAAACAGTTTAGCCGGTGCAGATCATCAAGGATGCCTCCCTGTTTTTTAGGGAGGGCAATTCAGATAAAGTTTACGAGCTGGAGCTGCAGCAAGCAGGGACAGGGGAGTATGTGGTAAACTTCCGCTACGGCAGGCGTGGTACAGCCCTGCGCGAGGGAACCAAAACTATTTTTCCTGTTTCCCTGGCCGAGGCCGAAAGGGTATATGAAAAGCTGCTGAAAGAGAAAACTGATAAGGGGTACCAGCATACAGGCAGCGCCAGTCATGGCCTGCAACCACCTCTTAAAGCAACAGCTGCAGCAGCGCAGGAGCAGGAGGATAAAATACTGGAATACCTGCAAATTGCCTCCAGGGGCAGGTGGCAGGACGATCACTGGAAACTCTCACGCCTGGTTTGGCGCACAGGTGAACTGAAGCTGGTAGGAGCTGAACCTTACCTGGTAAACCTGCCCCGGCAAAAAGATGAGTTCTTCAACTATGCCCTGGCCTGGGCCCTGGGGCGCTGTGCCAATATTACCGCTACCGATAAGCTGATGGAGCTAAGGCGCAGCACTGATCCAAAAGTGGCCAGAATTGCTACGGTAGCCTTAAGTAAAATTGGCACACCGGCTGCACAACAGGCCCTGGACGATGAGCTGATGGGCAGGCTGCCAGCCAGCCTGCGGGAGGCCCTGCGCAACAACAATGCGGAGACCCTGCAGGAGGGGCTCCATGAACTACTTTATGAGCTACAGAGCCGTCAGCCCGATTTCCTGTTTACCATTTACCTGCTGTCACGCAAGTATCCATTTGTATCAGCAGTGCTCCTGCAGGTTTTGGCTACACTGCCCTTCAGACCCCCTTACTTTCAACAAATACGCTACCTGCTGAAGGCCGGCGAGCTGCTGGAAGATAGCAGTGTGTGGGGCCTCATCAATGCCCGCATCGATAAAAATAAAGGCTTTTTTAAGCGGAGTCGCTGGGATGGAGGTGCCCTGGTTGAGGGTGAGTACATCAGGAAAATAGAGGATGAGCTGAAGAGAGAAGATTCCAGGGCAGCCTATTCTGATAAAACCCGCAGGTATCTGCAAAAAAGAGCGCTTCGTCTCCTTACCCGGATGGGCGAAGCAAAAGACCGGAGCTTTACCCCCTTTGCAAGAGACCTGCTGCTGCAGTATACCGATGCTGATAACAGGGGCCCCAGCCAGACCTATACCTATGATTATGATCCCCTGACCCGCCGGTCTACACTGGTTACCCACCATTTCCCTGCTTTTTCGGAATATCCGCTCCTGAACCTGCTGCTGTACCGCAACAGTCGCAGGTTTGAGATGACGGCCAATAGCCTGAAGCTGCGCTACCGGCCTCCGCATCAGCCCTCTGAAACAACTGCCGCCCAGCGAGGTGTCGCTCAGCCGGGTGCCGCCCAGCGGGGTGCCGCCCAGCGCGAAGAGGCATTTCCTGCGCTTTGGGATAATGCGCCCCAGGACCTGGTGATCCTGCTTCAGCAGAACCGCTGTCAGCCGGTGAATGCGTTTGCCGTAAAAGCTTTTCGGGCTAATCCCTACTACAGGGAGTTTAGCACACCTGTGCTGATCTTCGACCTGCTCAACAAGCCTTACCCGGAAAGCAATGCCCTGGGAATGGAAATCGCCCGGGAGGGGTATGATCCGGCTAATCCGGATGTGGAGCTTCTTTTTGCTCTGCTCGACTGTAATCTGTTGGAGGCGCAGGCGCTGGGTATTAGCTGGCTGCAGGCAGCCAGAAGAAAAATACTGCAGGAAAAAGAAAATGTGGTAAGGCTGCTGCTGGCAAAACAGCCTGCGGTGGGGCAGTGGACTAAAGATAATGTAAGCCCAAACCTTTTTCACTCCACCATGGCCAAAGGAGTAACCGAAGAGGTGCTGGAGCTTCTGCCACTGATGGTACCGCCGGATGCTGAACCAGCCTCTGCAAATCCATGGGTGGCACAGGTAGGAGAGCTATTGCTGCTCCTGTTCCCGGAGGCGGTGAAAGAAGCATCTCTCCCCCATGTGCAATTGTTGCTGTCACACCCGCTTGAGGCCATGCAGGCCCTGGGGGTAAAAATATTGCTGCGCCACCGTACCCGGGCAGAGGAACTGCCGGCGGGTATGTTCGAAACCCTGCTCACCAGCCCCTACGCATCGGTGCGCGCCTCAGGAGTAGATTTATTTGGCCGGCTTACCAATTATATTCTCTACGAGCGCCGGGAGGTGCTGGTTAGTTTCTGCCTGTCCATCCACCCGGAGGTGCGCCAGCAGGTAATTCCGATTGTGGCCAAGCTGGTGCAGTACCGCAGCGGATTTGGCAGTGAGCTGCTGCTTTTGCTGTTGCCGCTGTTCTGGCAGAAAGAAAACCATGAAGGCATTCATGCCGATCTGCTGGCCCTGTTCCAGGAGTCGTTGCTGCCTTATTTTAAGGAGATTCCGGAAGATAAGATCTGGAAGCTGATTGAAGCCCGGTTCCGTACAGCGCACTTACTGGGCAGCCAGCTGCTGCACCAGCATGTTGCCCTGGAAAAGGTGCCCCTGGAGCGGATTGCCGGTCTGGCCAATCACGAACTGCTGGAGCTGCGGCAGCTGGCCTGGCGCTACTTCGAAGCCCATGTACCGCAGGCGCGCTACGAGCGTGAGGCCACCCTTAAGCTGCTGGATGCCCCCTGGGATGATAGCTGGCTGTTTACAAAGCAGTACCTGGAAACCCATTTTAGAACCGAAGACTGGACCCCGGCGCTGCTGGTGAGCATCTGCGATCATAAGCGCGAAGAGGTGCAGCAATGGGGACTGCGCCTCATTAACAAACATTTTCAGGAGGAGGATGGCGCAGATTATATGTTAAAGCTAAGCCAGCACCCAAATACCGGGCTGCAGCTATATGTAACCAACTACCTGCGGCACTATGCCGCCGGCCATCCCGAACGCATCAGTGGCTTGCACTACTATTTTGTGGCTGTATTATCGCAGGTAAACAGCGGGAGGGTAGCCAAAGAACGAGTTTTTGACTTTCTGCAGCAGGAGGCCCTGGCCAGCGAAGAGGTAGCCCGTGGGGTGGTGCCACTCATTTCCCGCATCTCCGCTACCATTGCCATCCACGATAAAGCCCGCTGCCTGCTGCTGCTGGCGCAGCTGAAAAAGCAATATCCGGAGCTGGATTCTGCTATCACCATCAAAGAACCTAAAACTGTATGATATTCAACTACCGGTATGGGGGAGAAACCAAAGTAAACAGCAGCTCCTCGGCAGTGGGCGTTAGCTTTGCACCCGATACCCTGCGGGAGCCTACTTATTTTATCGGCAAGCTTAACAGGCACCTTTCGTTCAGGGAGGCCATTTCGGCCCTGCATGAGGTGGTGGTATCCGATCTGCGCTTTAAGCCGCGGGAGCGTACTGAATACAAAGCCTGGCTGGCGGAGCAGGAACCCCTGTGGCTGGCCGAGGCCCTGGCGCAAAAGCAGGCGCTGAAGCAGGAGATTGATCTGAAAACCAGCGAGCTGAAGGCGCTTCGGCAGCAGCGTGATGCCATTATGGGGCCTTTCTATAAAGCCAGGAGCAAGTATTTCAACTACCTCTATGAGCGCGACCGCGATATGTGGGTGGTGCTCGATCCGGTGATCAGCGTGCATCCTGATGAAGTGTTTTTTGAATGCTTCAGCCAGGACGAATCAACTTACGGAAAGCTTAGCTGTGACTACGAGGTGTTCAAAAATATTGATGAATTTAAGTGTGGTACCACCAACATCGATTACTCCTCGGCACTCTATGAGCAGTTCCAGAAGATCAGGACCTATAAAGAAACCGAATTTAAGATAGACCCTGCAGGTTTTGAAGTGCAGACAGGCCGGGATGATGGCTATCGGGAAGTTAAAATAGACCTGCCTGATTCCTGGGTGCGTGGATTCTTGCAGGTAAGTTCTGCCATGACCATGCCCGCCAGAACCCTGTCGCTGCACCCCATGGATATGCACAACCTGCTCTTTATCCTGAAGCGGCACAAGGAAAAGGAGGGGCCGCGGGCCATGCGTTTTCACCTGAACCCGGGCCAGCCTATCCGGGTGGTGTTTGAACCCTGGAATTACGAGGTGGTATGCGACCGATCTCCCTACACCGGCCATGAGCCCGACGAAATAAGGGTGTGGGGCCGAAGGCGGCTGCTGATCCTGGAGCGGTTGCTGCCGGTGGCAAAACGCTTTACCGTTACCCTGCTGGGTACAGGCATGCCCTCTTTTTACGAAGCCGACCTGGGTGATATGCAATTCACACTGGGCCTTTCGGGCTGGACAGCCAATGACTGGTCCAGGATGGGCAACTTCGATCTGCTGGCACCCCGCCGGGAGGTAGATGCCATAACCCAGCAGCAGGTGTACCAGGTGCTGAAGGAAATCTGGCAGGAGAGTGCCGATTCGCTTGCACAGCGCCTGCAGCTGGATAAAAGCATGGTGCTGGGGGCGCTCACCTCCTTTGTACAGGCCGGACGTGCCATATACGACAGGCATAAAGACGTTTACCGCATCCGGGAGCTGCGGCGGGAGGAGTTACCGGTAGCCGAGCTACGCTTTGCCAACCTAAGGGAGGAGTTCGCCCACTTTTTCGTGAAAACCAACCGGGTAAAGCTTGGGCAGATCGACCAACAGGCAGCAGGGGTGAAGATAAGGGGCAGGGTAGAAGATAAAGGGCGTGAGTACGAGCCGGTGATTACCATCGACAGGGACGAGCGCCTGGTGCAGCCCAGCTGTACCTGCAATTTTTATCAGCAGCATAAGCTCTTTAAAGGGCCCTGTGAGCATATGCTGGCGCTGCGCATGCGCTGGGGGCAAAAAGTAGCAGAAAAAAACTAAGAGAAAAACAGAATAGTATTAACTTTAAAACCAGGCAGCAGCAGGAGAAAAACTTGCAATCTGAGCGGCGGATCGCCGCTCCGGCATACAGCAATGCAACGCGTCACTGGCGCGTTCTTAACGGTGCACCCCATCTATATGTATGCCATTTCCGGTGCCACATCGGAGATGTGAAATAGCATACATATAGCGGGGTGCTTGAGTTGAACACTCCAGTCCTGTGAGTGTACGAAGTAGACCTGCTGCTGCTTTTTTCTTTATATGGCCAACCAGTCAAAACCAACCCGTCAGCAACTTTACGACCGTATCCGCCAGAGCTCCCGCGATGAGGTAGTGCTGGAAGAGATGAAAAAGCTGGGCTTCTGGCCCGATGGCGAAGGTGCGCCCTCTCTGCCCGAGCAGGTGATCAGGCGCGAAGGGGAGCTAAGCCGTGAGCTGGGCGATATGCTGGTGCAGCAGCGCAGGTATAGTGATCGGGAGCAGATGCTGAAAGAGATTCGTCAGCAGCGGATGGAGGCCTCGCGCCAGAAGCAGAAGGAAAACAAGGAACGGCGGAGGCAGGAGCGGCAGCAAAGGGCGGAGCAATGGAAAGCCCGGCAGGAAAAAGAGATCCTTTACCTGGGTGAAGGTGTATCGGCAGGTTTAGGAGAATCGGACAACGATGCAGCTAAACTTAGGCTAAACGGACTGCCGGATTTTATAGATATAGAATCACTTGCCCGGGCCATGGAAATTGATGTGGCCAGCCTGCGCTTCCTGGCTTACAGCCGCCAGGTGAGCAAGGTTTCGCACTACAAACGCTTCTACATTCAGAAGAAGACCGGCGGCAGGCGCATGATCTCGGCACCCATGCCCAGGTTAAAGCAGGCCCAGCAGTGGATCCTGCTCCATATCCTGGAAAATGTAAAAGTAAACGGGGCGGCACATGGCTTTGTACTCAACAGGTCAATTGTAACCAATGCCCTGCCACACCTGCAGCCCGATTTGCTGGTGAACCTCGATTTAAAAGACTTCTTTCCCACTGTTACCTACAAACGGATCAAGGGTGTTTTCCGCTCCCTGGGTTATTCGGAAAAGGTAGCGTCCATTTTTGGCCTGATTTGTACCGAGCCCGATATTACCGAGGCAGAAATGGATGGCCGAACCTACTTTATCGCCAGCGGGGAGCGGTTTTTACCACAGGGAGCCCCTACCAGCCCTGCCCTCACCAACATCCTCTGTCGCAGGCTGGATGTACGCCTGAAGGGCCTTGCCCGTAAATATGGCTTTACCTATACCCGCTATGCCGATGATCTTTCTTTTTCAGCCAGGGGCGAGGGCAAAGAAAACCTAACGAAGTTATTAGGCAATGTTCGCCGGATCATAAAGGATGAAGGTTTTGTGATACACCCTGATAAGCTGCGGGTGATGCGAAAGGGCAGCCGACAGGAAGTAACCGGTGTGGTGGTGAACCAGAAGTTAAATGTATGCCGCAAAAAGGTGCGGAACTTTAAAGCACTGCTGTTTCAGATTGAAAAAGATGGCATTGAAGGCAAAAGCTGGCAGGGGTCTTCCGATAATCTGCTGGCAGTCATCAAGGGATATGCCCACTACATTGCCATGGTAAATCCGGTGCAGGGGAAACCCCTGGCAGAGCGGGTGGAAGCCATCCTGAAAAAGCACCATTACAGGCACATCATCAAACATCCTGCTAAAAAGCCCTTCATGCAAGCAGCGGCCGAAGAAGAACCCCAGCCGAAGAAGAAACCCTGGTGGAAGTTCTGGTAGGAGCTGGCGCAAGCGTCTGCTTGTGCCTGTTGAGTATTATTCAGTGACCAGAACAGGAGTTGTTGACATCGTCCTCCTAATCAGCTTAAACCCAGCTTCTTTTTTTCCAGGCTTTGTGATTTGTAGCCCGAATTTACAAGGTATACCCCCAGCACAATTAGCAAAAAGGCAATAATAGTATATTCGTTTAGCCTTTCATTCAAAATAAAATAGCCGAGCAGTACTGCCACCAGTGGGTTTATATAGGCATAAACAGACACAAGGCCTACCGGCAGTTTTGTAAGGGCATAGAGGTAGGCGATAAAAGCACCAATGGAACCGAAAATAATCAGGTAGAGTAGGGCAAAAAAGCTTTCCTGTGTCATGGCAGAAGCCCTGGAAAGGTCATCGAAGACCAAACCTGTGAGGAGCAGGAATATGCCGCCGGCAATCATCTGCAGGGAAGCATTATAAAAGGGGTCGGCGCCGGCTGATCTTCTTTTGTTGATGATGCTGCCAAAGGCCCAGCTAAAGGCGGCAATTGAGCAGAAAATAATTCCCAGCAGGTACTGCCGGTTCATGAGGTCATGGAGGTTCTCCTGAAAAATGGCTACCATGCCCATCAGCCCTGTTATCAGTCCGGTAATAATTTTCCAGTTTAGCCTGCTGAAGCCTTCAGAGAATAAATTAATGAGCACCACAAAGAGGGGCATCATAGAGCACAGCAGTGCAGCCAATCCGCTGGGAATATACATTTCTGCCCAGCCAACCAGTCCATTGCCAAGTCCAATCATCAGGATGCCGGGTACAATCTGTTGCCCAACGGTTTTCCAACTCCAGGCAAAGCTTCTTCTGAAGAAAAGTAAGAACAGCAAGAGCAAACCACCGCCTGTCGTCTGGCGAATGCCCGAAAACAGGAAGGGTGGAAAGGCTTCTACACCAATGCGCAAAGCCAGGTAGGTGGTGCCCCACACCAGGCAAATAAATGTGAGCGCCAGATAAGCCTTTGTGTTACTTATTTCCATAAACACCTGACAATTAACGTGCTAAACTTAAAGCATAAAGCGGGTGCAAAATTATAGAGTTATATGGATTAAAAGCAGAGGCAGGATCCTTATTTTTTAGGCAGGCCCGAGAGGGAGTATTGTACTGCGAATATGATGTTGGGGAACAATTTTTGATTCCAGTTTTGATTACTTAACAATTCCATAATCTGGCTTAACAAAGACTTAATCAGGAAACATTAATTAATTCTTTCCTTTTACGTCTCTTTGCATAGTAAACGGCAGGTAAAGTGCCTTTTCTGATGCATGATTAAGCTGGTAAGGCTTTTTAGTTCTACAAAATCAGCTAATGTATCCGGTACAGAAATCGATCGGTACCTGATGAGCCATGCTGCTGCAATCACGCCTGTATGGCTGCTGTTCATCATCCTCTTTAGAAGCCATTCAGCGCAAATCTATCTTTCTAATTTATCTGTCTGTTTGCGCGAGCTACAAGCCTGGTTAAAACCAGCAGGCTTTACTCTTACAGAAGCATCATTTCATAATCAATGAAGACCTTAATAAAATCGAAACTTATGTTTTCTTTTAATAAAAACCTTGAAAATTTTAGTGTAACAGGCTTGCTGCTAGGTGGTCTGTTGTTGCTAAATGCATGTGGTGGAGATGCCTCGGGAACTGGTACGGAAAATTCCCTTTCCGGCAGCATCCAGATTGACGGATCTTCTACGGTTTATCCTATTACTGAAGCAGTGGCAGAGGAATTTCGCAGCGAAGCCTCCAGGGTAAAGGTAACGGTAGGTGTATCTGGTACTGGCGGTGGCATGAAAAAGTTCTCCCGTGGTGAAATTGATATTGTAGACGCCTCCCGCAGCATGAATGCAGATGAAGCAGCCATGGCCAAAGAAAATGGTATTACCTACCTGGAGATTCCGGTTGCATATGATGGCCTGACGGTGGTGGTGCATCCTGACAATAACTGGGTGAATGATATTACGCTGGCAGAGCTAAAAAGAATTTGGGAGCCTGGTGCGCAGAACACCATCACCCGCTGGAACCAGATCCGCCCGGAATGGCCCGATCAGGAACTGCACCTCTACGGCCCTGGGGTAGAATCTGGTACCTATGACTACTTTACAGAGGCCGTGGTAGGCAAAAGCCACTCAAGCCGTGGGGACTATACCGCCAGCGAAGATGATAATGTGCTGGTACAGGGTGTTTCCACAGATCCATACGCGCTGGGCTTCTTCGGCTATGCCTATTATGAGGAAAATGCAGCCAAACTGAAAGCGGTGCCGGTAAATGATGAGGATGACAGCAACGGGCAGGGAGCCATACTGCCAACCCTGGAAACTGTAAAAGATGGGTCCTATGCACCACTTTCCCGCCCCCTGTTCATCTACGTCAATTCAAAGGCAGCTGTACGCCCTGAGGTGGTGGAGTTTGTGAATTTCTACCTCGATAATGCCCCGGAGCTTAGTGAAGAAGTAGGCTACATTCAGCTGCCTGCTGAACGCTACCAGGAGCAGAAGACTAAGTTCCGGCAGTTTGCTGAAGGCCTGAATCAGCAGCAGGAATAGGGTATAAAGCATGAGGTATCGGCAAAATGTACTATTAGCACATTAGCATATTACACCCTTGAGGATACAGGAAAAAATCATCGAAGGCCTTTTGTTGTTATCGGCCATCATCACCATACTAATTACTGTTGGGATTATATGGGTGTTGCTGTCAGAGTCAGTCAGTTTTTTCAGTGAAGTATCCATTTTCCGGTTCCTGACAGAGAAGGAGTGGACGCCACTGTTTGCTGACAAGAAGTTTGGCATACTGCCCCTGGTAACGGGTACCCTGCTCACAACTGCCATTGCCATAGCAGTAGCCCTGCCCATTGGTTTAACAGTTGCGGTTTACCTGAATGAATATGCCCCTGGTAAAATTCGGCAGATCGTAAAGCCTGTACTGGAACTGCTGGCCACCATACCAACGGTAGTCTATGGCTTTTTTGCCTTAACGGTTGTAACACCCTTTTTACAAGGCTTTATACCGGGACTGGCAGGTTTCAATGCCCTTTCTGCGGGCATCGTCATGGGCATCATGATCATCCCCATGATATCCTCCCTTAGCGAAGATGCCATCAGTGCCGTGCCGCAGTCCCTTCGTGAGGCAGCTTACGGGATGGGTTCCACCCCCTACCAGACAGCTTTTGGCGTAATGGTGCCTGCGGCCTCCTCGGGTATTATTGTATCTGTGATCCTGGCAATTTCGCGTGCGGTGGGTGAAACCATGATTGTTGCCATAGCAGCAGGACAGCAGCCCCGCCTTACGCTTAATCCGCTGGTACCTATTGAAACCATTACCACCTATATTGTGCAGGTAAGCCTGGGCGATGTACCCCACGGATCACTTGAGTATAGAACTATTTTTGCTGCGGGTATCACCCTGTTCGTGTTCACCTTCACGCTGAACAACATCAGTTTCTGGATCAGGAAAAAATTTCAGGAAAAGTATGACTAGTGCTGCATACAACAGGTTAAAGGATAAAGCTTTTCAGGTGTTTGGGATCTGCTGCACCTTTTTTTGTCTGCTGGTGCTGGCGATCTTCCTGCTGGACATTCTGCTGGAAGGTCTTAGCCGCATTGACTGGGATTTTATTAGCAGCCTTCCTTCCCGCAGGGCTGCCAGGGCGGGGATTCTCACTGCCTGGACGGGTACCCTCTGGATATTGGTGCTTACTGCGTTCATTGCCATACCGCTTGGTGTGGCAGCAGGGGTTTACCTGGAGGAGTATGCCCGCAAAGGCCGACTGTCTAATATTCTGGAGATTAATATCTCAAACCTGGCAGGGGTGCCTTCCATTATTTATGGGTTGCTGGGGCTGGAGATTTTTGTGCGGCAAATGCAGCTGGGGGCCAGCCTCCTCGCTGGAGCCCTTACCTTGTCGCTGCTGATTCTTCCCATTATTATAGTGACTACCCGGGAGGCGATTAAAGCTGTGCCCGGAAGTATCCGGGATGCCTCTTATGCCCTGGGGGCCTCTAAATGGCAAACCATCTGGATGCAGGTATTACCGGCTTCTGTAGGTGGTATCATGACGGGTGTTATTCTGGCCCTTTCCAGGGCAGTGGGAGAGGCTGCACCCTTGATTGTAATTGGTGCGCTGGCCTATGTACCCTTTGTGGCAACAGACCCAATGGAAGAGTTTACAGTACTGCCGATACAGATTTTTAACTGGGTTTCCAGGCCCCAGGCTGCATTCCTTGTTAATGCAGCAGCTGCCATTATTGTGTTGTTGTTTATTACGTTTTTGCTGAATGGAATAGCCGTATATTTAAGATACCGGCAGCAGAGAAAAGTTAAGTGGTAATTCTGAATGAGCAAATATTATAAACTTCTCGCCATAGAGGTGAATGCCTACTACGGCGATTTTCATGCCATCAAAAACATAAGCCTAGGCCTGGAAGAAAAGGCAGTAACTGCTTTTATAGGACCTTCGGGATGTGGTAAGTCTACTTTTCTGCGCCTGTTTAACCGCATGAACGACTACATCGATGGTTTTCGTTTAGACGGCGAGATCCTGCTGGATCAAAAAGACATCTACCAGAAAAACGTACGTGTAGATGAACTCCGGAAGGAGATAGGCATGGTTTTTCAGAAACCAAACCCATTCCCTAAAACCATTTTCGAAAATGTGGTGTACGGACTTAAAATACAGGGTATCAGTAAAAAGTCTGTGCTGGAGGAATCTGCAGAACGCTCTCTGAAGCAGGCGGCCCTGTGGGATGAGGTAAAGGATAAGCTGCACAAATCAGCCCTGGCCCTCTCAGGCGGGCAGCAGCAAAGACTTTGCATCGCAAGAGCACTTGCCAATGGCCCCAGCGTATTGCTGATGGATGAGCCTGCCTCTGCGCTGGACCCCATCTCTACTGCCAAAATAGAAGAGCTGATCTGGGAGCTTAAAAAAGACTATACCATTGTAATTGTTACCCACAATATGCAGCAGGCCGGCAGGGTGAGCGATAATACAGCTTTCTTCCTTTCCGGAGAGTTGATTGAGCAAGCAAAAACAAAATCCTTGTTCACCAATCCTAAAGATCAGCGCACCCAAAATTATATTACCGGACGTTTTGGTTAATGCGTATACTGCATTGTTGTAATATTGTTAGGTACTAATATATCCGGATTTTAACGCTAGAATATCAAGAGCATGCCTCATATAGATGTAGAAATAGAGCGCCTGAAAAAGAAACTCATGCAGATGTGGGATGTGGTAGAGTTTCAGCTGGTGAGCGGGCGCGAGGCGCTGATCAATGCAGACCAGCGCCTGTCAAAAAAGATCATCAAGCGGGGAGATAAGGTAAATGAGTACGATGTAAAGATAGACCGCATGTGCGAGAACTTCTTTGCCCTGTTTACACCGGTAGCTGTTGACCTGCGGGTGGTGCTGGCCATTCTGAAAATAAATGCCAACCTGGAGCGTATTGGCGATACAGCCGAAGGGATCGCTCATTTTGTGAAAGACTTTGAAAACCCCCTTGAGCAGGAGTTGCTGGAGGCAACCAAAGTATTAGAAATGTATGATGAAGCACTTAGTATGTTTGCGGACTGCCGCAGGGCTTTTCTTGAAAATGATACCGAGCTGGCGACAGAGCTGATTAAGCGTGATAAATTTCTTAATAAAATTTACCGCAGGTCTGACAGTATTGTAATTCCTTACCTGAAGCAAAACCCGGATAAGATCAAGGAAGGAGTGGCGCTGCTTTCGATTATCAAGAAAATTGAACGGGTGGGCGACCAGGTGAGCAATGTAGCCGAAGAAATCATTTTTTATCGTGATGCCAAGGTGGTGAAGCACCAGTTGAAAAGAAAGAAGAAGGATTGAGCATTAAAAAGTGATTTCCTGAAATTAATTTTGAGCAGCTTTCATTTTACAGCTGTAATGTTCTGTACATTTGCATAATGATAAAACAAAAAATGGTGCCAAGCCTGTTGCAGAAAGCCTTCACCCTGGTGATGGCTGCATTGGTATTGTCGCTGGCCCTGTTTTATCCCGTACAGGCAGAAGCAATCACCAAGAAGGTATCGGCAGCAGAAAGTACCATTTCCAATGCTTCCTATTCGGTTGCGCCTAATTTTTCACCTGCCCCCGGGCCTCTTCCTAAAGTAACCTTGCTTCTGTTTGCCCTGCCAAAGCTTTGGGCACTGTTTCTGGCATTCCTTTCGCCTGAAATTCAGGAGTATAAGGCTGTATTTCAGCAATTATTTATCCGGAAGATCAACTTCGTTTTTATTTCTACCCTGGCCCCCTAGGCCATCCACAACTGTGTGTTAGCAAGCGCTGTGTAAAATACAGTGATGGAGGCAGCTATGCCTGCCTGTGCATTACTTGTACTATAACCTCCGGCTATTGTAGCCCTGCCTGCTAACATCCATTTATTCGATCCAATAACAGTTGTGGAAATCTACTATGCGCAATAACTTATTTATTGTTCTACAGGCAGCACTGGCTAAAAGGCTCTGTTCGGGCTGCCTGCCTGTTCCATTCCTTCTTACGGAAAACCCCGAAGATTTTAAGAGCGGTTGCTGCCTAACATAGCGTATATGGAACAAGTGCTGCAATGGCTCAATCCCGAGACCATCCTGTCTGCAGGAGGGGTGTATCTGTTACTTCTGATCGTGTTTCTGGAGTCTGGCTTTTTCTTTGGGTTCTTTCTGCCCGGAGATTCCCTCTTGTTTACCGCAGGCCTGCTCAGTGGTATTGGCATGCTGGAGAGCAGTCTTGTCATGCTGCTGCTTACGCTCAATGTAGCAGCAATTGCCGGCTACGGCTGCGGGTATTTGTTTGGCAGCAGGATGGACAAACTACTGATAAATATGCGCGAAGGAATCTTTTATAAAAAGAAGTACCTGGAGATAACCCGTAGCTTTTATGGCCGGCATGGTAAGCTGACCCTTATCATTGGCCGCTTTCTGCCCGTAATCCGCACTTTTGTGCCCATTCTGGCTGGCCTGGTGGGTGTAAATGTCCGTCAGTTTATGCTCTACAATGTACTTGGTTCACTTATCTGGATATGCTCTTTTGTGGTAGCTGGTTTTCTGCTTGGTAAAAGTTTTCCGCAGATCAGGGAGTACCTGGAGCTGGTGGTGGCAGCATTGATCATACTGACAGCTATTCCTGTTATACGCACCTACAGAAAAGAGAAAAAAAGAAGTGAGCTACAATCAAAAAAATAAAAGCATCACAGCCGATCTCAAAACTGAATTATTCCTTACCCCAATGAAAATTAGAATTCCCGAATCTGCAGATCCCCGTGTGGTGATTATTGGCGGAGGCTTTGGAGGTCTTAACCTGGCCAAAAAGCTTAGACATAAGCCTATTCAGGTAGTGCTGATCGATAAACATAACTACCACACTTTTCAGCCGCTGCTCTACCAGGTAGCAACAGGAGGTCTGGAACCAGATTCTATCGGAACTGCCTATCGCAATATTTTTGAGAAAAGCAGCAACATATTCTTCAGGATGGCTGAAACCAGGGAGATAGATCCTGAACACAAGAAAGTGTACACGTCTATCGGGACCATTCATTACGATTTTCTGGTAATTGCCACTGGTGCCAAAACCAATTTTTTTGGTATGGAAGAGGTAGAGCAAAATGCCATGGCCATGAAGAGCCTGCCACAGGCACTGGACCTGCGAAGCCTGTTTGTGCAAAACCTGGAGAAAGCAGTGAACCTGGAGTATGGAGATGAGCAGGAAAGCCTGATGGATATAGTAGTAGTAGGGGGTGGCCCCACGGGTGTGGAAACTGCCGGAGCACTGGCAGAGCTAAAGCGCCATGTGTTTCCGGACGAATTCGGGGAGCTGGATTTCAAGATCATGGACATTCACCTGGTAGAAGCGGGACCTCGCCTGCTGGGTACCATGTCTGAGAAGGCCTCTGAAAAAACCAAAAAGTACCTGGAAGAGCTGGGGGTGCGGGTGAGCGTAAACACTGGCCTTATTTCTTATGACGGGAAAGTAGCCCTATTCAATAACGGACTCCAGATTCCTACTGAATCCCTCATCTGGACGGCTGGCGTAAAAGGCAATCCTGTTTATGGCATACCACCGGAGCTGATGGTTAAAGGCAACCGCATTAAAGTTGATGAATTTTTACGCGTGCCCGGCCTGGATGATGTCTTTGCCATAGGCGATGTGGCAGCCATGCACCGGATGGGTCAATGGGAGGCACAGCCCATGGTTGCCCCGGCGGCCATTCAGCATGGACAGTATCTGGCAGAGACCCTGTTACGCATCAGAAAGAATAAACCCATAGGTATGTTCCGGTATGTGGATAAGGGTTCTATGGCCACTATTGGCCGCAATAAAGCCGTGGTGGATTTGGGCAGACTGCGCTTTCAGGGGGTGTTTGCCTGGTTTGTCTGGATGTTTGTGCACCTGATGTACCTGGTGGGTTTCCGCAATAGGCTGGTTGTGTTTGTAAACTGGGCCTGGAACTACTTTAGCTACGACAAAGGGCTGCAGCTCATCATACATCCATTCATGAAAACCCCCAAAAATAAGGCGCCGCTGGCAAAAGAAAGCCTGGCTTAATCTGCTTGAAGAATGATGGTATTAAAATCAAAGGCCGGTACACTGGGTATACTGCTGCTTGTTACGCAGGCAGCACTTTTGGGAGTGGTAGAGTTATTATGGGCAGGATTGCTGCCTAGGGAGGCAATGCTGTTTAGCCGCTGGGCCGGTGTGGCCGGCGTTACGCTCTACTGCCTGAGGAAAGCATCGCTCACCACCTGGATTTTCGGTAGCATGGTGATAGGGGCAACCTTTGGCTATGATTTTCCCGAGATCGCTGTTGAGCTCAAAGTGCTTAGCCAGGTGTTTCTGCGCCTGATCAAAACCATAATAGCACCGCTCCTATTTGGTACGCTGGTGGTGGGCATTGCCGGCCATTCCAATCTAAAGCAGGTGGGCCGCATGGGCTGGAAATCTCTCCTCTACTTTGAGGTGGTGACCACCATAGCCCTGGTGGTGGGGCTCATTGCTATCAACATTTCCAAGGCAGGGGTGGGTATTGAGTTGCCCGCCGGCGAAGTACCCCTTGAGGCAAAGGCACAGGGCTGGGAAGAAGTGGTGCTGCATGTATTCCCTGAAAACATCGCCAAGTCTATTGTCGAAGGGCAGATCCTGCAGATCGTGATCTTCAGCATTCTGTTCGGCATAGGTCTGGCCATGATTGCGGATGATAAAAAGAAACATACCATGCTTGCTTTTGCGGAGAGCCTCTCGGAGGCCATGTTCAATTTTACACGCATCATCATGTACTTTGCGCCCATTGGTGTGGGAGCGGCCATTGCCTTTACTGTAGGGGAGATGGGCCTGGGTATCCTGGTAAACCTCTTTCAGCTGCTTGCAACCCTCTATATAGCGCTTGGCATATTTCTGCTGGGTGTGCTGCTGCCTATAGCACTGGCGCTAAAAATACCGATCCGCAAGTTTATCAAAGCTATTTCAGAGCCGGTCTCCATAGCCTTTGCCACCACCAGCTCAGAGGCTGCGTTGCCCAAAGCTATGGAGGCCATGGAAAAATTTGGCGTGCCCCGTAAAATTGTTGCCTTTGTGATGCCTACCGGCTATAGTTTTAACCTGGATGGCACAACCCTTTACCTGGCCCTGGCTGCTGTGTTTGTAGCTCAGGCTGCGGGTGTAGACATGAGCCTGCAGGACCAGGTGCTGATGGTGCTTACCCTGATGCTGACCAGTAAAGGCGTGGCGGGTGTGCCGCGGGCATCGCTGGTCATCCTGATGGGAACGGCTGCTACTTTCAACCTGCCCATGGCACCTATTTTCCTGATACTGGGTATCGATGAACTGATGGACATGGCTCGCACTTCTGTGAACGTTATTGGCAACTGCCTGGCTACCTGTGTGGTGGCTAAGTGGGAGGGAGAATTTGGTGTGGAATTACCACAGCCAGAGGTAGAAAAGACGGTTGAAGTAGCCGCATAAGTTTTGAAAAATATTTAAACCCAACAGAAATATCATGCAAATCCTGCTTTGGACTGGTTTCCTCATCCTGGTGGCAATTTTTCTTACCATCGACCTGGGCGTTTTCAATAAAAAAGCCCACCAGATTTCTGCTAAGGAGGCCCTGGGGTGGACCGGTTTATGGGTATCACTGGCGCTGCTTTTTGGCGGGTTCGTTTATTTTCTGTACGAAACTAACTGGATGCAGCTGCTGGCTCCAGATAATGTGTTGCTCTTTAACGGTAAAGAAGCCCTGCTAAAATACTATACCGGCTTTCTGATTGAAAAGTCCCTCAGCCTGGATAATATTTTTGTAATGGCCATGGTCTTTGCCTACTTCCGTATTCCCTTAAAATACCAGCATGAGGTGCTGTTCTGGGGAATTCTGGGTGCCATGGTATTCCGGGGTATCATGATCTTTGCAGGTACAGCACTCATTGCACAATTCTACTGGGTAAATTATCTCTTTGGTTTGCTGCTGCTATACTCTGCTATTCAAATGCTGTTGGCGAAGCAGGAGCAGGCAGATCTGTTCAACAGTCCGGTGGTAAGGTTTATAAAGAAGTTTTACAGCATCAGCACGCATTTGCAGGAAGGGAAGTTTTTTGTGAGGGAGAAGGGAAAAAGGGCTGTTACGATTCTGTTTGTGGCGCTGGTGGTAATTGAAACGTCGGATATTCTGTTTGCAGTAGACTCTATTCCAGCCATTTTTGCCATCACCACAGATCCTTTTCTGGTATTTACTTCTAATATTTTTGCCATACTGGGGCTGCGCTCCCTTTATTTTGTATTGGCAGATTTTATGGACAGGTTTCGCTACCTCAAGTACAGCCTAATCTTTATTCTTGCTTTTGTAGGGGTAAAAATTATGCTGGCCCATCACTATGCATTTCCTACTATACTTTCGCTGAGTATCATCATCGGAACACTCATAGCAGGCATAGCAGCCTCCTACCTGACTGGCAGAAACAATAGAAGGGAGGAAGTTTCGCCCCTCGGCAATGACTATGGCAGTGTTGCAAAACCAGCAGACCGTGAACCTGTTGCTGTTGGGACAGAGAAAGCAGTAGCTGGTCCGGGTACCGAGCAGCTTGGTTGATGACAGTTAAATAAAAAAGTATAAGCAGAGGGTTCAGAAGGTGCAATCAGCATTGAACATCAGAACCCTCTGCTATCTTTGCAGTTCATAATTTGACTAGCGACACACCCATACATATGCTTAACTATCTTTTTTTGTTCGGGGGCATGGCCCTGATTATTTTTAGCGCTAACTGGCTGGTAGACGGCGCCTCCGGCATTGCCAAAAAGTTTGGTATCTCTGATCTGGTGATTGGATTAACCATTGTAGCATTTGGCACCTCAGCCCCTGAGCTCACCGTAAACGTGTTTTCTGCCCTGCAGGGCTCCACCGACATTGCCATTGGCAATGTGCTGGGCAGTAATATTGCCAATATTTTTCTGATTCTGGGCGTAGCGGCACTTATCTACCCGCTCAGTATTCAGCGTAATACCACCTGGAAAGAAATTCCCCTAAGCCTGCTGGCTGCGGTGGTGTTGGGGGTACTTGCCAACGATCAGCTCATTGACCGCAGTACCACAGGCAGCGAGGTATCGCGCATCGATGGTATTGTGCTGCTTTGCTTTTTCCTGATCTTTATGGTGTACACTTTTGAAATTGCCCGCAGCCAAAAGGAAGCAATTGATGAAAGCATAAAACCAGTCCCTTTGTGGAAAGGCCTGTTGCTCATAGCCATCGGGCTGCTTGGTCTCTATTTTGGTGGAAAATACCTGGTAGAGGGTGCTATTGTGATTGCACGTGAATTTGGGATGAGCGAGCGCCTGATTGGCCTGACCATTATTGCCATTGGCACATCGCTGCCGGAGTTAGCCACTTCTGTGGTAGCGGCCTTTAAGAAAAAAGCAGATATAGCCATCGGGAATGTAGTGGGTTCCAATATCTTTAACATCTTCTTTATACTGGGCGTAACCTCAGTATTAAAGCCACTGCCCTTTGTGCCGGCTGCCAATTTCGATATCATAGCCACCATTTTAGCCAGCCTGCTGCTGTTCCTGACTACCTTTACCCTGGGCAGAAAAAGCGTGGATAGGATAGAGGGAGGTTTCTTTGTGCTGATCTACATTGGATATATCATCTATTCTTTGGCGATGGGAAGCACCACCACTGCCTGATACAGCTCTTTTGGCTATGGCAGTCCTATCAGAGCATCTACCACCCATTCTACCCAGCCGGGCATCAGGCTGGAGGCCATGCCGCTTGTCATGGCGCCGCTCATGTGGTTGAATACAGATTTTGAATAATCCCTTTCCACTTCAATTTCACCTCTGCGCAGGTTTCCAAAGCTGGAGGGGTTATTATCCTTGATCACAACATTGTTGATGAGCCAGCTACCGGCATTCATCAAAAAGCCTGGATTTTCCGGATCTTCCTTATCGATGAGCTGCATATCCAGATTCTGGTACAGGAAGCGCATCTCGCCCTCTGCCATATGTTCTGTGGCGGTTACGGCAAAGGCAGCTTTGTTAATACGGCCGCTTTCCATGCGGATAAACATGATCTTTTCGAACAGTGGATTGAAGGCCGTGAATTTCATAGGCTCGAGAGACCCTTCATAGGTGTACAGGTCATCGGGATGATCCATCTGAAACTGGAACTTAACCTCAAGGGTGCTTTCACCCATCAGACTGGTACTGCCATCAACAGTAATGATGTTGTTCTCTCTGAACAGCAAAGAATCATTGGTGATGTTCGTAATCAGCAACCTGGTTTGGTCAAGGGTAAGCACGCCGGGTTCTACGCCATCCGGTGCAATTTCAGAGTAAACGATCACCCCTTTTATCACGCTTACAGTATCTATTTCTACGCGAAATTCCAGATCCCGAAGCATGCGTTGCAGCGTATAAGGCTGTCTGCCTGGGTCCTGTTGTACGCGGTTATCACGGTATATGTCTATGTCAGGATCCTTGACCAGTATCTTCGAGGCCAGTATTTCCTGGTTATTAAAAAGTTCATCCAGCCTGAAGCCCTGCATTTCGATGCCGGGTATTTTCAGATCAATGCGGTCTGCTGCATATTCAAGCCTGTCCTGGTATTCATCATGTTTGAATAAAGGCTCCAGGCGTATACTGTCTATGGTAAGCAACTGGTCATTCAGGGCAGTTCTTAGCTCGCCCAGGCGAAATTCATACAGGCTGTCGGGGGTCAGAAAGGAATAATCCTTCACTAAAATCCCAATATCATCTACCCGGAACATTTCCAGGGGGTCGGCGGCCTCCATCGACGCCAGTCTTAGCTCATCCAGAATAACGGATACATGCTCCAGGGTCTGGCTTCTTTGTACGGTATCATCAAGAATCTTAAGGCTGAAATAGCCGTCTTCTACACGTATACGTTCCACCCTGAAGGTTTCCACTATCTCGTTTACCTGCTCCAGGGCTCCATTTTCTCCTGCTGCCTGGCTGCTGTCGGCCTGTATACCTTCACTGGTATTTTCCTCCTGGTCTTCCTCGCTTTCGTCTCTATCGCCTGCTGTATTAGTTTCTTCCTCAGGTTCTTCCCCGTCACGCCGGTCTACTACATTTTTGTCCTGCAAAATGGCTATCTCCGGTTGTGTGAGCACCATTTCTGTCATATTGAAACGGCCTGTTTCATAGGAGCGCACCAGGTCAAAACCGGTAATCCTGAAACTTTCTGCTGTTATATCAAACAGGTTGCGGCTGGCCTCCTCAAAATTTTCTGCTTTGATCTGCTCATGCATTTCCCTGTCTGAGTCAACTTCGAACAGGCGGGCAGTAAGTGTTTCCTCCCTGCTGGAGTAGTGCAGGCTGTCCAGGGTAATGGTATAGAGGCTGTCGGGCGACTGATAGCTGTAATTGCCTGCCGTAAGGACCATTTCTTCCAGGGGAAGTTCCTCATCAAGACCATCCATTTTTTCAGGGCTGAGGTGGAGTCCTGAAACAGTGGTAGATACATGCTCCAGCAACTGGGTCCGGATTATCTCATCACGCTTTTCCCGGTAGGTAAAGGTGCCGTTTTCCAGTCGAATGGCATTAACCGTAACTGGGCTGAAAAAGCTGAATAACACATCGGTAGCCGGTTCCTGTTCGCCATTTTGCGGGCTGCTTTCCTCAACATCCCGGTCCATGGTAATTGCCAGTTCGGGCTGCCGGAGCGTAATCTCGTCAATATCCATTCTGCCTGCATTCATGGCCCTGATAATGTCCAGATTGGTGATGCGGAACAGGCTGGCAGAAAAGTCAAACAAGTTTTTGCTGGCATCATTGCTCTGTTTCAGCCTGTCGTTATGCTGGGTATCTGCACTCAGCTCTATAGATCTTGCGGTAAGCTCCTTTTCTCTGGTAGAGTAGCGGAGCCTGCCCAGGGCAAAGGTCTGGGCATTATCGGGAATCCTGTAGCTGTAATTACGGGCTGTTAAAAGGATGTCATTAAGCGGCAAACGGGGATTCTGCTGGTAAATAAAAACGGAATCTATATGGAGACCGGTAAGTGTAACGGAGGCTTCTTCCAACTCCTGGCTTAGCATGATATCACCATCTTTAACATGCTGGGTATGGTAAAGATCCTGAACCGTTATCTGGTCAACATTAAGTTCGGTGATAAAGTCTGAAAGCTGCTCATAAGTGTTTTGCATGAGGGCCTCGAGGTCAAGTTTGGGTTCAGGCACTGCTTCTGCGTGCAGGATATCCAGGGATGGACTACGGAGCAGGATACTGCCAATGTCCATCATCCGGGTCTGAAAAGCCTGTAGCAGGTCCATGTCATCTATGCGGAGGCTGGGTGCTTCCAGGTTGTACACAATAAACTGGGCCTTGTTAATTTGTTTTAAGCTGTCATTTTTGTCCCAGTCGCCTTTTACACTTATAGAATCTAAGTGAAGGTGCTGGTCCCTGCTCGAGAGTTCCAGCCATCCCAGGTCTATGGTATAAGGCGTTTCGGGGTGCCTGTAGCGATAGTCTTCTACCGTAATCAGGTACTCCTGAAGGGGCAGGCTGTCTCTGGGTGTAAAGAGCGTGGCAGAGTCGATCTGTATTTCCTGCAGGCTTAGGTTTAGCTTATCGAGGTGCTGTACGGTTAAAATTTCATGAAACTTGGTGCGGTACACCAGGCGGGCATCAGCTATACGAAATTCCTCCAGCCCTACAGTCTCTATATATTCAGAGGCTTGTTCATAGAGCTGTTTCAGGTTAAATTCTGCTGCAACAGCCGGAATATCGGGGTTTTCCAGCACCTCCAGCTCTGCGTTTTCAAGGGTAATATGCTCCACCTGGAGCTGCTTGCTGCGATAGGCCTCTACGATATCAAAGCCCTCCATATGCAGCCGGGGTGCACGTACGCCAAAAAGCATCCGGTTGGCATCTGCAGTGGCCAGGGCTATATTAGCTTCATGATCTGCTTTTACCACAAAATCTTCCAGCAGTAGCCCGCCTTCTTTTGAGGAGTAGCTGAACAGCCTGAAACCAATGGTATAGACACTGTCAGGCGTATTGAAAACATATTCTTTTAATTCTATCCGGATATCATCTGCATCGAAAATACGGGTGTGGTCGGGCTGATCAAGTTGATCGAGTGCCAGCTCCAGCTCTGTAATACCCAGTGAAAGATGCGGAATATCATGCACAGGCTGGTTGGGCTCACCCCAGACAAGCTGGCGGATGGTGGCGTCGGGAATGTCTATTTCTCCTATATCTACAGATTCAATAAAATTTCTGATGGCGTTACCATTGCCTTGTTCATCGGGCTTATTCTCCGAAGTTTCCACGCTTTCATCTACTACCACTGTAATATCGGGGCTATCCATAAATACCCTGCCAATGCTTAGCTGCTTTCTTAGGATTGCGTCTAACAGATTTATGCCCGCTACCTTAAACTCCTGCGTTTTTAGCTCAATAAGCATTGGACTGGCTTCGCCGGCTTCACGCTGCCGGCGGTGTACGGCGGTATCGGCAGATAAATGCAGGTTGTTAAGTGTTACAGTTGTGGCAAGCAGGTTGATATTTATATCTTCAAATTCGATGCTGTACAAGCCATCCGTATTTGTTGCTACCTGTTCCTTGAGGTAGCGTTCTGCATAAGGCTCTAATGCCGTAAGAAGTAAGATAGTAAGGATCAGTACCAGGCCAAACAAACACCCACACACAATACCTACAATTTTTAGTATTTTTCGGCTAAGGCTTGGCTTTTCTGATGATGACATTTATAAATAGAAAATTCTGGGTTCTAAAAAACAGAGTTATAAAAATTAACCTCTCCTTATGTCTTACGTTGAAAGAACAGATTTGGATTTAATTAATATGAGTCTAAATTTTTTGTTTGTAATGCCAGAAAGGTTAAACAAACTTTTAAGGCCTTAAGCAATTTGCTGATGGTGGTGTGATTACGATAAAGATCAGCTACTGAGGTTGAATTTGGAGCAGTAGCATTAATTAGGAAATAAGAAATATCTTTGCGTAATCCTTGTTTAAACCTTGTTTTTAGAGCTGAATCCATTTATTATTTAAACTTCCATTCGAAAATATGACAGTAATAAATAAAATGCCCGCCTTCTTGTTGCTGGTACTTTTAGGACTATATGCCTGTAATGGTGAGCAGGCAGACACACAGACCGGTACTGCTGCCGATACGGCAGGTCTTGGTGCAGAAGAGGCACTTGCAGGCGAGGAGCATCAAAAGGCTGCAGCAAATTTTACAGCCTATTGTGCCGGCTGCCATGGCGGCAGTGCAAGTACTTTTGCGGATAGAGAATGGAAGTACGGAGACCAGCCCGATTCACTTTTTGCCTCCATCAAACATGGACACCCAGATGTGGGCATGCCAGCTTTTGAAGAAACTTTCTCTGATCAGGAAATCCGGGGCCTCGTTGCCTATATTCAGCAGGGGATGAATCAGGTTGCGCAGTATACTTTTGAGGAAGCTGAAAGTCTGCCTGCCACCTACCAGGCAGAGCAGTTTACCTACAGGCTCGATACAGTTGCCATTGATTTTGGCGAGGTACCCTGGAGTATTGAGTTTTTGCCTGATGGCGGAATGCTCATTACTGAAATTGGCGGCACCTTATACCGCCGCACGCCAGATGGCAAACTGCAGGAGGTAAGCGGTGTGCCTAAGGTACAGGCCGAAGGGCAGGGCGGCCTGCTGGATATTGAGCTCCACCCCAACTTCAGCAGTAACAACCTTATTTTTCTCTCATACTCGGCTGTGAAAGAAGAGGGGGGCAGTACCTTAACAACCACTGCTGTGATGCGGGCAAGGTTAGAGGGTAATTCCCTCAGAGAGCAAAAAGTAATATTCGAGGCGGAGCCGTGGTCAACCACCAGGCATCATTATGGTTCCCGCCTTGCCTTTGGTCCTGATGGCAACCTGTACTTCTCTGTTGGCGACCGGGGCAATCACGATGAAAACCCGCAGGACCTCCAGCGGCACCCCGGCAAAATTCACCGGATCAGGGATGATGGGTCCATTCCTGCCGATAATCCTTTTAGCGGCCAGGGAAATGCAAAAGCGTCAATCTACTCATACGGGCACCGCAACCCGCAGGGAATGCTTTTTCATCCGAAAAGTGGCCAGCTCTGGGAGCATGAGCACGGCCCACGGGGCGGCGATGAGATCAATGTGATCGAGAAGGGAGTAAATTATGGCTGGCCAGCCATTTCTTATGGCATCAACTACGACGGAAAACCAATCACTGATAAAACAGAAGCAACGGGAATGGAGCAGCCGCTCCAACAGTGGACACCCTCCATTGCACCTTCGGGCATGGCCTTTGTAACAGGTAATAGGTACAAAGGGTGGGAGGGCAGCCTGCTTTCCGGTTCTCTGCGCTTTCAGTACCTGAACCGCAGCACACTAGAGGGCACTGATATCACTGCAGAGGAACAGCTGCTGAAAAACATCGGCAGGGTGCGGGATGTGAAAATGAGTCCGGATGGTTACATCTACCTGGCAGTAGAAAACCCGGCCCGTATTTACCGGATTGTTCCTGTTGAGTAATTAATTATAAGAAACAGCAAAAGGGTGGTGCATATTTTCAAATATGCACCACCCTTTTTATATAATGGTAATGTTCTAATTATTTGTTAAGAGGTGCGCCAACAGGCACCGCACAGTCGTGGCCCGGCTCTCCATGAGGAGGGTTGGTGCCTGGTACAACAGTGCCCTGTGCAGGCAGAGGATTCAGGTTTGGCATGGGCAGGTTTGGTGCAGCAGGCGTATTCAGGGGAGCGCCTACTTCAATATCGCAACGGTGCCCGGGCTGTCCGTGCGGTGGGTTTAAGGCTGCTGTATTGGTGGGCGCTGCCATTGTTGATGGAGCAGTGCCGGGGGTGTTGCCTTCCTTGTTGGTGTTTCCATCTGAGCAGCTCATAAAGGAAACAAAAGAAGCTAGCAGGAACAGATTTACCGTAATTTTCATAATGAATTTGTTGCTGTATCAGGTTATCTAAGGATTTGTGAAGAAAGCTTTGGCTTATTACAAGCCACTGTTCCGGTCAGCCAATCCGTAAAATGATTCTTCAAATATAATCATATTGATTGAGGATTGAACACCGCTTTCTGCTGTACCGTTCCTGCTTTATACTTTTTTTTACCAGGATCAGGTTAAGCCGCTGAATTCACGGATCTTCAGTAGTCTTTCTGCTATTGTATTCACTCAACAGGAAGATACCATCGATTTATCCTACCTCGAAAGTAAGTTAGGCCACAACAGCAGTAAAAGTACCGCATCATGTTTTGCTGGGGGTAGTATAAAGCTGAAGCAACAGGTAATCCATGCCATTTCAAACCACAAACCAGTTGGATCTAATTAAAAAATATCATAGGTTAACTCTTCGATATCCCAGAAAACGCAAGAACCTACAATGGCTAAATGCCACAAAAACGCGATAGTAACAAAAATCCTTATTACACTTGTGTTTAGCCGTTAGTTGTGCTTAATAAAAGGGGACTCCAGAAAGAGAAAGGCCTTGCTAAAAATATCTAACTGAAGATCATATTGATGGAGACTGTAATCATGTTGGCTGGATACCTCATTGTAACAATAATGCTGTTATCAATGATTATCCTGGTGATAAGTCAGCAAAAAGAATCCATTATACATGAAAAAGGAATATATCCTGACGATGTCAACATCTACTTCAGAGCATCGGGTTTGAAAATAAAAGAACTTAAAAGAGTGCAGGATAAGGTGGACGACCCGGAAATTAAAATGAAGGTTGGGCGGGTAATCTATCTTAGAAAATTAGGATTTAGATTATTGATCGCTGTTCCAGTACTATGGACGATCTTAATGGTGATCAAAGGTCAGATTGAATAAAAAATAAAAATATACTAAGCACAACAACAGAATAAAGCAAATGCCCCAAGAGCGTTCAGCCATTGACAATGTAGGTAGCAAATTTTGCGTACTTTCATCAAACGGCAGTGAAGGGCATCTGCTATATTCAATGGACGTTACAGGCAAATAAAATGGGCATCCAGCTAGAAATAAGGATAGTAGGAGAAGATGATAGTGATGCTCCAAGTTTCACAAGAGATTTTCATTCCGAAATAGCATGTGGCCATCTCTGGCAAAAGCGAGAGCCATTTTTATCCGACTTGGAAGTAAGTATATTATATCCATAGTGGGATGAAGATGGAGAGGATGATAAGCTTACTCCTGTTGACCCAATCTTATTAAAAAATGTCTTACTCAAGGTTTCAGATTACCTGCTGAACAATCAGGAATCTCTACCTCTTGTACATTCACTCAGTGACGATAAATCCGAACTCGATGATAAGGATACATTCGGACTTGGTAGTTTTGGCTCACTGACAATAAAAAATAGTAAATGCTGGGTACAAGGTGACACTTACGACTATGATGAATTCAGCGATAAAGGATTGAGGTATAAATTCAATATCAAGAACTATCCGAACGAACCGGATAATATTGACCTTTGGCTCGATGTTAAAGATAAAATAGAAATTGACGGGAAGTTGTACTTCATGCGGACAATCACTAAATACCAGCAGTTTGAATCAACAATTCAGGATGTGATTGCATATTGTAACATAGCAATTGCTCTTAATAAAAAAGTGCTCTGGATAAATGGATAAAAATAATCTGCCTATAACAACAGAATAAAGCAAATGCCCCAAGAGCTTTCAGCTATTGACAATGCAGGAAGCAAATTTTGCGTACTTTCAGCAAACAGCAGTGCAGGGCATCTGCTTTATTCAATGGACGTTGGCATTCATTAAAACCCATTCTCATGTTTTCTGCAGAATATATCAGTCTCTTTGAATCTGAATCAGAAAAGGTACTGGGCCGTAGAAAGGTAAGTCCGTCCCAGGCAATTGAAGATTGGAATGACTTGATTGAGAAAATAGAATATGGCTATGATATGTCCGCCTATGAGTTTGATTATGACCTCGACTGCTCAAGGACATATATTCAACATTTAATAGATTCAAAGACATTAAGAAAGTATCCTGAACATGCTAACTTCATTAAGTTGATCGATGATCTGGATAACATTTATAAAGAATATTCTATAGAGAATCCACGTTGGCGTCTTACTGGGCATTGGTGGACAAGAAGACTGCTAAAAAAAGGGACTGCAGACTACTTGCATGCTGTAAAAAAATACTATCCATTAGTAGGAATAGAGCCTGAAGAAATAAAAATAAGATAAACGAATGCCAACAACAGAATAAAGCAAGCTCCCCCACAGCACTCAGCCATTGCTAATGCTACTGGCAACCTTTGCGTCCGTTCAGCAAAGGCCGGTGAATGGTCGCCTGCTTTATTCAATGGACGTTGGGCATAAGTGAATATCATTTGGTGCAGCTAACAGCAGTATGTTCTTCAATGGTAGCTGCATCTGTCGGCGAACTTCCATTCAAGCGATAACTGGACGGAATCAGCAAAGCGTAAGTTGACCTTTGAAAAATAAAGCAAGACCTTGGCTGGACAAGCAAAGCGTAACTGGACGGAAAGTAGAGCCGGAAAAGCTGGACGTTCAAATAATTGATAGCTGAATAAAGGTCTTGAAGGGGCCTGATTGGCGGTAGGATTTGGCCAGAGCTTTATAGAAGCCCACCCTCATCGACCCTAGATTTATCCAGGCCAGCTGGAGCACGGATTTGGCCGCCTGCTTCGAGCAACAAAATATAAAAAGCATAGCGCAGGTGGACGGATAATAATAAAAAAGCTGGACGCAGGTAGACGCTGAAAAATAAAATAACCTATGCCCAACAACAGAATAAAGCAACCGCCCCGCTATCTTTCAGTCATTGACAGTGCAGGCAGCAAGCTTTGCGTGGGCACAGCCAAGGTCAGTGAATGGTCGCCTGCTTTATTCAATGGACGTTGGTGACAAACCAAAAAAGGGCTATATTAGTATAGATACGAAAGCATTAAATTATGACCAAAGATAAAGTTTTAGAGGCTGTAAGGGAGATGCCCCAGGAGTTTGATCTTGAGGAACTGATCGAGAGGCTGATATTCATTGATAAGGTTCAGAAAGGTATGAACCAGCTAGACGAGGGTAAAACAGTATCCCATGACCAAGCCAAGAATATCATAAAGTCATGGCAAAAATAAAATGGACGAATATTGCGCTTGATGATCTACGGGCAGTGTATGACTTTGTGGCGCAAGATTCACCGAAATATGCCGATCGACTGATGGACAAGATTGTTGAACGAGTAGATGCTCTAGAAGAGCACCCTCAGATCGGGAGAAAGGTGCCGGAATTTGACAATGAAAATATAAGAGAACTCATCGAGGGTAACTACAGAATCATATATAGAATAGAACCTGATGAAAATATAGGTATATCTCGTATTCACCATTCAGCAAGAATACTACGGGGACTTTAAATATAAAAGTCTGTCACCAACAACAGAATAATGCAAGCTCCCCCAGCTCGTTCAGCCATTATTGTGCAGGCCGATAGCTTTTCGTACTTTCAATTAGCGGCAGTGAAGGTCGCCTGCTTTATTCAACGGACGTTAGGCATTATTGAAAAAACCGTTTAGCCATTAAGATGAAGTCGAGAATCACCCATACATCATATGTCATTGAGTTCTTAGATGTAGGATTTAGCTCCGAGAATATAAGTCAGATAATTGAATATGAAGTCGACAATCTCTTGGAACTGCACTCATATATTAATCGGACTGATTGGGAGCTATACTTTAGAGCGACCTACACTAACGCTAGGCAGCTTCTGATTTCAAAAAATAAATTTGGAGCTAATAGAAGTGTAAAAGTCAAAGAGGTGACAGTTCCAATCCCGATTCCTTTGCTAGAGGAATCGGAATGGGGAGTAACTAAAGAACAGCACACATTTGACAAAAATCATTACGATAAAATCTCTCAAAACTTTTGGTCAATAGATGTAGAATTTAAAGACTTCACCGATAGGACTGGCTATATACTTGATTGTATGCGAAAGGCTGTAAAGCTTAGTCTTGCAACTGGATTGACGGTGGACGGTGTGACAGTTAAGATTAAATAACTCCATTAAATTGGCTGAATAATTGAAAATAAACAATGCCTAACAACAGAATAATGCAAGCTCCCACAGTTCTTTCAGCCATTGACAATGCTATTGTCTACCTTTGCGAACGTTCAGCAAAGGCCAGTGAAGGTCGCCTGCTTTATTCAATGGACGTTAGGTGCTATAGAATATCCGTGGCTTCGGTCAAACTCTAGTAGCAGGTTTTCACCGGCAGTTCTTCTCAAATAGGACACTTACTAAAGCGGTAGCAGGACGGTAAACTGAATGATGTAAGCGAGACGCAAAATAAGGTAAGCCCTTGCCGGTAAGATTGACAATAAAGGAGAAGCTTTAGCAGCGGCAGTTAAATTGGTCCTTAAAGCATTGACGGCTCGTTAAAGTCTTGATGAATTAATGCCGGTAGGCAAACGGGTGCGAAGCAGTTAGCGTACCAGCATCATCAAAACGAAACAATAAAGCGTAGCGCAGGAAGACCTTGAATAATGAGGTGTGTCGCAGGATGACGTTCAAATAATAAAAGCACTTACCTCCAGCTGCAGCTCAGTTCAACAAGCAGGAAGCAGCAGTTGGTGTAGAATGAAATAAAAATAAAATACAGCACCTAACAACAGAATAAAACAAGCTCCCCCGACTCATTAAGCCATTGTTTGTACAGAAGGTTAGCTTTTCGTACTTTAAGCAGAGGCCGGTGAAGGTCGCCTGCTTTATTCAACGGAACGTTGTGCTTAATAAAAGGGGACTCCAGAAAGAGAAAGGCCTTGCTAAAAATATCTAACTGAAGATCATATTGATGGAGACTGTAATCATGTTGGCTGGATACCTCATTGTAACAATAATGCTGTTATCAATGATTATCCTGGTGATAAGTCAGCAAAAAGAATCCATTATACATGAAAAAGGAATATATCCTGACGATGTCAACATCTACTTCAGAGCATCGGGTTTGAAAATAAAAGAACTTAAAAGAGTGCAGGATAAGGTGGACGACCCGGAAATTAAAATGAAGGTTGGGCGGGTAATCTATCTTAGAAAATTAGGATTTAGATTATTGATCGCTGTTCCAGTACTATGGACGATCTTAATGGTGATCAAAGGTCAGATTGAATAAAAAATAAAAATATACTAAGCACAACAACAGAATAAAGCAAATGCCCCAAGAGCGTTCAGCCATTGACAATGTAGGTAGCAAATTTTGCGTACTTTCATCAAACGGCAGTGAAGGGCATCTGCTATATTCAATGGACGTTACAGGCAAATAAAATGGGCATCCAGCTAGAAATAAGGATAGTAGGAGAAGATGATAGTGATGCTCCAAGTTTCACAAGAGATTTTCATTCCGAAATAGCATGTGGCCATCTCTGGCAAAAGCGAGAGCCATTTTTATCCGACTTGGAAGTAAGTATATTATATCCATAGTGGGATGAAGATGGAGAGGATGATAAGCTTACTCCTGTTGACCCAATCTTATTAAAAAATGTCTTACTCAAGGTTTCAGATTACCTGCTGAACAATCAGGAATCTCTACCTCTTGTACATTCACTCAGTGACGATAAATCCGAACTCGATGATAAGGATACATTCGGACTTGGTAGTTTTGGCTCACTGACAATAAAAAATAGTAAATGCTGGGTACAAGGTGACACTTACGACTATGATGAATTCAGCGATAAAGGATTGAGGTATAAATTCAATATCAAGAACTATCCGAACGAACCGGATAATATTGACCTTTGGCTCGATGTTAAAGATAAAATAGAAATTGACGGGAAGTTGTACTTCATGCGGACAATCACTAAATACCAGCAGTTTGAATCAACAATTCAGGATGTGATTGCATATTGTAACATAGCAATTGCTCTTAATAAAAAAGTGCTCTGGATAAATGGATAAAAATAATCTGCCTATAACAACAGAATAAAGCAAATGCCCCAAGAGCTTTCAGCTATTGACAATGCAGGAAGCAAATTTTGCGTACTTTCAGCAAACAGCAGTGCAGGGCATCTGCTTTATTCAATGGACGTTGGCATTCATTAAAACCCATTCTCATGTTTTCTGCAGAATATATCAGTCTCTTTGAATCTGAATCAGAAAAGGTACTGGGCCGTAGAAAGGTAAGTCCGTCCCAGGCAATTGAAGATTGGAATGACTTGATTGAGAAAATAGAATATGGCTATGATATGTCCGCCTATGAGTTTGATTATGACCTCGACTGCTCAAGGACATATATTCAACATTTAATAGATTCAAAGACATTAAGAAAGTATCCTGAACATGCTAACTTCATTAAGTTGATCGATGATCTGGATAACATTTATAAAGAATATTCTATAGAGAATCCACGTTGGCGTCTTACTGGGCATTGGTGGACAAGAAGACTGCTAAAAAAAGGGACTGCAGACTACTTGCATGCTGTAAAAAAATACTATCCATTAGTAGGAATAGAGCCTGAAGAAATAAAAATAAGATAAACGAATGCCAACAACAGAATAAAGCAAGCTCCCCCACAGCACTCAGCCATTGCTAATGCTACTGGCAACCTTTGCGTCCGTTCAGCAAAGGCCGGTGAATGGTCGCCTGCTTTATTCAATGGACGTTGCTAGTAATTAAAACCCATTATGAACCCACTGCTAAAACAGATACAGGAAAGATTCGCTGCGGGAGAACGACTGAAGTACCTGTTCTTTTGGGACCATACTCCAGCACATGGGCAGACAGTTGGACCGTTCTTTTTCAGCCAGTGGTATCCTTCTAAATTCACAGTAGACGGACTGGAATATCAAACAGCGGAGCATTGGATGATGTCGGAGAAAGCAAGGCTGTTTGGTGACAAGGAAGCTGAAGAAAAGATTATACAAGCCACTACACCTGGACATGCAAAAGATTTAGGTAGGCAGGTTAAGAACTTTGACAACCAAAAGTGGCTGGACAATAGATATGATATCGTTCGGACTGGCACTTACCACAAGTTCAACGCTCATCCGGACATGAAAGAATACCTGCTATCGACCGCAGACAGAATATTAGTAGAAGCTAGTCCTGTAGATAATATATGGGGGATTGGTATGGCTAAGGACCATCCTGACGCTGAAAATCCTCTAAAATGGAAAGGTGAAAACCTGCTCGGATTTGCGCTCATGGAAGTTAGGGACCAGATGAAAAAATAATAAAAAAAAACTACTAGCAACAACAGAATAAAGCAAGCTCCCCCAGCGCATTCAGCCATTGACAATGCTATTGTCTACCTTTGCGTGGGCGCAGCTCAGGTCAGTGAATGGTCGCCTGCTTTATTCAATGGACGTTACCCTTTATAGAAGATCGTTTGGTGTGGCAGGTGAAGCAGGAGAAAGGATTAGCAGCAGCGTTAGCGACGGGTAAAAGGAAAAGCCGCCAGCAGGAGGGCAAGGGGCGCTGCAGGCAGATCCTTTCTGATAATGATCTGTCTGTGCAGAGACTATTTTGCAGTTGGCATAGCAGGCGTTATAAATAAGGTAAGACCTTGGCTGGATCAGCAAGATGGTAACTGGACCTTGATGTAAAGCCGGTAAAGCTGAACCTTCAAAAGAATGACGGCTCACTAAGGTCTTGAAGATCTATGCCGGGAGGCAGGACGGGTGCGTAGCTGGTAAAGGGGCTGGCATCATCCAGGCTGAATAAAAAAGCATGGCGCAGGTTGACCTTTAAAATATTGACCAGCAAGCACAGGGCTGACGCTGAATAAATAATATAAAACAAAGGGTAACAACAAAATAAAGCAAGCGCCCCCAGCTCTTCTTGTAAAGGGGCTGCCATATTATTACTTTCACTCTCTATCAACCGCAGCGGCGGCGCCTGCTTTATTCAATGGACGTTGGGCTTAATTCCCCGTTTCAAGCGTCTCAAATAATTTCCGAGGACAACGTTGACGATTAGCCTAGGAAGTGGGAAAAGAAAAAGGCCTTTAGAGCCAAATTTTGCACATTTTCAAAACGTTGTTTAGAATTCATAAGGACATTGTGTTAAACATTCTTAAGATTATAAATGTCAATGTACTGCGCTTAGCTAGCTATATTACAATCGAAAAAATATTCTAATGGAATTCCTAAATACTGGAATAAGCTTCTTAACAGACAAAACAAGGAATATATCATCTAAAGCAATCTTCATTATCTTGGCGATTGCTTTTTTAGTGATGTTAGATAATACCTTAAGCTTTACTTACTTCTATAACGTTTCCCAGAAGAACTCTCAAATCATTCAAATATCCGAGATTCTAAAAGATTCAACATTAAGTGATTATGAAATAAAGAAATTGTTGAATTTACGCAGGGATATAATTGAGCATGCAACTATTAAGGATAAAGCATATGGTTATCTGACTAACCTGAACTTTGAAAGTTCAAAAGAAGCCATATCTGAAGATGCTAAGGTCATAAATATGACAAGAAATCAGACTATGCATTTTCTGACCTCATCATGGTGGCTAATATTTATACTCGTAGTAGGATTTATTACGCATATCTATGAAATGCTCTTCAAAAGAACAGATGTCACAGGTTCCTCACTTGGTTTGTTGGCCGGCTCAATAGCTTTTTATTTATTTGCGCTGCTCCTATCAAAAATGTTATCCTATATACCACTTATAAATGGAGACCCTTTATACAATTATGTTCTGAACATCATATTGAGTGGGTTAATCCCGTTGATGTTTATGTTGGCATCTAAGAAAAAAAATAAAAAACTAAGCCCAACAACAGAATAAAGCAACCGCCCAGCTATCTTTCAGCCATTGACAATGCAGGCAGCTAGCTTTGCGTCCGTTCGGCCAAGGGCGGTGAATGGGCGGCTGCTTTATTCAACGGACGTTATGGGTAACCAAAAGGGGGGCACTGCATCATATAAAATCATCTATAACAATACTTCTTTTTGCTGTATTAGTGACTTTTTTATTCGGATGTAATAGCAAAGTACAAGGACTCATAAACCGAATCAATAATAATGTTGATAAAGATGGATGGAAATATGTAGGGCCATTGTATAAAGGTAATGAATATGATTATCATCAACTGATGAAGGAAGATGGCGATACTATAAAATACCTTCATCTATATCATAATCCTAAGGTGGATACCATATTGTACAGGTACGTTAGGACCTATACTGACTCAACTCACATGTATCTAATTGGGTCAGATAATGATGCATTTTATATCTACAGAGAACCAAATGAAGGTGATCGTGAATTAGAGTTTATCACAGGAAAGTATTTCTATCTTTACTCAACAAGTAGACTTACAGAAGGGCAAAGCTGCTACTATAAAATGTATGCGGATTCCTTAAAAACCATTAAAGGAAATGATTTGCCTCCTCTTCCTGAGATAAGCTGTAGAAAATAAAAAAGTAAGGCTACCCATAACAACAGAATAATGCAAATGCCCAAAGAGCTTTCAGCCATTGACAATGCAGGCAGCTAGTTTTGCGTACTCTTGGCAAGTGGCAGTGAATGGTCGCCTGCTTTATTCAATGGACGTCAGAGTGTGCAAAAACTCTTCTCTCTTGAAAAAAGGGGCTTTTGCTTCCTATTAGACCCATTTTCAGCCACTCCTAGCGCAGCTTCATAAGTTGCCTATTATCCGCTCCAAAAAGTAGAAGTTAGCTAAAAAGCATCAGGTAAAGCGCTGTAAGTGAAGACAAAGCAGCCACTGGCCACTTGGTGTAGCTTTTCAGTAGTTTGAGCAGCTTAGGCACCGAGAGGATGGACACAGCTCTCCTAAGGTTGTAGCAGGTAAAGATAAGCCCCAGCTCTCCGTCCACTTTTTTCAGTCCCTTCATCAGCGTATAGCTGTAGCCCCATGCTCTTTTGATGGTACCAAAAGGATGCTCTACAATAGCTTGTCTTTTACGATAAACTTCTTTTTGGCGCATTACCCTCTGGTTGTTGCTTTTGATCACTCCAGCATGCTCGGAGCGTTCTATTAGTCTTCCTGCCTTATTTATGGTGCATAGCGCCTTGGCTGCACAGCAAAGGCAGGCTTTGGTCTTGTAATGCTTGACCATATAAGGAGAAGCATTTTTCTTTTCCAAGCTTACCTTATGCTTCTCATACCAGGACCCATTGCTAGAAAGCACTTCCCCTTTAGGACAGATATAATGGTCTTTCTTTTCATCATAATGGAACTGCTCCAGATAATAAGCAGCAGTTGGCACAGGATCTCTGGCAGGTTCTTTATACGCCACTATGGTGATGATGCCATTGTCCAGGCACTCACTTAGCTGTTCTCCGCTATGATAGGCTTTGTCAGCCAGTACAGTGATTCTTTTCTTTCCTAGTGCTTGTTTAGCTGCAAGAGCTGTAGGAGCTAGTGCTTTAGAATCGTTCTTGTTGAGGGCCTGGTAGTGGATGATTAGGCAGTGTTTGCTATCGACTGCTGCCTGGCTGTTGTAGCTTACCTCCACTACATTATGGTGCTGGATTAGGGCTCTGCTTTCTTTATCTGAAGTAGATACCTGTCCGTCATCACTTTGCGCTACCTCTTTTTCCATCTGCTCGTACTTGAGCTTTCGCTTCTCCAGGTGCTTAAGAGCCACTTCGATGTCAGCCCTGGAGCCTTTGACATCATGGGCTTCCTTTTGATCTTCCTCTTCCAACAGATCCAAGTAATCATCTATCTTTTCTTGTATGTAGCTAAGCTGGCGCTCTATCTTCTTTTGGTTGTAGTTGTTCTTTCTGGAATTCACTGCTCTGATCTTTGTGCCATCTATGGCTACATATTTGCCCTTAAGCAGGTGAGCATCATTAAGAAAAGCTACAAAGGCCTTGAAGACCTGCTTGAGCTGCTGGGGATGCTCTTTCCTGAAGTCAGCGATGGTATGATAGGCAGGACAGAGCCCCTGTAGCAGCCACTGCACTTCAAGATTCCTTCTGCATTCTGTCTCCAGCTTTCTGCTTGATCTGATCCTGTTGTAGTAGCCATACAGGTAGAGCTTCAAAAGATGAGCAGGATCAAAAGAGGGTCTGCCCGTAGCTTTGGGCTCCACTCCCTTGAAACCCATCTCCAAAAGGGGCAGTGCATCTACAAAAGCATCAATGACCCTAACTGGATTATCAGCTGATATGGATGCCTCCAGACTAGTTGAAAAAGTCTGATTACGATCTCTTCCCGTCAGATGGTGCATCCCTTAATTTAGCTAAACCTGTTGTTAAACTGAAGAAAATTCAACAGTTTTAACAGCGGTGCTTTTCGCACAGACTGACGTTGTAGAGAATTAAATAAATCGAGCTATGAGAAAGGGGATCAAAATATTAATTATAGTTTTTATAGTTCAAACCATAGCATCATGCTGTGGACATGTTAAATTTTATGACTATGACTCGATGATAGTCTCAGAATCTGACTTGGTAATTGAGGATGGAGAAAATCTTGAGCTTCGTCTTGATGCTCAAAACATAGACTTCCTTTCTTTTAGACTATCTCAATTAGGACACAATCAATCATTTGCATATGATTGTGACAAAGGTTGGGGAGGCATGAAACACAGAATTACAGATATTACAATAGTTAGTGATTCAGACTTTGATTATTCACATGCCGTTGGGATATCTCTTGATGATTTATTTATGTATAGCAAATTCAGAGGAGATGGTCAATACGAATGGGTTGAATTAACTGACCTGAATGATTATAATTCTAATAGTATAACTTTAAAACTTAAAACTCGTCCAACCAACGGACTAAATCATAAGTTCTTTATTACTATTACTAAGTCGAATAGCGAGTTAATTAAAGTTGAATCGAATACAATTGAATGGGTAGAATAAACTCTCTACAACAACAGAATAAAACAAGCGCCTCACAGCTCCGTTGCCATTGACCATGCAAAGAGCTATCTTTTCGTTCTCTAAGATCCCCAGGAGCTGGGGCGCCTGCTTTATTCAATGGACGTAGGTGGCGAGCAAAATTTAGAAACTAACTTAACTAAATCTATTAATGATATGATGAATAAATATGGACTTCACGGTAAATTAAAAGCGAAAGAAGGAAATGGGGATAAACTTGCGGCAATCCTACTTGAAGCCTCAAAATTAGTTTCAACTGCAAAAGGTTGTAATCTTTATATCATCAGTAAAGATAAAAATGATAAAGACTCTGTTTGGGTAACAGAAGCTTGGGATAGTAAAGAAGACCATGATAATTCATTAAAAGTTGAAGGTGTGAGAGAACTAATTTCTCAAGCAATGCCAATCCTTGACGGACAACCAGAGAAAGGACAAGAACTTGAGGTTTTAGGAGGAACAGGAATTGATTAAAGTAGGAAAGCCAGCCACTAACAATACAAACAGGATATTGAGCTTTAACTGGAAATTCGGAATTCACAGCCATTTATAAACCAAATAGCAACTGGAAACTGATGTGCTAATATATGCCCAACACCCAGTTTGCGGACCGCTGGTATGCATTAGATCGTAACTCTATGAAACTTCAGATAAAGTATTTGAGGCTAGTGATGGTACTGATACTTGTTTGTATTTGTAGCAGCTCATTTTCGCAGACCAATAAATTTATTCCTGAATTTAGTACTGCGCTATCATCTGATGTGGCTCCAGATATTCTAAAGCAATGCTCCAGATCAGTGCCTGGAAATGTTGAGAGCTACTTTGATCTAAAAGATGTAGACATTCAGAGATTAGAATCTGATTTTAGAAAAGTTCTATCAGTTAATCCAGATGGTTGCTGCTATCCAGGCAAAATAGGGAATCTAAAAAAGTATGGATATCAATACGCTGGACTAGTGATCAATAACAGAAGGTATATATACATTAATGCTTTCTATCTGGACTCTAAGGAAGATCTTGAAAGATTTCATAAAGACTGGAAAACTCTGCCAGTAATAGTGTGTGACGGCGGAGAATCTTATTGGGGAGCACTTTATGATATTGAAAATGGAAGTTTCAGTCAGCTTTATATGAATGGAGTATCTTAAAAAATATAAAACGCATACCAACAACAGTAGCTGTTGCACAACTCTTTGAAAGAGAGGCTGTTTTTCCATGTTTTAAAATCACCCACTGCTGATTTTTGTCACCAATACAGCATTTCATCAAAAACAGTCAAAAAAGAGCGTTCACTGCGGCCACAGGAGCTACCAGAGCGGCTAATGATAGTTTCTGTTCTACAGAATCAGGTTCATTTGCAGGTGATAGCATTTTAGTGTTTTAGAGAAACAAGTAGTGGGGTATCTTTACCCCAAGGTACGAGTTTTTGGCCTAAGTGGGTAGTTTTGAATTGCATCCGTTTGAGAGTCAGTTCTTAATTTAGCATCTATTGAAAATCTGTCCTTTGGAAGGAAATGCAGCAGCATGCCAAAATAAAGTGCATGAATCAACTGAACAGAAATGGCACCCCAGCTTTCAATCGTCGAACTGCCGAAAACAAGTGCTGCCATAGTGAGAAGTCCCGCATAAATGGAATTTCTTGTCTGCCAACCCAAAATCAGAAGGATACCGATGATCAGTTCGATAAACGGCAAAGCATATCCAAAAGGCAACACCAGAATTTCCGGCAAAATTGAATCTTTAAACTGCTCTGTCATTCCCTCTGCAAATCCGCTGAGTTTCGGCAACCGAACCAAACCGTGTCCAAACATACTCATTGCCAATGGCAGGCGAAGAAAAAAATAACTGTATTTTGTTTCCATCTTTTTATTTTTATTAAGTGTTTTAATTTTGTTAATGTCAGATTAAGTAAATCATCATATTTATATTCAAAAGAACGGCTGTGGACTAAAATGTATGATAGTTTCTGATGTACAGAATCAGCTTCATTTGCAGGTGATGGTACTTTAGTGTTTTAGAGAAACAAGCCTCCGCAGTTCCTGATGAGCCTGCGCGGCCCGGCATCTTCTGTACTTGCTTTCGCTGCTGCAGGCAGCAGCCCTTGTAAGTATAGTCCTGTTGAAATTACTTCCTATTAAAGCCAGTAAACGAATTTCATGACCAGGCTTTGGTTTTGCCTTTGTCCTAAATGTGTGTTGTGGTTGTTGGAATACACCAGGTAGAGATCCGAGAGTGGTCTAAATCTCCACTGCAGACGCCCATAAAAGTTCAGATTTTGATTTTGTGAGTTATATTGTACTATCGAATTGATGAACAAGGAGCGGCTTAAAGATAACTCTGCCCTTGGTCCTAGCAGGAAAATGTTATTATTGGCATAGGGCTCTGGAAGCCTTATAAAGTTAATGTTGAAATTAATGCCCACCATGCCCCAGGGTTCAATTTTGCGGTTTAGGAAGCCTTGAAACTTAGCAATATTCCCGTTGTAAAATTTGCCCAGATCACTGACTAGCTGCCAGGAATAGGTTTTCCTCAGATCCGAGACGTAATGAACTTTGAAATAGGAGTAGCGGTAATCGGTGTGTGCTGCCAGACTGGGACCTTCGTTTTGGGCTGGATTGAAAGGCACGTTCAGATAAGTATAGTCGTTCATGAATAAGGTGTAGATAATCGCTGTGTTCTCAAATTTCCATTTAAGTCCGGTGAAGAACCTCTGGTCTGTTTTGTTTCTGCTGAGAGAATCTAGGTAGAGGCTGTAGTGCAAGATCGGCTGTATATAGTTCAGCTGCCATGATTTTGGGTAAATGAAATAGGAGAGTTCTCCAAAAAGGTTGGTAAAATTTTTGCGGGGCACAAAGCCAGTCTCTGGTGCGAAATCCTTGCCAACTTTGTTCACACCCACCCAACTGAGGGTGCGTTTAGATGTGTACTGCAGCAGCCCGCCTTGGGCAGTGGAAGGCCTGTCGCTATTGTTGGTAAAGGAAAAATGTTGGTATAGTTTTCCTGTCCATTTACCGTCTTGAGAAGCCAGGTTGTAATCAAGACCTGCAACACGGTTGTAATCGTTGGTGTTGAAGCGGTAATCTGCGCTGTTGTGGTCGCCCCAGGCTTGCCGGTTTACCAGAATAACCCCAATGTTCGACCTGGAGAAGACCTTTTGCTGCAGCGCCAGTACGCTGTAATTTTGGCTGGGATAGTACTCTTTACTGTGAGTTGGTTCTGCGGGTTCTGTTTGCAGGCCTTTGGTTTGAATGCTCATGGCACCGATCCTTAGGTTGTTGTTCAGTTTGCCGCTAAGCCGTAGACCGCCCAGTACCTGAGTTTGTTCGTAGAGGCCGGTGGTGGCATTGTAGCTCAGGCCTATGCGTCGGGAATAAAAGGGGCGAACGGGGCTGGTACCTCGTTTTTCCAGGCCAAACTCCGAAAACAAATCGCTGTTCTCAATAAAAAACAAGCGCTTTTCTGGAAATTCTAGCTCAAACCTACTCAGGTTTACCTGTGCCTGGTCTACCTCGGCCTGAGAGAAATCCGGATTGATGGTGACATCTAAATTCAGGGAAGGGGTAATGCCAACTTTAGCATCCAGGGAGGGCCTTAACTGAGATTGTACCGCCTTCTGCTGATGTTGGCTTGCTGCAAAACTAAGGCTTGGAATGAGAGACACATTTCTTTTGGAAGCTTTTACCTCATCGCTCCATTGCAGTTTACCATGATATGCCAGATTGCCCAGGTTGAAGAAACGAGGGGTTGCTGCCCAAGAAGAGCGCTCGTTGCTGCTGACATCATTTCTCACAAAGTTGATGTTCCATTCAGCTGCATTTTCCCGAAAGCGAAGGTATCGTAAAGGAATGGCCATTTCTACCGTGTAGCCCCTCTCGTGCTGGCGAACCGAAGAGTACCAGATAATGTCCCAGGTAGCATCGGCCGTGGTACCATTAAAAATTTGTTCTTCCCGCTGCACCCCATGGGCACTCACATAGAACCCGTAGCCATTGGTATTGTCGCTGAAAGCGTCTATGATAACACCAAAGGCATCGTTTTCTACAAAGGGGAAGTCTCTGCGCAACGACGAGGCAATGTATTGTTGAGGCTTAGCACTGGCATGAAGAACATCTGCGCCTATGTAGAGGTTTTTATCGTCGTAGGCTACCTTTGTTATGGTAGTTGCCGAAGCCAGGGAAGTATCAGCCGGAAAGTTCATCCAGAATGCTGTGGCTTCAGGGGCTTGCTGCCAAACACTTTCCTCTAAGGCGCCATCAATGGTTAATTCGCTTGCTGTTCTCCAGGCTGTTACCGTTTTGTTTCCTGGAGACGGCGGTGTGTTGCCATAAACCCCAGAGGCTGAGACCAAGAGTGCTGCTGAAAATAAGATTAACTTTTTCATAGTTTACTCTTTTTTCAGCTAATAAGAAGCTTTTTGAAATACGATGCTGGAAACTTCGACAGGGGCACAAGCATCACGTCATACAACCAATTGCTTCGGCAGCAGGCATTTGCAGCCAGCAAGTGTCGTTTGTAAGCAGGAGTGGTTGTTCGTCTAAAAACATAGGCTGTCTTAGCGAAGTTTTGCTATCTTTAAGTAAAGGGGCTTAAATTAAGATGCGATGGATGTAAAGTTTGGAGCCGACCTCTACAAGAAGTACAAGCTGCTCTGGCACCTTCTCTTTTGGCTCACCTTTTGGGTGTACAAGGGCTTAGTTTATGGTACCATTGACAATGACTATGAGGTGCGTTTTGCCTCCGCCCTGATCGAATTGCCGATCAAAATTGTAGCTGCCTATTTCACCCTTTATGTGCTGATCGATAAATTTCTGCTAAAGAGAAGATATAGTCTTTTTCTGGGCTCTCTAGTGGCCTCTATGATAGGCTTTGGTTTGCTGCAGCGAATCTTGATCTACCACACCGTGAATCCAATTTTTTATCCCGAGGTCTTGCCGAGTCCTGTCTTTTATATTCCAAAACTCTTAATAACCATCTTTACGATTTATTCTATTGTGGCCTTGGTGGCTAGTTTTCACCTCATCAAGCATGCCTACAATAACCTTCAGGTAACCCGGCAGCTGCAACAGGCAGCCCAAGCACTTGAAAATGAAAAACTAGAGGCCGAACTCAAGCTGCTGAAATCACAGGTAAATCCGCATTTCCTGTTTAATACGCTCAACAACCTCTACGTATTGACTCTTAGTAATTCGCAGAAAGCCCCTGAAACTGTGTACAAGCTTTCGCAACTGATGAGCTACATGCTGTACGAAAGCAATCAGCAGTTTGTGCCCCTGGAAAAGGAGGTGCAGTACATCGAAAATTACTTAGCGCTGGAAAAAATCAGGTATGGCAAACGGCTCGATGTTTCGCTGAATGTTTTTGGGGAGATTACGGGCATACAAATAGCACCGCTGCTGATCTTGCCTTTTGTAGAAAACTGCTTTAAACATGGGGTAAGCAACCAACTCGAAGGGGGCTGGATCAGGATCGATCTCTCGATGCAGGAAGAGCAGCTGGTGCTAAAGGTTGAGAACAGCAAGAGCAACTACCTGGCCAATGCAGCCATCCGCGAGGGAGGAATTGGCCTGAAAAACGTGAAGAAGCGGTTGGAGTTGGTATATGGAGAAAACCATAGCCTTAATATCCATAACGAAGAAGATTCCTATCTGGTAGTTTTGAAAATAAAGCTTATGCCTAGGCTATCCCTCAAGAAAGTTCCGGAAGCTGCTGTTGGAGCGTCGAGGCATGAACTCAATCCCTTGAACACGTCGTTATGAATTGTTTGGTAGTAGATGACGAGCCTTTAGCCCGGCAGTTATTGGAGTCGTACATCGCCAGGGTAGACGGGCTGGTGCTGGTGAAAAGCTGCGCCAATGCCCTGGAAGCCTTTAGTATTCTACAACACCAGCCCGTGGACCTACTGTTCCTCGACATCCAGATGCCACTGGTTACGGGCATTGATTTACTCAAAAGCCAGAGTATAAGATCTCGGGTAATTTTCACCACAGCCTACCGCGATTATGCTATTGAGGCATACGATCTGGATGTGGTAGATTACTTATTAAAACCGATCCATTTTGAGCGATTCTTGAAGTCTATTGCTAAGATCTATCAGTTTAAAGAACCCTTTGGACTGCTGGAAGAACATGCTCCCATTGCTCAAGGCTACGAAGATGCCTATATTTTTTTAAAGGAAAACCGCGAGATGGTAAAAGTCTTTCTCAAGGATATCCTCTACATTGAGAGTCTTCGAGATTATGTGCGGGTTAAAACCCTGGATAAACAGGTAATCAGCTACCAGAAAATTAGCTACCTCGAGCAGAAGCTGCCTGAAAATAAATTCATTCGTGTGCACCGTTCCTTCATCGTAGCTCTTGATCTGATTAAAAGTTTTACGCTTTCGAGTGTTAGGGTAGGTACTTTAGAAATTCCTATCGGGCGTAACTATAAGACGGAAGTGCTCAAAGCCCTCAACAAAAATAATATACTTCGGGAAGATAGTTTTTAGCAGGGGCAATGGTCTATCTCCATCTTTTTTCTTCGACTAGCATAAGCATACTCACACCATTGCACAAGCTTGCTGGAAATGAATTCCGGTCCATTATCCACTCTGATTTGACCAGGTGCCCCTCTATACTCCACTACCTCTTCCAGCACCCGTATTACCCTTTCTGCAGGCAGGGCTGAATCTACTTCAATGGCCAGAGCCTCTATGCGGTCCGCCGCTGCGGTTGTAATCATCGATAAGATTCAGTGTCCGGAATCTTCTGCCTGACATCAGGCTGTCACTCATGATATCACAGAATTACAGGCTTAAGCATCATGGAAAATAAAAAAATAAAAAGCCAGGATAGTTGTTATATTGAGTAAAGAAGTGAGGCTATGGTAACAGTGATAAAAAAGGGCACGCCCCGAGACGAAAAAAAGAAAGATGAATGAGGCTATTTCAAAGTCGCCTAAGGGTGACATCATGAAATACGCTGGTAAACTGCAAACGGACATTGACCCGCTTGAATATCAAAAGCAAATGAGAGATTTCTGACTTGATACCAATGAGTAAAAATATAATAGTCTTTATTTTTATTATAATCAGTGTGTCTTCCTGCAATAAGGATTGTATAACGATTGACAAAGTAGGATGTAAAGACACTGTACCCGAGGAAGATTGTCATGCTGCTTTTGATAGATGGTTTTTTGATTCTAAAAAGGATGCTTGTAAAAAGATTGCTTATAGCGGATGTTCACAACTAGGCTTTGCAACAGAGCAGGAATGTGAAGAATGTAAATGTAGATAAGGCAGGTTATCTAAAAAGAAAGATAAGCTGTTGCCAACAACAGAATAAATCAATCGGTCCCAGAGCTTTTAGCCACCCTTGTGCAGGCAATGGACTTTGCATGCTTTAACAACAGCTGGTGCCGGGTTGCCTGCTTTAGTCAAAGACTGTTGAGTAATGAAAAGGATAAATGACACCTGAAGAGAACTTAGAAAAATTTGGTTATAAACTTCCGAATGTATCAACACCAGGAGGAAGTTATGTTTCTGTAAATGTTCGGGAAAACATTGCTTACATTGCTATTCAGTTTCCAATACTGAACGAAGAATATTTTTATCAGGGAAGATTAGGAAATGAGATCTCGACAGATGAAGGATATAAGGCAATGGAATTATGTGCATTGAATGTTCTAGCTCAGGTTGATAAAAAAGTTGGATTTGAACGAATTGTAGGACTTAATCACATTGATGTTTACTATCAGTCAGGAGAAGATTGGGACGAATCGCCTCTAGTAGTCAATGGAGCTTCAGACTTGTTTATGAAAATTTTAGAAAGTAAGGGAGAACATTCAAGATCAATATTTGGAGTTCATAAGTTACCGAGAAATTTTAGTGTAGGGCTTACCGCCTCGTTCACGATAAGAAATGAATAATGAAGTAATTGCTTCAATCTATAGTAGAGGTTTTGCTTTGGGATGTGATCAGATAAACAAAAGTCAAGCTCTGCCCGGTCACGATAAATATGCCTGCCCTGCATTGCTCTGGAATTTTGTCCCTTAGCTCAACTACAGCTATCCTGGCAGAGTTGTGCAACAGCCACAACAAAATAAAGCAAATGCCCCCAGGGTTTTCCGCCATTCTTGCTGAGAAAGCCAGCTATGCGTAATTTTCAGTAAAAGGCAGTGAAGGGCATCTGCTTTATTAAAAGGACGTTGGTGAGTTTGAATACTACAGGATGAGTAAGCTCCCCCAGCTTGTTCAGCCTTTTTGTAGAAGTAGCAACCTTAAGATTTAGCTTGACTAGGGAATAGCATGCGATAGGTAAATCTATAATATAATAAACATGATTCATCCCAAATTTTGAGAAGGGGTAGAAACAGCAAAAAAAACAGCCTTGGATCCATACTCAAGGCTGTTTTTTTCCTTGAATTGTTGGTTTTTGCGAGGAGGAACGACGAAGCAATCTGGCGTCTATACGTATCCACCCGACCAACTACAGGTTGATTTTAAAATTTTGAGGGTATAAGTCTCGGATATTCTTGTGGTTTATTGACATGACATTCTTCAGTGTGTGCTTTAACCACTGATAAGGGTTTACCTCGTGCTTTTTGCAGATTGCAAAGAAGGAGTAGATCATTGCTGCTCTTTGTGCAGCTTGGTGTGAGCCAGCGAACAGATAGTTTTTACGGCCCAGTACCACAGGGCGGATGGCGTTTTCCACCAGGTTGTTATCTATTTCCAGTACTCCATCATAGAGATAAGCCGATAAAGCATCCCAGCGATCCTGGCTATAGCGCATAGCTTTGCCAATAGGGCTTTTAGGCAGGGTGGTTTTTACTTCTTTGGAGATCCACTTACCCAGATTGTTAAGAATAGGCAACGACTTTTCCAGCCTTAGCACTTTTCTCTGCTCTGGGGTAAGCTTTTCTTCCCGGGCTCTGGCTTCTACGTCATAGAGCTGCTGGATGTAGAGCAGTGCTATGGAAGATTTGGCCTTATCATTATCCAGGGCTTTCTCAAACTCTCTTCTGGCATGTGCCCAGCAGGCCAGATGTACAACATCCTTTTGCCGGCCAATCTTTTCATAGACCTTGTAGCCATCTGTTTGCAAATATCCCTTAAAGCCCGACAATATCTGATCTGGTCCACTGGCACCACGCGTGGGCTGATAATCAAAGAGCACAGTGTTATCTATGGGACTATTGTAGACCCAATAGTAGCCTTGGTGGGTAGCACCTTTCTTATCCTTATCCAGCACCTTTATAGGTGTTTCATCTGCCTGCAGATAGCCTTTGATTTTGGTATCTTCAAGCAGATAGTCGTAGAGGGGCTGAAGCTTTTCCAGGGCTGTCCTGGTCCAGCCATCCAGCGTGGAGGCGGCTATGGGGATGTTTTCTCTTAAGAACCTTTGCCGTTGGCGATACAGCGGCAAGTGATCCATGTACTTATCGACAAGAATGCTGGCCAGCAGACCAGGTCCTGGAATACCTTTGTCGATGATGCGCTCGGGAAGTTCACCAATCACCACACCTTCTTTATTCTTAGGGGCGTATTTAAAGCGGATGTAGCGGCGTATGAAAAGCTTTGCAGGTACACACTCCAGCTCATCTGTAACTTCTTTGCCAATACACTGCATCTGGCTTAGGTCGCCTTCCGGGTAGATCTCTACTTCTTCTACTTCCACATGCTCGGGCAGGGCTACACGGCCTTTGTGGGCAGAGGAGCGCTGCTTCTTGCGCGCGTATTCGATCTTTTCTACCAGGGCTTCCTCTTGCTGCTGTGCTTGCTCTGGCGTAGCTTCAAAAGGAAGGGGTAGCTGCTGGCTGTCGACTTCAAAGCGTTCTCTTTTCTGGCCAAAGGCCATGCGCTTGAGTTGATCTACCTGCCACTGGAGAAGTTCCACTTTGTCTTGCAAAACCTCTTCCTGACGTTGGAGATGATCTACTTTCTTCTGTTTATGAGCAATGGCAGACTCTTGCTTTTCAATAGTAGATGCTTGCGCTTGAATAGTATGATCCTTTTGCTGGAGCAGGGCAAGGAGTTCTTCTTTGGAGAGCTGTTCCAGGGCTGGATTCATGCTCTGAAGATACAACAAAAAGAGGCTCTACCATAGTAAAAACTGCATTTTTACAGCTGATAACGCACTTTTTGTATGCTGCTTTTTACCTGTATGCCCTCGATCATCAGCACCAGTTCGGGCCACTTCAACACACCATTTTCCACCTGCATTCTGGGAGCTGTGAAGGTGCCCCGCTCCAATCTTTTGTAATACAAGACAAAGCCCCCACTCTCCCAGTGCAAAAGCTTAATGCAACTGCGACTCCGGTTCACAAACACATACACCTCACCAGATGCCGGATCTCTTTGCAGCTCATTTCTAACCAGGCCAGAAAGAGCATCAAAGCTCTTGCGCATATCGCAGGGCTGGCTGTAGAGCAGATAGCTGTGTGAGGAGCTAAGCGAAAACATGATCAGTAAAGGCGGATCAGCTGGCTGATCAAAGAAAGACTAGCATCTGCTGCTTTTAAACGTACGCCGTTGGGATATATGATCTCCATATCCTGCTGCTGACTGGAAGCACAGGCTTCTACTTTTACAAAGCTGCCAGCAGGCTGCAACTGGTGATGATCCCTGTACTTGCACGCCCAGTAATTGAATTTAGCATACGCTATGCCCACTTCCTGGCTATACTGTTTCTGGGTTTTACCACTTCGATGGCAATCCTTCACCAACTCAAACATCTTCTCTGTTAATTCCATAGCTTTATTGTTTAGCACAAAGCTATGCCGCAATTAACTCCCTGTAAATATGTACTTGGTCGGGCGGATACGTCTATACGCATAGAAGCCAGATTGCGGCAGCGGCCGACCGGCACACTCCGCTTCGCTGCGTTCGCAAGGACTGAACTGCTAATAAAAACGGCCTCTGGAAATCTCCAGAGGCCGTTTTTATTAGCAAGCTATATTTTTCAAAAATTTGGGATGAATCATGTACATCAGCTATAGCGGTAGGACGTGGCTTGGTAAAAAGTTCACATATCTCCTTCTACCATCTCATCCTTCAGGGCATCCGGTACGGCCAGGTATGCATGCTGAAACGCAGGGTCAGGCTCTGTTGAAAAACTTAACCAGCAGGTTGGTGGCGGTGGTGCCGCTTTGCTTTTCGCCTTTGATGATGGAGTTGAACAGGGCCCTATCTTCCGTACTGCTTTCTGTAAGAAAATCTATCTGGTCTTTTGGCAAATTCTTGTACCCCATGTGCCATGATGGAAATGCACGCTCTTTTAGAGGCCCATAGCTTAAGAGTACAGCATTTTTATGGCGTGGATCTTCCTTGATCAGGTCGTACAGTTTTATAATCTCTTTATCACCCTCCAGGTATTGAATAAAATGGTCATCAGAATGTAACAACACACCAGTTATGTCTTTGGATGAATTGTTGCGCTTACAGGAATCCAGTATTTTCTGAATTTCAATCTCGGTACATTGTGGATTACGCTGGCTTTTGTACACAAGCTGATAAAGAAATTTCATATCGGAGGAAAGTTTAGGTTTTTATTATGTTTAAATAATTGTTTCAAAAATATAACATCGTTCTTCAGCTTACAAGCTGGCGTAATATAAACCCTGCTTCTGTCTGGAGGCAATATCATGGCAAATTGTTTATAAATAGCTTTATAGATAGCCGTCGAAAGGTTTATAGCATTAAAGGATATGGACTGCTGATTAACGTTTGTCTAAATTGCATATTTATATATTAAACAATAGCATGTAATATATTTTCCTCCTATAGGGATGCCTTTATGTTGTCAGCTCCGGGAGGGATTCTATAAGCGTGTAAATCCGGACCGGATTATAGTATGCTTTATTACCTTTTAGCAGCACAGGCTAAGTAGCTTTTCAGGATTACAACACACAAGTCCTCATAAATACACCTTCCCTCGGCTGGCAGGAATGGATCTTTCACTGGATCTGTTTAGGTGCTTTTGCAAATCTTTATCCAAAAATAAACCCTAGCATCTTTTTAACAGGAGCCGGCTATAGGGAGATAGGCTGGAATGACTGGTCTTCTGGTGAAAAAATATTATATTGAAAGCTTTGTCTATAAGATGTTATAATTAGATTTTGATTAACAGCCTTAGTATAAAGTTCTGTGAAATACTCTAAAATCAAACAACTCTATTCTCTTGCCTTGTCACTTGCACTGGCGGCAGGCATCTGTTCATGTGCAGGCAATTCCCAGAGCGGTAGCGAGCTGGATGCTGCTACGGCCACTCCCCGGGTACTTGTTTTTTCCAAAACAAAAGGCTGGGTTCATTCCTCAATACCCTATGGCATTGCGGCTATCCAGAAGCTGGGGCAGGAGCATGGCTTTCTGGTAGATACCACCAAAAATGCCGCTTATTTCCACGACGACAGCCTTAAAAACTACCAGGCTGTTATTTTTAACATTACAACTGGTAACGTTTTAAATGCACATCAGCAGGCAGCATTCGAACGCTATATACAGGCGGGCGGGGGTTATGTAGGCATACACTCTGCAGCTGATACCGAATATGAGTGGCCATGGTACAACAAGCTGATGGGTGCCCATTTCTCAAGCCATGCCCACAATCCAAATGTGGTAAAGGCTACTGTTGATGTGCTTGATAAAAATCACCCTGCTACAAAAGGCTTGCCTGATAAGTGGGAGCGTATCGATGAATGGTACAGCTACCGTTCATTTTACCATGGACTGAATGTACTTGCTAACCTGGATGAAAACACCTATGTGGGGGGCTCTAACGGTGCCGTGCACCCTATTGCCTGGTATCACGAATGGGATGGCGGCAGGGCATTTTACACTGGTGGTGGCCATACCGACGAAAGCTTTAGTGAACCTTTATTCCTGGACCACATCCTGGGTGGAATACAGTATGCCATTGGCTCGGGCAGCCTGGATTACGCCAAAGCCTATGCCAGAACCACGCCAGAAGAAAACCGCTTTACCAAAACTGTACTGGTAAACGATCTGGCACATCCCATGGAGCTGGCCATTGCCGATGATGGCAGGATCTTTTTCACAGAACTTAGAAGTGGCAGGCTAAGCATGTATAATACACGTACGGAAGAAACAGAGCTGGTGCACCAGTTTAAAGTCAATACAGAGGGTGGAACAGGCCTGATAGGGGTAACCCTGGATCCTGATTTTAAGAGCAACAACCACTTATATGTGTATTATGCGCCGCCTGCAGACAAGGAGCCTTATCCGTTTCGCCTCTCCAGGTTTACACTTAAAGCAGATAATAGGCTGGATGCAGGTTCGGAAAAGGTCTTGTTAGTGGTTGGGGTAGAAAAGAACAGCGGTGCTCACCATGGCGGCTCACTGGCCTGGGATCGGGAAGGTAACCTTTACCTTTCTACCGGCGACAGCTCTTCTCCCTTTCCTTCTAACGGGTATGCGCCGCTCGATGAAAGGCCCGGAGCAGAATACTACAGCCTGGATGCCCAGCGATCTTCTGCAAATACCAATAGCCTGGCTGGTAAAATACTTCGCATACACCCGGAGGCAGATGGCACCTATACCATTCCGGAGGGGAACCTTTTTCCGGCGGGAACAGCGAAAACACGGCCGGAGATTTATGTAATGGGTACCAGAAATCCATACCGCATCGCCATCAACCCCAAAACCTCTACACTGTACTGGGGCGAAATCGGGCCTGATGCCGGTAAAGATTCTATACAGGGACCAAAAGGCTACGACGAGTTTAACCAGGCGAAAAAAGCAGGAAACTGGGGCTGGCCCTATTTTATTGCCGATAACAAGGCCTATGCAGCATGGGATTTTTCAACCAATACATCAAAGGGAAAATACAATCCGGATGCACCTGTTAATGATTCTCCAAACAATACCGGATTAACCCATTTGCCTCCGGCTCAGAAAGCCATGATCTGGTATCCCTACGATGGTTCTGAAGAATTTCCGGAGCTGGGCATTGGAGGCAGGAGTGCCATGGCAGGACAGTTTTATACGTATAACGAAAATTCAGCTTCCAAAAACCGCTTTCCCGAATATTACGATGGTGCACTCTTTGTTTTTGACTGGATGCGCAACTGGGTAATGACGGTGAACCTGGATGGAGAGGAGAACTTTCTTAGAAACGAAGCTTTCATGACGCTGAATGGTGATTTCAGACGCCCCATTGACCTGGCCTTTGGAGATGATGGCATAATGTATATGCTGGAGTATGGCTCTGTTTATGGAAACGATAATGACGATGCCCGCCTGGTAAAGATTGAATACAACACCGGCAACAGGCCTCCCATTGCTAAGGCCAGAATTATAGATTCTGTTGCCGTTGCAAAAGCAGAGGCCAAGGCACGCCTTACCTCTGAAAGAGAAGTGCCTCTGATGCGTGAGGCAGCCGGTGAAGCTCCGTTGCGGGTGCTCTTTGGCAGCAGCGGTACTACAGACCTCGATGATGATGATGTGATCAGCTACCAATGGTTTTTTGATGGTAAAACAGTTGGTTCTACCGAGCGGGAGCCTGTTTACACCTACACCAGGCCAGGTGTTTATAAAGCTGTACTAAAGGTTACCGACCAGCATGGCGCCTCCGGCACTGATACGCTGATGGTAAAAGTGGGCAATGCCATGCCGCAGATGGAAATAACATCGCCCCAGAACAAGTCTTTCTTCTGGGAAAACAAACCTTTTGCCTACACGGTGAAAGTAACGGACAAGGAAGATGGAAAGATTGATCCTGCCCGGGTGAAAGTTCATTTTACCTACTACCCCAACCCGGCTACTTCTGCAGCAGAGGCAGGCAGCGCGCTGGTAAGCGAAGCCGGTGGGGTGATGAAAAGTGCCGGAAACCAGTTGATTGCCGGCAGTGACTGTAAAGCCTGCCATACCCTCGATCAGGTATCTGTAGGGCCATCATACACCGATGTGGCCAGGCGCTACAAGGGGCAAAGAGATGCTGTTGATCTGCTGGCTAAAAAGATAATTGCCGGTGGTGGAGGTAACTGGGGATCTTATGTGATGAGTGCGCATCCGCAGGTGTCGGTGCAGGATGCTACTGAAATGGTGAAATACATTTTATCCCTGGCTGAACCTAAGGAACAGAAAAAGGCGCTACCCCTGCAGGGTACACTTGCCCTGAACCAGCATAAAAAGGAAGAGCCAAAAGGCCGGTATGTGTTAACGGCCAGCTATACCGATCAGGGCGGAAAAGGGGTGGGGCTTCTTACCGCCACAGAAGTTGTAAACCTGCGGAGTGCCAGGGTTAAAACGATTCATGCTGATTTTTATAAGGGCTTTCCAAGATTTAAAGATCGCATCGATCCGGGAGATCATAAATCTTTTGTGCTGTTAAAGGATATTGATCTGACGGGCATTAAAAAGATTACTTATACTTATTATGCAGAAAAGGATGCCGTGATAGAGGCACGCATAGGTTCGCAGGAGGGGCCTGCCATCAGCAGCGTTTCCGTGAAGCAGTCGGCTTGTGAGTGGGGGAGCCCGGAAACCATAACAACCTCTGTGAGTGTGCCCACTACCGGCAGGCACAATGTTTATTTTGTGGTGCTAAAACCCCACAAGCCCAGTAATAAGGTTGCTGCCATTCACGAAATATACTTTGAGCAGTAGCTCCTGAAAACAAAAGAAGCAGCCCTGGTGATTAGCCAGGGCTGCTTCTTTTTAGGTTAATTTATTTACATGCTATTGCTTAAAAAACTTAACACTTCTGCTTTGTACGCCATCAGTGATGTTAATGATGTAGAGTCCGGGCTGGAGGTTCAGTTCACCTAGATCGATCCTGCTAGAGGAGCCGGCTTCTGCCTGCCTGATCTCACTTTTCTGCACCTGTCCGGCCAGGTTAAGTAGTTGTACCTTTACCTGCCCGTTAAACTCACTGCCTAAGGCTACATTCACCCAATCGCTGGCAGGATTAGGATAAACCGTTGCCTCTGTAAGAACACCCAGCGTCTGGCTGCTGCTCTCATCCCACAGGCTGTCAGAAAGAGTAAGTGCTGTGTTGCTGGAAACATCGGTATCAAGTCTTACTTCATTGGAGAAGGCAGATGTGCCAGTGCCAATTTTTGCTCTGATCTTAAAGTAATATATCTGCCCCTTGCTTATGCCAACACCATAACCGGTTTTGTTTGAGCCTGTGCTTCCAACCTGCTTATAGCTGCTGTTATTGCCTGTACTCATAAATATTTCAAAACCTTTCTCATTGCTGCTATTGTCCTGCCAGTTCAGGCCTGCACTGCTCATATATGAATTGGCAGACACAGTAAGGTTGCTGGGTGCTGATGAATCGGTGCTGCTATCGGGGTCGTTGTCGTCATCAGCCGGAGGAGTAGTAGTAGAATTTTCGCTGCTGCCCGTGTAGAGCTTATTATCAGGAATAAGTCTTTTACTGATACCTGGGCCATCATACCTTACTGTTAGTGTTTCGCTGCTAATGTGCTCAAAGTAGGTTACTTTGATGTCGTGCAGGCCTGCCTCAAGATAAACCGATCCTGATTTTTCAATTGCTGCATGAGCACCATCGTTATTTACTACCATGCTCCCGTTGATGAAAAGCTGGCTACCATCATCAGAATTAGCGTAAAAGGTGTAAGTGCCAGCTGTCTCTATCAAAATTTTGCCATCGAACATGAAAGCATAGTAATTGCTTTGGGTTCTCGGCGCCAGGCTAAAGTTGGTAACCGTGCCAGTTTTAACAGGTGTAAGGCGTGAAAAGTCAGGCAGAACCTTCCAGGGGTTGCCGCTGGTGGTGGCGTAATATTTGTAGCTAAGACCGTTGGATGTAACAGGATCGTTTGATGTAGGCTGAGGCTTTACTATAACCACTACTTCATCCGAACTGCTGCTGCCTACATTGTCTATAGCTGTTAGCTGGAAGGTGTAGGAGCCTTCTGTCAGGTTGCTCAGTTTTAAGGTTAGGGTGCTGGCACCGCTAATGGTGGCAGAGGGTCCGTTCAATTGTGTCCAGGTAGTAGATACTATATTACCGTCGCTATCGCTGGCGCTGCCACTTAAGGTTAGTGAGCTGGTTGGAAGGGTAATTGTTTTATCAGCTCCTGCAGATACAACAGGTAACTGGTTGTCGGTGCGCACCGATCCGCTGTACTCAAAAGCGCCATTATCGAAGGTGTTGCCCTGCGGGCGTGGATTGCGGTCAAAGTCAAATTTAAAGTAGCTCAGGATCCTGCCTTTTTCAATGGCAGGGCTAGATTGCTGCAGGCGGTAGTTATTGGCAGTGGCATCTACAAATTGGGCTTCTTTTACGGTAGGTACAAAAGAGTTGTTGCTCTGTACGTATTTTATATCACTATGTATAACATGAATATACTGGCTTCTGGTGTAGTAGTTCAGATGCAGAGTACCCGGTGCTACCAGTAAGTTGTTGTAGAATGTATTGCCTATAGAATTACGTGACTGCATCTTAATACAATCTTTACCTGGAGAAACCACAGTATTGTTGTGTACATAGTTACCGCTGTTAGGAATCAAAGCTGAGCGTTCATCGATAAATATTCCCTCTCCTGCAGATCTTACAACTATATTATTGTATAAATACAGATCGCCGATACCAAAGCTGCATATACCAATGCCTGTACCATCAATGATGGTATTGTTGTAGTATTTACCAGTGCTACCGCCACCAATCATCAATCCATTTACATGAACTGGATGGAAAGGATCCTGCCCATATTTATATATTTCGTTGTTGTAAACCTCTACGTCTTTGCTTGCAGATGAAATCTGGATGCCATCAGCGCCGGTATTTTCTACACGATTGTTGTAAACACGTAAACCTTCAATTACATGTGGGTATAAAGTTCCGCAGGTTGTAGACTTGCCTCCATAAGCAGAGCTACCAATGTACATACCTTCGCCACGGGTATCATGAATGTAGTTGTCGTGGATGGATACATTTCTCATCGTAAAATTGGCCCGATGATATTCTGTGTTATTGCAGTTAGGTTCTATCTTGGAAATGATACCGGCAAAACCAGAACTGGCAATTTCCACATGGTCTACCTCGTAATCTGTTTCAGAAAGGCCCATGGCAGATCCTTTTGTGGCTGTACGCAGCAGAAAGCCATACTTAAACCTGGAATCTCCTGTGCCTGTAATGTGAAAATAGCGCGAGTTTTCTACTATGAAAGTGCCTTCCTGTGTGGTGTTTTCAAACACTACCTGTCCGCCACAGTTCTTTAATACAATCGGTTGGTCTTTTGTGCCTTTAAAACCAATTAATTTAAGCCGGCCCCTTTTGCCTGCCTGAACACATACGGTGCTGCCTGGTTTTATCTGTGGATAATTAGAGGCAACCATATATCCTAGGCTGGTGGGAATGGTGAAGTCGCAATCACAATCTTGTGCTTGTGCCGTAAAGGAGAGAAGGGTGAAGAGCACCAGAATGGTGCATGTAAGGAAGGTTGAGAAAAAATTAGAATAATTGTACGTGCGCATTTCGCTCTTTCTTTTAGGTTGAGGAATGAATATTCCAGTGAATAATACTGCTTGTGCCAGCGGCTCCTGATTGCGTTGGAGAGCAAATCGCTGAACAACAAGCTATTAAAGCTGTGCTGCAATATTAAGACGTGTTAGAGCGCTAAAAAATTGACGTGATAACTATATGACGACTGCGTGATATAAAGCAAAAAGTTATTAAATGTGTGGATTTGACACATTTTGTTAACACTAACGGTGTATGTAAGGTGTAGAGGCTTTCTACAGATTTATCTGAAAAAGACAATGGCCCTTTTGAAAAATACCACTGCGGGGAAATGTGTGGAATAGATAAACGATGTAAGAAACAGGTAATGAAGCTATGTTATCTGAAGAAAATTAACATTTAAACATCAATTGGCCTGAGAAGGCCTGTAGATAGATCTTGATTTATTCCAATAATACAGCTTTTCTTATGCAGGTGAGTCTGGAAATAAACTGATTTTCAGAACTTAAAGTTCTCTGGTCATGGAGTTTAACAAAAGCTTATGATCCGGATTCAGATTTAATAACAATAAAAAATACAAATCTGAATAGCATCATCACCAGGTCTTTTCCTCCTAACGGCATTTTTTGAACAGGGTTGCGCTGATTCAGATTTGTTCAACGGTACCTGCGGCTGAATGCGTTTCTCTCTTGGTCCTTATAGTTTTTAACCGCGGGTAATACAAACATGGGAGGGGTGTTGTGAAGTGCTTGGAACGCTGAAATTTCTGTTGTCCGGTAGATTACATTGAGCGATATAGCTGAGCATACCTGGTACTGCTAATAGAATTGGGTGATCGGAAATAAAAAAAGCCCCATACAGGGGCTTTTTCATACAGAAAATCAATCAGGTCTGTAAACTAATTTTTAAGGATTTTGATGGATTTGCTGCTAACTCCATCGCTGATTTTCAGCACGTACAGGCCGGGCTGGAGCTGGTGTTCGTTCAGGTCCAGCCTTAGAATGGATGTCTCGGTAGTATCTATAATCTGGCTAAACTGTACCTGGCCTGCCATGTTGTAGAACTGCAGATTTGCTTTGCCCTTAAAGCTGTTTCCGGTATTTACCTCCAGATAATCACTGGCTGGGTTAGGATATGCCATCAGTGGTGTGGCTTCAGGAGTACTGGCTAGCTGCAGTGAGTCTGTGCTCCCAACCTGCTCATAGCTGCTGCTGCTGTCTTTCCCGCTAAGTTCGGCTCCGGTATTGCTGACATTGGCCTCTGCATCAGGATTGACGGGTGCAGTTGTGCTGCTGTAGCTATCTGTGCCTAAGGAGGCAACAGAAGCTGTGGAAGAAGTAGTGGTAGTGCCCGATCCGGTAAAGAGTTTGCTGTTAGGAATCAATTGCTTGCTGAAGCCAGGCCCCGCCCACTTAACCGCCAGGGTTTCTCCATTGATGTAGTCAAAGTAAGTAACTTTAATGTTGTGCTTGCCTGCAGCCAGGTATACTGAGCCCGATTTCTCCTGTGCTCCATGGGTGCCATCGTTGTTTACCACCAGGCTGCCATTGATGAAAAGCTTGCTGCCATCATCAGAATAAGAGTAAAAGGTGTAGGTGCCGGAAGTACTGATCTGAATCTGTCCTTCGAAAACAAAGCCAAAGTAGTTGCTCTGGGTTTTAGGAGAGATGCTGAAGTTGCTGATAATGCCGGTTTTTACAGGTGTGAGCCTGGAGAAGTCCGGTAGCAGCTTCCAGGGGTAGCTGCTGGTGGTGGTGTAGTATTTGTAGTTGAGCCCATTGGTGGTAGTGGTGGCCGATTTTACCGTTACCACCACATCATCATACTTAGTGGCGCCTGCATTGTCCTTGGCTGTAAGACGGAAAATATAGGAGCCTGCCGGCAGGTTGCTAAGCTTCAGCGAAAGGGTGCTGCTTCCGCTTAAGGTGGCAGAAGGTCCGCTAATTTTTGTCCAGGAGGTAGAGGCAATAGTGCCATCAGCATCAGAAGCTGATCCTGTGAGGGTAAGGCTGTTGGTGGGCAGGGTAATGGTCTTGTCTGATCCTGCACTTACTGTTGGTGCAGCGTTAGTAGTAGAAGTGCTGCCAGTATACAGTTTGGTGTTGGGGATGGTTTGTTTGCTGATGCCCGGTCCTGCGTACTTAACTGCCAGTACTTCACTGTTGGTGTGCTCGAAGTAAGTTACTTTGATGTTGTGCTTTCCAGCTGCCAGGTAAACAGAGCCTGATCTTTCCTGTGCGGCATGTGCACCATCGTTGTTGGCTATCAGGTTGCCGTTGATGAAGAGCTGGCTGCCATCATCAGAGTAGGTGTAGAAGGTATAAGTACCTGATGCATCTATCTGGATCTGCCCTTCATACAAGAAGGCAAAGTAGTTGCTCTGTGTTTTAGGAGAGATACTGAAGTTGCTGATGGTACCTGTTTTAGCAGGTGTAAGTTTAGAGAAGTCAGGAAGCACTTTCCAGGGGTAGCTGCTGGTGGTGGTGTAGTATTTGTAATTAAGACCATTGCTGGAAGTAGTCGTAGTAGCAGGCTTCACTGTTACCACCACATCATCATATTTGGTTGCACCTGCATTGTCCTTGGCTGTAAGGCGGAAGGTGTAGGTGCCCTCCAACATGCTGCCAAGCGAAAGATTCAAGGTAGAAGTACCACTCATTGTAACCGTAGAGCCATTAACCTTACTCCAGGAAACAGAAGCAATGCTACCATCAGCATCAGAGGCTGAACCTGTGAGGGTAAGGCTGTTGGTGGGCAGGGTGATGGTCTTGTCTGATCCTGCTGAAACAACAGGGGCTTGATTATCCGTACGTAATAATCCACTGAATTCAAAAGCACCTACATCAAAGCTGGTGCCCTGTGGGCGTGATGTTCTTTTTAAATCAAAGTTAAAATAAGTAAGGGTTTTGCCTTTATCGATAGCGGGACTTATTTGCTGTAGTTCATAATTTCCTGTAGTGGCATCTGCAAAGAACGCATCCTTTATTGTTGCAATGTAAGCATTATTGCTCTGCACGTATTTAATGTCGCTGTGTACGAAGTTGAGGTAGTTGTAGGAACCTGTGCTGGTTGAAGTGAGGGTTCCGGGTGCCACTAGGAGGTTGTTATAGAAGGTGTTGCCAACAGAGTTGCGTGAAAGCATCCGAATGCTGTATTTACCGCTGGAAACAACTGTGTTATTATGCACATGGTTGCCGCTGTTGGGGAGTATGGGTGTTCGCTCGTCAATAAAGATGCCATCTCCGCCAGACCTTACCACCAAATTGTTGTACAGGTAGAGGTCTGCAATGCCAAAGCTGCAGATGCCCATGCCTTTACCTTCAATGATGCTGTTGTTATAATATTTTCCGGTGCTGCCACCGCCAATCATCAGTCCATTGATCTGGCTCGACTGAAAAGGATCCTGGCCATAACGGTAAATGGTATTATTGTAAACTTCTACGTTTTTGGAGGCAGAAGAAACCTGTAAGCCATCAGCGCCAGTATTCTCTATGCGGTTGTTGTAAATGCGCAGCTCTTCTATAACGTGAGGATACAAGGTGCCACAGCCTGAAGATTTGCCGCCATAGGAGGTGCTGCCAATGTACATACCTTCACCATACGTGTTATGTATATAATTATCATGGATGGATACATTACGCATTACAAAATTGGCTCTGTGGTACTGGGTGTTGGTGCAGGTGGGGTCGATTTTTGAAATGATACCAGCAAAGCCAGCGTCGCCAATTTCTATGTGGTCTATTTCAAAGTCGCTTTCAGATACACCCATGGCAGATCCTTTGACGGCCGTGCGGATAAAGAAACCATATTTATGCAGCGGATCTCCCGTACCTGTAACACGAAAGTAACGGCTGTTTTCAAAAATAAAGGTACCGTCCTGTGTGCTGTTATCAAATATAACCTTACCGCCACAGTTTTTAAAAATGATGGGTTGATCTGCTGTTCCTTTGAAGCCTATGAGCTTGAGTCTGCCTCTTACACCTCCTTTGATACACACCGTGCTGCCGGGTTTGATGGCAGGCACATCTGCCGCTTTAAGATAGCCCTGGGAAGTGGTGATGGTGTAGTCGCAGCCGCAATCCTGTGCCTGTGCGGGTGTGTTGAGAAGAAAAAGAATTACAAATGTTAAGCTTGTAAGAAAAGCCCGTAAATATAGTGTAGTACAATTTGCTTTCATGAAGCAGTCTCTCCTTGTGTGAGTAGATAAATAATTTTACCTGCAGCTCATGATCAAGGGGCACTCACAGAAATTGCGTTGATTAAGTGCCTGATCAGTAGGATGTTGCTGTAGTGTTGCAATATTATAGCCTGACCGGCCACAAAAAAATTGACGTACCTTTTGTTGAGAGGGTGTGTTAGTTAATACTACAGAAATATAAAAGTGTGGTGCTAAAACCTGATCTACAGGTATATAGCCTAAATTAGTTGTGGAAGCCTTCTACAACTCTAAACTTATAAGTCAAAGCAGTTAAGAAATAGTACAATGCTGGGGAAAGCTGTGGAGGGAATAAACGATGTAAGATATGGGTCAAAAAATGAATTTATGCATTAAAAGCAGCAAAAGTGTTATTTAACTGCTAACGGCCCACCCTGTAGTTGTGCAGATTTTTTGATTATACGAGGCTGCCGGCAAGCGGGTTTCCAGCAGGCAGAGATTTAATTTAGTACTTATGCAAGGAATCGCGCTGTAAATTTTTCCTGTAGATCAGTTCCTGGCCAGAGAGGCTGCAACACTAGGGGAGCGTGTAATAAAAAATAAGACAGGGCTGTTAAGCCCTGTCTTTCATCAGCTGTGCTTCGATCTTTTTGATGTCAATGGCACTGCAGCTGCCACAACCTTTGGGGCAGGCAGCTCCGTTTTTAGGCCTGAAGTTGCTGTAAAGCAGCCTTCCAATATAGACCAGTGCAAGAATAAACAGTAGCCCCACAAATATATCCTGAATCATATTATGCCAGTGTTTGGTAAACAATAAAAGCAGAAACATAGGCCAGTGCAGTCATATAAGTTAACTGTATGAGCGGCCATTTCCATCCGTTGGTTTCCTTTTTAACAATGGCCAGGGTGCTGGTGCATTGCATGGCAAAGGCGTAGAATACCAGAAGCGAAAAGGCTACCGCCATATTAAAGCGGGGGCCACCTGTAGCGGGATTGATTTCAGCCTGCATGCGGCTTCTGATCGTGTTGTCATCATCGGCACTGCTGCCAACACTGTATAAGGTAGCCATGGTGCCCACAAATACTTCACGGGCTGCAAAAGAGGAGAGCAGGGCAATACCAATTTTCCAGTCGTAACCCAAAGGTGCTATCACAGGTTCCATAAATTTACCCATGGTACCTGCGTAAGAATGCTCCAGGCGTACAGAGGCAAGCTTGTCTTCCAGATTTTCTTCATCAGGGTGTTGGGCAGCATACGCAATTTCAGCCTGCTCCATTTTATCTCCGGGGCCATAGGAGGCCAGCACCCACAGAATAATGGAAACCGCAAGGATGATCTTGCCAGCCTCAAACACAAAGGTCTTGGATTTCTCTACCGTCATAAGCAGCACATTTCCCCAGCGCGGCCAGCGATAGGCCGGCAGCTCCATGATCAGAAAGCCACTTTTTTTAGTTTTAATGATCAGCTTCATCAGCAGGGCTGATATAATGGCTGCGGCAAAACCCAGCAGGTACATGCCCATCAGCGCCAGTCCCTGCAGGTTCATAAAGCCAAGCACCCGCTCTTCAGGCACCACCAATGCAATCAAGATGGCATAGACCGGCAGCCTGGCTGAACAACTCATAAAGGGTGTTACAAAAATGGTAATCAGGCGGTCTTTCCAGTTATCGATGCCCCTGGTCGCCATGATGGCAGGCACGGCACAGGCAAGGCCGGAGATGAGCGGTACTACGCTGCGGCCATTCAGGCCCACCTTTCGCATCATCTTATCCATCAGAAACACCACCCTGGCCATATAACCGCTTTCTTCCAGCAGTGCAATGAGCACAAACAGAATGGCAATCTGGGGAACAAAGATCACAATGCCTCCAATACCAGGTAATATACCCTCCACCAGCAACCTGCTTAACCTGCCGTCGGGCAGTTCGGCCTGCAGAAATTCTGTAAGCCCGGCAAAAACATGGTCTATAAGATCCATGGGTACAGAGGCCCATGCGAAAATTGCCTGAAATACCAGTATCAGAATACCAAAAAAGATCGCATAACCCCAGATCTTGTGGGTTACCCATTTATCTATTTTAGCAGATACAAAACTGCCTGCGTCGGTATCGGGTAGCTTAATGCTTTGTTCAAGCACCCGCTGGATGCTGGCATAGCGGGCTTTGGTCTCCTCTATCTGCAGGGCTTCCAGGTCAAATTTACCATGCGCCCTGATAGCCGCCAGCTGGTCTTTTTCCAGTGGCGTGAGAAAGTGCAGTGCTTCTGCATGCTGGAGCAGCTGGTAGGCTTCATAATAGGTTTCCCGGTCAAAGTACTGGCGGGTTTCTGCAATGGCTTCCGGGGCCAGCGGTAAGGTATTGTAAAAGGGATCGGATGTTTTTGCTGTAACCTCCTGCCTTAACACCTTCTTTAACCTCACGAGGCCTTCACCACTGCGGGCATTCATGCACACCACCGGTATACCACCCAGTGAGTGGCTAAGTTTATCGGCATCTACCTCTATGCCTCTTTTGGAGGCCATATCTGCCATGTTAAGCACCAGCACCAGCGGCAGGTTGAGGTCCAGGATCTGGGTAACCAGCAGCAGGCTTCTTTCCAGGTTGCTCATGTCTGCTACGGCTACCACTATATCCGGATAGTCGGCATCCTTAGGGTTCATCAGTACATCTAGTACTACCTGCTCATCGGCAGAGCGGGGATAAATGCTGTAGGTGCCTGGCAGATCAATCACTTCTGCAGAATTGTTTTCGCCTAAAGTGCATTTGCCGCTCTTACGCTCTACCGTTACACCGGGATAGTTGCCCACTTTTTGGTTAAGGCCTGTAAGCAGGTTAAAAAGAGTGGTTTTGCCTGAATTGGGATTACCAACCAGAGCAAGGGTAACAGAAGATTTATCGACTTTTGGAGGGGGTGCTATTGCTGTTCTCGTACTCATGCCACCTCAATTAGTTGTGCCTCATCAATTCTTAGCGAGAGGCTGTAACCAGATATTTGCACTGAGATAGGATCTCCCAGGGGAGCTTTAAAGTTATAATGGACTGTTTTGCCCGGCAAAAGCCCCATCTCCAGTAACTTAATAGTTAAGTCAGAGGATTTAATATTGATAATGGTGGCTTTCTCACCAGGCTTCAACTGGTCTAGGGTTATCATAAACCTTTAACTAATTCATTGCTTTGATCATTCATTGCAAGTTACTTATTATTTAGAGAGATTCTAAATAAATGAAAGTAATCTGAAAGTACTCTTCTCCGTCTGCTCTATAACTTTTTCCAGAGCCTCCTGTTGATATAATTTCAACAGCTGTTCTGCAGAAGAAAACAGCCATCAATTTGATAAAAGATAAAATGGAATCATTAAGGGGAAAAAATGCACTTGTAACCGGTGCAGGTAAAGGTATTGGCCGGGCCATAGCCGTAGCACTGGCACAGGAGGGAGTCCATGTGGGTTTGCTGGCTAGAAGCGGCAGTCAGCTGAATGAGGTAGCCACAGAGGTAACCGCACAAGGTGTAAAAGCCTCCGTAGTAACGGCAGATGTGGCCGATATTACTGCTGTTAACGCAGCAGTAGAACAGGTTTTAAAGGATCTCGGCAGCATAGATATTTTAATTAACAATGCCGGAACGGCGAGCTTTGGAAAGTTTCTGGAGCTGGCACCTGAGGAGTGGGAGCGGAATGTAAAGGTAAATCTCTTCGGTGTTTACTATACCACCCGGGCTGTGCTGCCTGGTATGATAGAGCGCCAGCAGGGCGATATCATCAATATTTCTTCTACAGCAGGCCAGCGAGGTGCTGCTGTTACAAGTGCATACAGTGCCTCGAAATTCGGATTGATGGGATTAACCGAATCTTTAATGCAGGAGGTGCGAAAACATAACATACGGGTAAGTGCTTTAACCCCCAGTACAGTGGTTACCGAATTAGCATACAGCCAGAACCTGATCGGGGGAGATCCGGAGCGGGTTATGCACCCCGAAGATCTTGCAGAGCTGATGATTGCACAGCTAAAGCTCAACCGCCGTGTTTTTATCAAAGAGGCGGGCATGTGGTCTACCAATCCCTAAGTGCAGCTAATTTAAACAGTATATGCTCCGTTAGGTTAATTTACATCAGGATATCTAAATGTTTAATTCCTTCTTTTACAGCCATCAAACTATGATAGGAGACTTATGGTATAAGAATGCAGTCATCTACAGCCTGGACCTTGAAACTTTCATGGACCTGAACGCAGATGGCATTGGCGATTTCGAAGGCCTGACAAGGCGCCTCGATTACCTGCACGCAATGGGTGTTGATACCGTGTGGCTGGCGCCATTTCAGCCTACACCTAACCGGGATAATGGTTACGATGTTAAAGATTACTACGGAGTAGATCCCCGGCATGGCTCCAGCGGAAATTTTGTGGAATTTATGCACCAGGCTAAAAAGCGAGGTATCAAAGTAATCATAGACCTGGTGGTGAACCACACTTCAGATGAGCATCACTGGTTTCAGGATTCACGGAGCAGTGAAGATGCAAAACACCGCGACTGGTATGTATGGTCTAAAAAGAAACCCGACGACTGGGATGAGGGCATGGTATTTCCCGGGGTTCAGGACAGAACCTGGACTTACGACAAAAAAGCCAAAGCCTATTATCATCACCGCTTTTATCAATTTCAGCCAGACCTGAACATAGACAATCCCGAGGTGCGAGAAGAAATTACCCGCATCATAGGATTCTGGCTTGAACTGGGTGTGGCAGGCTTTCGGGTAGATGCAGTTCCATTTTTACTGGAAACACAGAATCCGGGAGAAACCAGCAAAGAAATCAGGTTTGAATACCTGCGCGAAATTCGCAGATTTTTACAATGGCGGAAAGGCAATGCTATTTTGCTGGGGGAGGCAAACGTATCGCCGGAAGAAACCAAAGATTACTTTGGTTTTGAAGGAAACGGCATCCATATGATGTTCAACTTCTATGTAAACCAGTACCTGTTTTATGCGCTTGCTACAGCCGAAACCAAGCCCCTGATCAAAGCACTGGAGGAAACCCGCAATACCTTACCCGCCAACCAATGGGCTCATTTTTTGCGTAACCACGATGAACTTGACCTGGGCAGGCTTAGCGAAGAGGAACGTAAAAAGGTGTTTGCCCGCTTTGCTCCTGAAAAACATATGCAGTTGTATGACAGGGGCATCCGCCGGCGCGTAGCTACCATGCTGGGGAACAGGCAACAGACTGAACTGGCATACAGCCTTATATTTTCTTTACCGGGAGCTCCTGTTATTCGCTATGGCGATGAGATAAACATGGGCGATAACCTGGAGCTGGAAGAGAGAAATGCAGTACGTACCCCTATGCAGTGGTCGGATGGTCCGCAGGCAGGTTTTTCCAAAGCAGAAAAACTGGTTCACCCTGTAATTGATAGCGGGCCTTATGCTTATCAGCATGTAAACGTAGAAAATCAGCGCCGTACTCCTGATTCAATGCTCAACTGGATGACCACCCTGATCCGTTTACGGCAGGAGTGTACCGAAATAGGTTGGGGGGACTGGCAGATTATGGAAACCGGCGTTGAACAGGTGCTCTGCATGCATTATAACTGGAAGGGCAGCTCACTGGTGATATTGCACAACTTCGATGAAAAAGCCCATGAAGTAAGCCTGAAGCTGGAGCGCGATGAAGAAACAAAGCTTGTAGACCTGATGGTTGACTACGTAAGTGTTGCCGAAGGCAAAGGAATGCATAAAATAACACTGGATGCATATGGATACCGCTGGTTCCGGGCAGGTGATCTTAAACATTTATTTCACAAAGAGTAAGAGGGTATAGGGTGCAGGTATATTCTTATCGGTAAGTTTGCTAAGCGGCACCCCATAAAACCCTGTTTTATATTAAACTTAAAAAACCACAGCCACGGAATTTTCCGGGACTGTGGTTTTTTTAATATGCATGGATTGCGGTTGTTAAACAGCTTGTGCTTAGGACTTGCTCTTTTCCTTATCCTTAGGCTCCATTTGTTTGTGCATGGCCTTTGCTGCCAGATTATCAGACATTAGCTTGGTACCGGCTACCATGGCCTTGTTCTTCAGGCCCGATATTATTTTTTCGTCGCCTGACATGAGGGCTTCATAACCATCTTTGGCCACTTTTGCCGGATCAGCCAGGCTGCCATCCTGTACCATTTTAGAGTTTTCCATATCGGCTTTGTAGAAGAAGTCTGTATCGGTAGCTCCCGGTAAGAGGTAGGTAATGGTTACTTTGCTGCCTTTGGTCTTGATCTCTTCCTGAATAGCCTCTGTAAAAGAGGTAATGAAAGCTTTGGTGCCATGGTACACTGCCTGCAGAGGCCCTGGCACTTCGCCTGCTATTGAGGATACCATTAAAATCTTTCCTTCGTTTCGCGCTACCATTTCTTTCAGATACTTTTTGGTAAAGCTTAGGTAAGCGCCAATATTCAGCTGAATGATGTCCAGCTCCCTGCTGATATCAGTGTCAACAAATTCTCCATACTGGCCCTGTGCCGCATTATTTACCAGCACATCTACCTGAATTCCTTTGGCTTTGATTTCATCATATACCTCAAAAGGGGCATTTCGCTCAAAAAGATCTTTGGCAATGCCTACCACCTCAATGCCATACTGCTGTTTCAGCTCGGCGGCAGTGTTATTAAGCTCCTGCTGGCTGCGGGCCACAATAATGAGGTTGTACTGGTCTTTAGCAAATAACCTGGCCAACTCCAGCCCAATTCCCTGTGTTGCTCCTGTAATCAGGGCATATTTTTTATGATCAGTCATAGTTCTATGAGTTATAAGTGTGTAAGGATGTCTACGAAACCACTAAGGCATGGTTTAACTGCATATCTTCAGACATCCGGAATGATCTGGTACAACACTTAAGTGATCATGATTGCGGTAATGCATCAGATCGTGCACAACCATATGGCTGTTAAGGTTCTGTAGGGCTTAAAACCAGCAACAGTAGTTATGGGATGAATGCAATTTCAGAAGATAGCGTGAAGTAACTGTATTGGTCAGAGCCGGCATGCATGGGTGAAGCAGAGATCAATTAAGCTGAATGAATGCCTTCCCGTTCACTATTGAAAATAGAGCAAGCTGCGGGGCCTAACCCCTGGCAAACATGCTCTTGTTAAAGTTTACAACAACCTCCTGAATTTTCTCCTGCGTCAGGGGTTTATTCAGAAAACCCTGAATATGGTATTTTTTCGCCTTCTCCATGTCTCTGGCATCCCAGGAGGCAGTGAGCAGAACTATAAAAAGGCGCTCTACTTCAATTTCAGGATAGTTTTCGAGACGCTCCAGGAATTCAAATGCATTCAGAAAAGGCAGGTTCAGGTCCAGGAAAATCAGTTCCGGGCACGCCTCTTCTCCGGCCATTCGGTTGCGGCACTGGTTTTTTAAGTATGCAAGTGCGCTTTCCTCGTCGTCGAGACATTGAATATTTTCAGCAACCTGCATTTCTTCAACAATAGATTTGTTTAGAAAGCAGGTGATTTCATCGTCCTCTATGAATAAAACGTTGCTTATCTTCTTCATGATGATAGTTAAAAAAATAGTGGTGGATCCTTAGCTCAGCATTTGATCCCACTGTTAACTTATTTTAATTTATTTTCCTTGAGGGGATTTACAGCACCAGCGGGTCTGTCGGTCGAATGGCGATCTGGCGGCAGCGTGTTGTTTGGTTTTTCCTTCTGTTCCGAATTTTTTTGCTGAAGGCGTTCCATGAAACCTTCCAGAATTCCATTGATTTTGGCTTCAGTCAATGGTTTGATCAGATAGCCATAAACGTTATAGTTGTTTGCCTTTTCCAGATCTTTCTGGTGCATTGAGGTGGTAAGCACAACAATTTTTTCAGCACTAAAGGATTCACAACCTTTAGTTTCTCTGAGCTTTTCCAGTACTTCAAAACCGTCAACACCTGGCATATTCAAATCCAGAAAAATCAGGTCCGGGCAAGCATTGGGCGTGGCATCCGGATTGCAGCAACCGTTCTGCAGATATTCAATGGCCGATTTTCCATCGTTTATACATGCTACTGTTTGCGCTACCTTCATCTCTTCCAGCATTACCCTGTTAATCCAGCTGCAGATAGCATCATCATCTACTAATAATATACTATTTAATTTCTTCATTTAAAGTTACTCCAGATCCCTACTCCTTGTCTATATCCTACCTTACCTTCTGTGTTTTTATGCATTGGCTGAGCTATTTGCAACAGATGGCAAAGCAACTGCTAGAAAGAACAGCTACCTCTTTAACGGGAATTCTGGGCTAAGGCTGCAAGCAAAATGGATTTTTTTAACAATTACATCATCTTGCCTGGTAATCAGCCAGTTCTTGAGCAGGCTGGCACTGCCAATAAATCATAAATAGCCTTACCAGAGCCGTTTATGGCTATTCAATTAATTCTTTAGTTCTGATAAAAATATTGTTGAATTTCAGGAGAGGGGCATGGAAATGAGCGGTAGGTCCTGATAAAGGCTCAGGCAGGAGCAGGAGTTTACAGCGGCGCAAGGGTTTATACTGCCACCAGATCGGACGCTGCAAATGCTTTGATATGTTCTAAGTGCATGCGGTCGTTGAGGCGCTGGGAATAATGGAAATCTCTGATCACCAGTCCGGGCTCCAGTAAGAACTCAGCAGGCATGGTGCTGATAGATTCGCCATCGGCCATAGGGTGCATGGGCACTCCTGCTAATTTTGCTTTGATGGCTGTTTGTACAAAGGTGGTCATGTGGCTGATGGCAGATTTGTAGCCGGAGCTTTCCAGGCCATAGGCATTGTACCACACTTTATCCGGATCTGAGATGATGGGGATGGGGGAAATTCCCTGGTGAAAGCTGCTTCTGAGAATGATGTTTTCTTTTGATTCGAAAAAGAAGATCATTTCCAGACCTTTGGCTTTCAGCTCTTCGTGTGCTTTGGAAAGCGTGTGCACCCGCAAATTACAAAACGGGCAGCCAGCATGCCTGAAAAAAGCGAGCAGCACTTTTTTGTTGCTGTACTCATTCAGGTCAATGGTTCTGCCAAATACATCTTTAAGCTTAAAGCCTGGGGCATTCATGTTTTTCTGTATCATGGCGAAGAGTAAAGTAACAGGTATGGTCAATTTCAGCGGCATAGGCTTAAACCCACTGCCAACTGCTGGTAAACTTACGAATTCTCCAGCCTATCCTCTTTTCAGTTTTTCGCCATGTAATAAAATAAACATTAAAAATAAGTTCTTCAGCCAGAATTAGACGCCCGAAAAAGCACTGAACCCTCCGTCTACAGGAACAGAAACACCCGTTACAAAACGAGAGGCATCGCTGCAAAGCCAAAGCAGGGTGCCTGTCAGGTCGTCGGGCTCTCCAAAGCGGTTCATGGGGGTGTGTTCTTTGATGGTGTTGCCCCTGCTGGTAAGGCTACCATCGGTATTGGTTAGCAGAGAACGGTTTTGCTCGGTCAGGAAAAAACCGGGTGTGATGGCATTTACCCGGAAGCCTTCACCGAACTTATGGGCCAGCTCTACGGCCAGCCACTGGGTATAGTTGTCGATAGCTGCCTTGGCAGAAGAATAGCCCATCACCCGTGTAAGTGGATTTTGCGCCGATACTGAAGAGATGTTGATGATATTACCTTTTTTATTTGAAATCATCAGTGGTAAAAATGCCTGGACAGGTAAAACAGTGCCCAGGTAATTTAATTCCATTACTTTCTTAACCGCATCGGCCGAAAGATCTAAAACAGATTGATCGGGACCAATAGTAGCCCCGGGCAGGTTGCCACCAGCCACATTCAGGAGTATATCAACTTTCCCCCATTGCTGAGCCACACTTTCGCGTACTTTGGCCAGCGCGGCTTCGTCGAGCACATCTGCCACCAGTGCAAAAGCCTGCAGGCCCTTGTTCTGTAACTCATCCACAAAAGCATTAACCTTACTTTCATTTCTGCCCAATATGCCTACAATGGCGCCTGCTTTGGCCAGGCTGCCGGCCATGACTGTTCCCAGTACACCAGTTGCGCCTGTTATTACTATTACCTTGTCTTTAACTGAAAAATTCGGGTTCATCTTTTATTGGGTTTAATGGATGAGTGGCGCTGTTTGAGTTGTGATAGCTGTACAGCTGCCTGGATCAATGGAGAGCAAAATTTCATCCCCTGATTCAATCAACCTCTGTTTTAGCTGTAGCACAGCATACAAAAGCCTAAAAATAGTGAGTAAATATTAGTTTAATAGCTGAAAAAGTAAAATCTATACTGGAAATTTAAGTGCTACTGCTCCAGTTTAACCCTACCAGAACAGCATAGATATTTAAAAATAATTATATGTTGAATTGGATTGTTACTAAATTTTGGCAATGCAGGCAAAGTTTAGTAAACTAGACGGAGCATCAGGAAAGGCACAGCTACATCCCTCATATCTTGCCAGCCCGGGATGCTCTGCTTCTCTGAGAGCAGCAATTTTAATGATCATTTACATTAAATATAACAGACTCTGTGACAGTTTTTCTGTGGCTCAAAACATTCGCATTGCTGGTTTTACTGTCACTGCCGGTTTGTGCGCAGCAGGCAGAGCTACAGCAGCTAAAGGCCTATCTGCAAAACGATACCCTCTACTTAGAAAATAATGCTATACAGCAGGCTTACCGCTGGAACGGGGGCAATCTGGCCCTTATTTACTTTCGCAACAGGCAGAATCCTAAACAGGAAATAAGGCTGGAACAGCAGCCACTGCCGGATCTTTACCTGCCGGGAGAAAATATGAACGCAACCGGCGGGAGCTTACAAACAAGCTGGAAACGTCGTTTTGCAGCAGAACCACAGTACCTGGAGGTAACTGTCAGCTATTCGCTGGGCGGGCTGGAGGTAAAGCGGGTGTTTGAGCTTTATCCGGACCTGGCAAGTGTGGCTACCCACTACTACTTGAGGGGTACTCCCCGTCAAAACAGCTGGTTAACTGCAGGCCCAAAGGCTGACGAACTGGCAATGATAGAAGCCATTACGGCCAGTTCAAATGAAGCTGGAACTGCCCGTATAGGTCTTGTACCACTGGCTGGCACACACTGGCAGTTGAAAGCTATAAGCTTTAAACAGGCTACAGATCACAACAACACCCTGCTTCAGTCCAAGGAGTTCCTGGCTTACAGAAAGCCGGTTGCTTTTACGGCTAACCTGGTGCTGGCTCATAATAAAGCCAGGCAGGTGGGCTTTTGGATGCTCAAGGAAGCGCCTACGGCAGAAAGTCAGCAGGCGTATCCGGGGGCTGATTTTAGCCTGGACGAAACACTGGTGCAGCTGTTTGGCATAGGCGTAACTCCTGCAGATGTACAGGGGAATGAGTGGGTACGGGGATATGGGTATGCTATGGGGCTTGCCGGTGCTGATGAAAATCAGCTACAGCAAAACCTTCGGCAATACCAGAAATCTATACGGGCCCTGCAGCCGCAGCGGGATGAAATGATCCTGATGAATACCTGGGGCGACCGCAGCAGAGACAGCCGTATGAACGAAGCTTTTATCCTGAATGAGATCAGGGCGGGCAAACGGCTGGGAATTACGCATCTGCAGCTGGATGATGGCTGGCAACAGGGCCTCTCCAAAAATTCAGCCAGCAAAGCAGGCCAGCGCTGGAATGACTGGAGCCTGGAAGACTGGCAGCCTCACAGGGAACGTTTGCCGAATGGTTTTTCCAAAATAATAAAAGAAGCAAAAAGAGCAGGTGTGGAGCTTTGTTTGTGGTTCAATCCCAGTGGAGTAGATCACTACCGGCAGTGGGAGCGCGATGCAGATATCCTGATCAGTTACTATAAAAAATGGGGCATACGGGTTTTCAAAATCGATGGTATCAATCTGAGCAGTATCCAATCTGAAGAAAACCTGCGCCGCATGTTCGAAAAAGTGATGGAGGCCAGTGAGGGACAGGCTGTCTTCAATGTTGACGTAACGGCAGGTAAACGCTTTGGCTACCACTACTTTACCGAATATGGCAATATCTTTCTGGAGAACCGCTATACCGACTGGGCCAATTATTACCCCCACCGCACCTTGCGTAACCTTTGGATGCTGTCGGCTTATGTGCCTGCAGAAAAATTGCAAATCGAGTGGCTGAATCCCTGGCGTAATGCCGATAAGTATGCGGCCGATGATCCCCTGGCGCCTGCTAAAATCCCTTTCGACTACCAGATGGCCGTAACATTTATGGCCCAGCCCCTGGCCTGGATGGAGGGCAGCAGTCTGCCCCCTGAAGCTTTTTCGCATTCCGCCACCCTCAAAGCATACAGAAACATCCAGCATGAGCTTCACCAGGGAGCTATTTTCCCGATTGGCAAAGAACCTGATGGCTTTAGCTGGACCGGTTTTCAGTCAATGAAAGGGAAAGAGGGCTTCCTGATGGTTTATCGCGAAGCCCATCCACATGATAAGCAACAGCTTGAAACCTGGCTGGAGGAGGGCAGCAGTGTAAGACTGGAACCGGTACTGGGTGCAGGAGCAGCATCTGAACAGGTGGTTGAGCGGGGAGGAGTTATCACCCTAAGCCTTCCCGATAGGTTCACTTACTGCCTGTATAAGTACCGGGTGCTCTAAGCCTCCTGACCTGCCTCACCCGCAGAAGTGGGTGAGCTCCTTTTCAGCATTTCTTCTCAGGCTCTGGTTCAGCCTTCAGTTTAAGGTTTTAGCTCCGGGTTTTGCCCTTACATGATATCAGATATAGTAATGGAATGAGGATCGGGAAACATCCTGCTTATATATAAGTTTATAAACATTCCTCATTAGTAAAACTATTGCAGTATGACCCAAACTTTTATGGGGCTATAGCATTTAAATAATCAGGCATACCAGGCTTCGGATTCCGGATAGGCCGTTTCTACGAAAAGGCGTTGTTTACAACAGGCCTGCGCAAAAGCTCGGCGAGCAGTATCTGACTTTTCCGGATCCGGATGGTTTATAGCTCACGTAACTGCTCCCGGGCTTATCCAAAGTATTAGTAACTTATGTATACACACAACGCTAAACCCCTGCTTGCCCTCGGCAGCCCACTGCAGGAAACTAATAAGGCCCTGATTCTGATACATGGCAGGGGTGCCTCTGCCAGAGATATACTTTCCCTGGGGCAGGCCCTGGAGGTAGAAGATTTTACCCTCTTTGCCCCTGAAGCAACTAATAACAGCTGGTATCCCTACAGCTTCATGGCGCCCACCAGCCAAAATCAGCCGGCGCTGGATTCTGCCCTGCAGCTGCTGGACAGCACTGTGCATGAAATAATGGCACAGGGGGTAACGGGCAGCAATATCTACATTGCCGGGTTTTCCCAGGGAGCCTGCCTTGCTTTGGAATATACCACCCGCCATGCACAACGCTGGGGAGGCATAGCAGCTTTTACTGGTGGGCTGATTGGCAAAAGCCTTGATCATGAAAACTACAAAGGAAGCTTCGAGCAAACGCCTGTATTCATCAGCACCGGCGATCCCGACCCGCATGTGCCTTTGAGTCGGGTAGAGGAAACTAAGAAAATAATGGAAAGTATGGGTGCACAGCTTAGCCTGAAAGTCTTCAGGGGGCGTCCGCATACAATCCTGCAGGAGGAGGTGGACCTTGCCAACAGGCTGATCTTTAACCCAAAATAACTGTGATAAAATCACCCTGCCTTTTGCTGAATATATACAGGACTTTGAAGAACCGGAATTACAATACAGAAGCAGGCCATTGGTTGCAGTTTACATGAACATTTAATAAACTCCTGTTCATAATTAGCTAACAGTACTGTTCTTTCTTTGCAGGCAGATGAAAGGTAAAGGATTACTGCTGCACCACATTGATCCCGGGGTGCAGATAATGCCTGTGCCGGCGTCTGAGCTTAAAAGCATTCATACTTGTTGGTTGGTTATAAATGGGGGAGGTTCTGCTTCCCTCTTTTATTTACGTTGCTATTAAACATCTGTATTCATGAATAAGAGAAGCTTTTTTTGTATAGTTATGTTAGTAAGTATCATGCTTATGTCTTCACCCATCTATCCCCAGGAAATAATTGCACATAGAGGAGCCTCCTACCAGGCTCCTGAAAATACCCTTGCTTCTGTTAAATTGGGCTATGAACAGGGAGCAGAGGCGGTGGAGATCGATATTCATCTATCGGCCGATGATCAGCTGATGGTGATCCACGACAAGGATACCCGCAGAACGACAGGGAGCCGTAATCTGACTATCAAAGACACGCCATCCGAAGAGCTCCGTAAGCTGGAGGTTGGCAGCTGGAAGAATCAGCAATACAGCGGAGAGAAAATACCCCTGCTGGAAGAAGTGCTGGCCCTGGTACCTGAAGACAAAAAGCTGGTGATTGAAATTAAGGCAGGACCGGAGGCACTGCCCCACCTGCAGCATAAAATTGAACAGAGCGGCATTCAGGACAGGCTCATCCTCATCAGCTTTGATCAGGACGCCATTGTGCAGGCAAAGCAGCTAATGCCCAACATACCTGCCTACTGGCTGCTGCACAATTACAAAGAGTATAGCCTGGAACAGGCAATACAGATTGCCAAAGAAAACAGGCTGAACGGGCTGGACGTGCACTACAAGCTGGTGAATGAAGCCTTTATGAGTAAAATGCAGGAGCACCAGCTGGAGGTGTACGTTTATACCGTAAATAACCCTAAAGCAGCAAAAACACTTGCAGCCTATGGTGTAAAAGGCATTACCACCGACCGGCCCAAATGGCTGCGGGAGCAGATGAAAAGCGGATCGCAGCAATAGTGCTGCAGCAAATCAAGGGGGTTTGCCGCTTATGTTTGATAGTTTTACAACATCTTCAATTATGTAATCAGCAGCAGCTTGTGTAAATTAGGGTTTTGCTAAAATCCAATTCTCTAGATGTCTGTCAACAATAAAAAGATCAACCTTTATGCGCTTTGCCTGCTGTTGCTGTGGGTGGGCCATGCACTGCCGCTGTACAGCCAGTCGGCTAAACCTTCTTATTATCAGCTAAAGATTTATCACCTGAACAGTAAGGAGCAGGAGGCTCGCCTGGATCAGTATCTGCAGCATGCTTATCTGCCTGCTTTGCACCGTGCCGGCATTAGCAAGGTAGGTGTATTTAAAGCAGTCGAAAATAAAAGTAGCAGTAAGGCTGATACGGTGCAGCGGGTATATGTGTTCATACCTTTTAGCAGGCCTGAAAGATTTCTTACAATAGAAGAAACACTGTTAAAAGACAAGCAGTATGCATCAGCTGCCAAAGATTATACAGAGGCTGCTGCCGATAATGCCCCCTATACAGGCTATGAGTCCATTCTGATGGAGGCTTTTTCCGGTATGCCCGGCGTGGAAGTGCCTAAGCTGAAATCAGGCAGGAGCGAAAGAATCTATGAGCTGCGTAATTACGAGGCAGCCACTGAAAAGCTGCACATGAACAAGGTTTCCATGTTCAACAATGGAGAGATACAGATTTTTGACCGTCTGGGCTTTAATGCAGTATTTTACGGCCGGGTGTTAGCAGGTACAATTATGCCAAGCCTCATGTACATGACATCTTTTGAAAATATGCAGGAGCGCGATGCTAAATGGAAAGCCTTTGGCGATGATCCGGCCTGGAAGAAATTGAGCGGTATGCAGGAGTACGAAGGCAATTTCAAACGGGCTGACATTTACCTGCTGCACGCAACTGAATATTCTGATATCTGATAGTACACCCGGCTGTAGCCACAGGGCTAATTGATGAAGCTGCTAATTTTCTCGTGTTCCTGCTTAGACGGCAGTTTTACATAAACCTGGCCTGATGAGCCCCGAACTCCATTGTGAGGTTCGGGGCTCGCCATGCCAAAGCTCAAAATCCCGGGGTCGGCAGAGGCTGTAACAGCAAATTTCAAATTACTCCACCTCTGTTTCGTCCATTTTACTGTTGCTTACAAAGGCTACTTTTTTGCTGTCGGGCGACCAGGAGGGGGTATTAATGGTGCCCTGCCCACCATAGACATAAGCAATTACTTTTGGCGTTTCGCCGGCAGGCAATCCCTGCTTAAGGGGTAGCATGCGCAGGTACACATGCTTGTAGAAAGGATGGTCTCCGGCTTCTACTTCTTCTTTCAGGAAAGACACAAATACCAGCCAGTTACCATCAGGAGAAACATGGGGAAACCAGTCGTGGAATTCACCATTGGTAACGGCCTCCTGTTCACTGCCATCGGCTTTCATGCACCAGATCTGCATGCTGCCGCTGCGGTTGGAGTTAAAGTAAATGTACCTGCCATCAGGAGTGTATTCGGAGCCATCGTCCAGGCCTTTTGCTGTAGTGAGACGCACCTCTTTACCACCTTTTGCAGGTATTTTGTAGATATCAAATTCGCCGTTGCGCTCGCCGGTAAAGATCAGGCTTTTACCATCGGGCGACCAGCCATGCAAATAGGATGGCCCCCTGGGGGTAACTTGAGTAGGTGTGCCGCCACCCACCGGAACTGTGTAAATAATGGAGCCGCCCAAGGCCTCCACACCACTGCTAAGGCCCAGCATTTTGCCATCGAAGGAGAGCACGTGGTCATTATTATT